>JAEMTJ010000024.1 GCA_016462375.1 Rhodoluna sp. | reverse complement strand
TCGAAGACTTCACCAAGGCACTTGAAGACGGCAAGGTTGAAGCTCTCAACTTGGTCATCAAGGGTGACGTTTCTGGTGCTGTTGAAGCTCTTGAAGATTCATTGTTGAAGATTGAAGTTGACGATTCAGTTCAACTTCGAATCATTCACCGTGGTGTTGGTGCAATTACTGAAAGCGATGTCAACCTTGCAACTGTTGATAGCGCAATCATCATCGGATTTAACGTCAAGCCAGATAACAAGGCAAAGGAGCGAGCTGACCGTGAAGGTGTTGAGATCCGTCAATACAGTGTCATCTATGCAGCTCTTGAAGACATTGAGAAGTCACTCAAGGGAATGCTCAAGCCTGAATACGAAGAGGCTCAACTTGGAACTGCTGAGGTTCGAGAGATCTTCAAGTCTTCTAAAGTTGGCACCATTGCTGGTTCGATTGTTCGTTCTGGCTCTATCAAGCGCAACTCGTTGGCCAGAATCTCTAGAGGCGGAACAATGCTTGCAGAGAACCTAAAGATTGAGTCATTGAAGAGATTCAAGGACGATGCTAACGAAGTCAAGACAGACTTTGAGTGTGGTATCGGACTTGCTGGTTTCAATGAGATTGAACTTGGGGACATCATCGAGACTTATGAGATGCGTGAGAAGCCGAGGGTCTAATGGTTGATGTAGCGAGAGCTAGACGTCTGGCAGAACGAATCAAAGTTCTAACAGCAGATGCACTTGAGAAGGTAATTAAGGATCCAGATCTAGGGTTTGTCACGATCACCGATGTGAGGGTGACACCTGATCTATCTCATGCCAAGATTTTCTATACCTTCTTTGGGGAGGCTCCGGCAAGAGCTAAAAGCAACGACGTTATCGAGCGCAACCGTGGAAAGATTCGAGGAGAGATTGGTAGACAGCTATCCATTCGACTAACTCCAACAATTGAATTCATCTCCGATGAAGTTCCAGAAACTGCTGCCCATATGAATGATTTGTTAGCGCAAGCACGTGCGCGTGATGCAGAAGTTGCAAAGCTTGCCAAGGACGCGGAATTTGCGGCAGGGGAGAACCCGTACAAAGAACCTAAAGTTATCTTCGAAGAGAACGAGTAATACTTGGCAACCCCTGGATTGTTACTTGTTGATAAGCCTGAGGGAATCACCAGCCACGATGTTGTTAGTCGAGTTCGAAAACTTCTTGGAACCAGAAAAGTTGGTCACGCTGGAACTTTAGACCCAATGGCAACGGGTTTGCTTGTATTAGGTATTGAATCTGGAACCAGGTTGCTTACGTTCATTGTTGGAAAAGACAAAACCTACGAAGCAACAATCAAGCTCGGTTCCTCAACTGTCACTGATGATCGCGAAGGTGAAGTTATTTCAACTTCAACGATGGAACAGATTTCTGCAATTTCTGAACAACAGGTTTTAAAGTCAATCAATAAATTGACTGGGGTAATTCAGCAGAAACCTTCAGCAGTATCTGCAATCAAGGTTGATGGTGAAAGAGCCTATGCGAGAGTTCGAGCTGGAGAAGAAGTAGATCTTCCAAGTCGTGAAGTAATTGTTTCAAGGTTCGAGGTCGTAGGACCAATTCGAAGAGAAGTGAATCACATAGACCTAGACGTTGTCGTGGATTGTTCGAGTGGAACATACATCAGAGCCCTAGCAAGAGATCTTGGAATCGATCTTGGAGTTGGCGGACACCTCACAGCGCTGAGAAGAACTAGGGTTGGTGAATTCGAAGTGAAAGATGTTTTCAACTTTGAAGTGTCCTCTAAGGCAACAATTATCGAATTGGCAGTTGCTGCACCAATTATCCTGCCTTCGAAAATAATTACTTCTCAGGATGAGATTGACCTTGGCCACGGTAAAAAGATTGCAGGTTCAGTCCAATCTCCAACTGCAGTGCTAGCCGATGGCAAATTGATTGCAGTGGTTGATTCAGCAGGTGAAAATAACCTCAAGTCACTTGTTGTCTTTAGCGTTGGAGAATCGCATGTTTGAGTGGGCCTATCAATTACAAGTATTTCTAGCCTTGTCCGCTGGTCTCTACTGCATTGTCTTAGGTCTCCTGAACCGTCAGCCATCTTGGTACTCGGTTGGCGCAGTTGCAGTAGTTGAAGGCGCACTCTTAGTTCAGTTAGCCGTGACCATAGCGTTGGTTTCGACAGGTAATCAGGCAAAGGGGGATACCGTCGAGCTCTTCGGCTATATTTTGACAGCGTTGATTGTCCCTCCAGCAGCTGTTGGCTGGGCAGTTGTGGATCGAAGCCGCTGGTCAACTGTGGTTCTTGGGTTGTCCGGACTAACAATTGCAGTAATGCTGGTCCGCATGTGGCAGATCTGGTCTGGAGTAAGGTTCGGAACTGTCTAAGTTGTTAACCTTCCGTTAACCCACACTATAACTTTAGGTAAGCCTAAATGGGCAAACTACAAGGTATGAGTGAAGCCTCTGTAACAAATTCTGCGCCTGTCAGACGTAAACTCTCTGCAGGGCCTTTGAGCAGAGGCGACAAGTGGTTCTTTAGAACCGCTTCAATCGCAGCAAACTTCGCATTCGTGCTGGTTGCCTTGATCCTTATCTTCCTTTTCATTCAAGCACTTCCAGCGATTACTTCACAGGGTTTGCCATTTATTTACGGAACTGAGTGGAATAACTCAAAAGATCCCATAGTTATGCAAATTGGCCCTATGATTTGGGGTTCTGTACTCGTTGGTGCTCTTGGTGTTGTTTTTGCGACACCATTGGCAATTTCATTGTCTTATCTGATTGTCTTCATGTTGCCTTCGCGCTCAGCCAAGGCCGCCACAACTCTTGTGGATCTATTGGCAGCCCTTCCTTCAGTCATTCTCGGTTTGTGGGGTCTGTTCGTTTTTACCCCAGTCGCGGCTCAGTGGTCCTCCCTCTTGAACAGTTACGTCGGCTGGTTCCCACTTTTCCAGGTGAGTACCGCTGATAACGGATTTCTTGGTTCACCATTCATCGCAGGCTGGATTGTGGCCATCATGATTGTCCCAATCATCACAAGCATCACCAGAGAAGTTTTTAGTCAGCTCGATAGAGATTTGATTAATGGTGCTCTTGCTCTAGGTGGAAGTAGACTTTCGGTTTTTCGCAGAGTAATTTTCCCAACTTCTTCTGGGGCAGTTGTCGGAGGGGTGTTGCTAGGCCTTGGGCGAGCTCTAGGTGAAACCGTAGCCATTTTTTATGTTCTTCAACTTAGCTTCGACTTCAACTGGGCTCAAATATTAGAACCCAAAGGTGGAGCTGTCGCCTCGATGATTTTGTCCAAATTTGGAGAAGCAAGCGAAGAAGAAGTGTCCGGACTTATCGCAGCCGGTCTCGTTCTTTTTATCCTGACTCTAGGCATCAACTTCTTAGCCAGTGTTATTGTCAACCGAGCCCAGCCCTGGAGGAAAATTTAATGAGTTTTGCTCCACGACCTTCAGTTCAGCCCTGGGCCAGGGTCAATAAGTCAAGAAAATCTCAAATCTTTTTAGCTAGCGTTTTGCCCTTGACGCTTTCAGCTCTTATTGTGTTTTTCACAGGCCTTGATCAAAATTTGGCTCTCGTGGGAGTGTTTCTGCCGCTTCAATTAGTTGCCGCAAGTTTGGTTGGATTCTTAGCCTTCGGTCGAAGGGGCGTCGGCGACTCCTTTCTTATTGTGCTGGTCGTCTTCTTATCTACGTTCGTTCTTGTTCTTCTGGTGTCGGTTGTAGCGTCGTTGGTTTCGCAGGGAGCCAAGGCGTTTTCTTGGACTTTTCTGTCACAAAACAACATCTATGTATCTAACACGACTTCCTTAGATTTTGGAGGGGTCGGTCATGCGGTAATTGGTACTTTGATGATTGTTGGGCTAACTACCATAGTGACAGTTCCTCTCGGACTAGCGATGGCGGTCTATCTAACACAGTCACAATCAAAGACCAAAGGCTTGGTCAGGACACTAACCCAAGCAATCAGCGGATTGCCTTCTGTTGTAGCTGGACTATTTATCATGTCTCTTGCTCTTACTTTAGGTTGGGAAAGAAGTGGACTTCTAGGTTCTATGGCGCTTCTGCCTTTGATGCTTCCGACTGTAGCCCGAGTCGCAGAAGAAGCTCTTCGATTAGTTCCAGTTGATTTGAGATACGCTGCATTGGCTCTTGGAGCTCCAAATTACAGAGCGTTCTTCCAAGTAATACTTCCTGCAGCAAAATCCGGTTTAGTGACCGCCATTTTGCTTGGTGTTGCTCGAATCATTGGCGAGACTGCGCCGTTGCTTCTAACAGTGCCAATCAATAATGGAACTTCTTGGAACATCTTCTCGGGCAACATGATGACATTGCCGGCATACATTTACGGCTATTTGGCCTCAGTGTTTGAGCCAAGCCAGAATCGTGCTTGGGGAGCCGCTCTAGTCCTTATGATTTTGGTTGCGTTGCTCTTTGGTGCAACCAGATTGCTATCAAGATCAAAGTCGCTCAAATCCAAACCAACCAAACAGAAAGCAAGCAAATGAACAGCTTGACGAAAGCCTCAACACTTAGTTCGGAAAACATTAGCGTTTGGTTCGGCCAGCGCCAGGTTCTAAGTGACGTAAATCTGGTATTCCCAGCAAATAAGGTGACCGCGCTGATTGGACCTTCTGGTTGCGGCAAGTCAACTTTCATCAGAACACTGAACCGCATGCACGAACTAATACCAGGTGCCGGTCTCGCTGGTTCTGTTTATTTGGATGGCGAGGATATTTACGGAGAGGAATTCGACGCAGTTTCGGTAAGGATCAAGATTGGAATGGTTTTCCAGAAGCCAAACCCATTCCCGACAATGACAATTCGCGACAACATCCTCAGTGGATTGCGTCTTAGCGGCAGAAAAATCGAAAGTGCAGATGAGGTTGTCGAGACCTCTCTTCGTCGGGCTTCAATCTGGAACGAAGTCAAGGATCGACTTAACGATCAAGCAATTTCACTCTCTGGTGGACAGCAGCAACGCCTTTGTATTGCTCGCTCTCTGGCTATGAATCCTCAGGTTTTGTTGATGGACGAACCTTGTTCAGCGCTAGATCCAGGCTCAACTCGCAGAATTGAAGAGACTATCAAGGAGCTCAGCTCCAGCATGACAATCGTGATTGTCACCCACAACATGCAGCAAGCACAGCGTGTTTCAGACCAAACAGCCTTCTTCTTAGCGGATGACAACACACCTGGCGGAGTTGTCGAATTCGGCGCTACAGAGCAGATTTTCAATGGTCCAATCGACCAGAGAACAAATGACTATGTAAACGGGCATTTCGGCTAAAAATCAAGTAACCAAACGTTAACCTGACCTTAGCCAAATCGCTAACAAAATCTAGCATTTTGTTATCCCAAAGCGATAACAATCAAAGTATCGAACAATCGATAAACCTAAAAATCAAGGAGAAAAATGTTCAAGAAGATCATTTCTATCGCAGCTTCTGCTGCTGTAGTTGCTGGTGTGCTTTTGGCTGCACCTGCTCAGGCTGCTGGTCAGTCAATCAACGGCTCAGGCTCGTCATTCGCAAACAACGCAATGCAGGCATGTCTCGCTGCATACACTGCAAACGAAGTTACTTACACTTCAACAGGTTCAGGTACTGGTAGAAGCCAGTTTGCTGCAGGAACTACTAAGTTCGGTGCATCTGACTCTGTTTACTCATCAGGCTTCCCTACCGGAACCTACACAACTGTTCCACTATTCGGTGGACCTGTTGCTTTCGTTTACACAGCTGCTGGTGTTGCAGATGGCTTGAACCTAACAGCTCAGAACGTTTCTGACATTTACCGCGGTGTAGTCACTAAGTGGAACGACGCTTCAATCAAGGTCAACAACGCCAAGATCAAGTTGCCTAACAAGACCATCAAGGTTCTTTACCGTTCAGGTTCATCAGGTACAAACGAAAACATCGCCAACTACCTACTACAGAATCTTCCTGGCCAAGGCTGGGTAAAGAGCGGAACTTGGGCAACAGCAATTGGCTCAGGAAACACCGTAAAGGGAACTGGCTACGCAACTTCAGGTGACCTTGCAACAGCAATTGAAGACTCACTGAACGCAATCGCCTACTTCGACCTTTCAGATGCAACAACAACTGACGTATCTATTGCGAAACTGAAGAACGCTGCTGGCGCATTCGTTGCTCCTACAGCTTCAGCTGCAGCGAAGTTCCTAAACGCTCAGTCTTTTGTAACAGGTGGAACAGATGCAACCAACGGAACTGTAACTATTGACTTCACAAAGTCAGTTTCAGGCGCTTACCAGTTGTCAATCTTGACATACGGTCTGGCACCTCGTTTCGTTCCAACTGCAACCAACAAGGTAAGCACCGACGCAGTGAAGTTAGCTGTCGGGGACTTCTTCAAGTATATTGTTGGTAGCTGTATCCCAGCAAAGGCTGCATCACTTGGTTATGTTGCTCTTGGCGGAAAGCTCAAGACAAACGCACTTCTACAGATCAAGTCAATCGGCTAGTTTCAACAAACGATTAGCGGTAGCGCGGTTGAGATTTTCTCAACCGCGCTATCGTTTGTTTATAAGCACTTTTCAGTTCAACCAGGATTAGAGATATGAAGATTTCACGAATTTTTGCAAGCATTGCAATCGCATCCTCTGCGACACTAGCCTTGACAGCTTGTGATCCCCCAATGCCACCTGAAGTCCAAGCCGCTCTTGCTGAAATGTCTTACACCTGCGTGGATGGCAACATTTCAGTTAGCTCACCCGAATACATGAATGACATAGTTGTCGGTTGGGCCGATTCACTAACTTACTCATGCGTAGACCCAGAACCAACAATGACTTTCGAAGTTACCACCGATTCAATGGCGTTGGTAGATGCTCAAATCTCTTCTTACCCTGCCACCTGCACACCGCTGCAAACAGTTCCAGTTGCAGTTGACGCAGGCGTTCTTGTCTACAATCTTCCGGATGTTGGTAGCCTCAACATTTCTGCTCAGAACCTGGCTGGGCTTTTAACAGGTTCAATCACTAACTGGGAGCAGCTAGCTAGTGACAACCCCAGCTACACAATGCCAAATCTTCCAATCTCGGTGCTACCTGAGGCGGACTCAATTGCTTTAAATGCGGTTGAAGATTTCCTGAAGCTCTCCGGAGTTGCATCTGATGACGAACTAATTGTTGGGTCCGTTGCGACTCCGAACGCTGATCAGTACATGGCTCTAGAACTCGGTCAAGTTGCTGTAGTTCCATACAGCTATGCGGTTTATCTAGGGCTTTATCCGGCTGCAATTTTCCTTGAACTTGACCCTGAGACCAACGAGCCTGTGATTGCTGTTCCGGATCTTGAGGGCATTCAATCTGGTGCTAGCCAGTATGCATTAACCAAGTCCGATTCTGGCATCTCAGTGAAACTAGACCCAAGCATCACTCCAACCGCTGCCTCCGGCTTTGAAGCTCCTAAGCCATACCAGGCTATTTATCCGGTCAATTACTACACCTGTAGTGATGAGACTCTAGTGCCTCGAGCAATAGCTAGATTTATGCTTCGCCTTGACCAGCAAGGCTCACTGGGTGGATATAACTTCGCACCTCTTGCGGAAAACTTGAGAATTGAATCTTTGTTTAGTATCAGCAAGGGACTTCCATCTCCAAAACCTATCCCAACCGAATAGCAGGTTAGGCTTGACGCTATGAGTTCTATGCGTCAAGAACGTGGTATCGGCAACCTAGTCATCGCGGTTTATGGTGTTTTCGCTATCTCTGCGACAGTGCGCGCAATCTATCAACTGGTCCGAAGATATGACGAGGCCCCGCTGGCTTATTGGCTGAGCTTGTTTTCTGCTTTGGTATACATAGTTGCCACAATTGCCTTAGCTAAGAACAATGTTTCACTTGCCAAGAACACACTCATTTTTGAATTACTGGGAGTTTTGACAGTGGGTTCAATGAGCCTTCTCGTACCTAAAATCTTTGACCACCCAACCGTGTGGTCATACTTTGGAGTGGGCTATGGTTTTATTCCACTACTGTTGCCTATTTTTGGTCTTTGGTGGATCTCAGGTAGAAAGAGTTCGTAAACAGTGATCAGCGTTGGTGGCCTCAATTTACTTCCCCAAGAACTTGGTTCTACTGTCGTAACCATAGGCAAATTTGACGGCATCCATCTAGGTCATCAAGCACTATTGCAGTCAACATTGGCAATAGCTGAAGAACTTCTACTCGTCCCAACTGTCGTAACTTTCGATAGACATCCAGGTTCCTATCTGAGTCCTGATGCTTATCCACTGCCCATAATCGGGCCAACTCAAAAAAATGAACTCTTAGACCAAGCAGGTATTGAACTATTGATTACTCTCCCATTTGACGAAGCATTAGCCTCGTTGAGTGCCGAGGAGTTTGTGCAACAAATATTGCTTACCGCACTCTCAGCTAAGGCAGTGGTTGTCGGAGATGATTTTAGATTCGGTTCTGGTCAGCAGGGAAACGTTGAAGCGCTTCGCCAACTTGGGCTTTTTCATGGTTTTGTGGTTCACACTGTGCCGGCTGTCGAAGTTGATGGAGTGAGGGTCGCCACGACCCACATCCGCAATCTACTCGAGAAAGGTGATGTAAAGCATGCTGAGCGGTTCCTTGGTCGGCTACACGCCACTAGGGGAGAAGTTGAACATGGGCTCAAGATAGGTCGAGAGTTGGGCTTTCCAACTGCAAATATTTCTAGACTTGCCGAAGGTTTTCTTCCGCTGGATGGTGTTTATGCTGGCTGGCTCCATACAAAGTCGGAACGATACCCAGCTGCTCTATCTATTGGCATCAATGAGACGATCAGTGCAGTGCCGAGGCTGTTAGAGGTTCATGTCCTGGATAGAAGAGATCTAGATCTCTACGACCAACAGGTAAATGTTGAATATGTGGATTTCATAAGGCCTTCCTTTAAGTTCTCAGGAGTGGAAGAGCTTATTTCTTCAATTAATGCTGATTTGGTGAAAATCAGGGCAATCCTGGGCTAGCAATCGCATCCGGTTCTGGGCTAAGATAGAGAGGTTGCCGTGTATCGGCCGCGGATCTTCAGAGCAATATTCACAAGGTTTATTGCGCCGCGCAGCGAGCCTCGAGAGGAACCTAATGGCACTGGACGCTACAAAGAAAACAGCAATTATTAAAGATTACGCAACCCACGAAGGTGACACCGGTTCTCCTGAGGTTCAGATTGCAGTTCTAACCGAACGCATCAAAGAGCTGACAGAGCACCTAAAAGACCACAAGCACGACCACCACTCACGTCGTGGCCTACTTCTTCTAGTTGGTCAGCGTCGTCGTCTGCTTGGTTACTTGCAGAACGTTGAAATCGACCGCTACCGTGCTCTTATCGAAAGACTCGGTCTTCGTCGCTAAGTTTTCACAGGATCAGCCGCTCTTCGGAGCGGCTTTTCTTTTTTGGCTTTAAACTTGGAATTGAGACTTAGTAGGGAGTAAATCATGGATTTCGTTGGTGCGATTCAATCAGGTTTTAGAAACTACACGAACTTTAGGGGAGTAGCGGGAAGGTCCGAGTACTGGTACTGGGTTCTCTTTACAGTGCTCGCATCCTTGACAGCATCAGCGATAGATCGGCTAACCGGTATCGCCATCTTTGGAACAATCGTTTCATTTGGAACCGTTATCCCTAACATTGCAGTTTCAGTCAGAAGACTTAGAGATGCAGGCAAGTCTTGGGTTTGGCTACTGAGTCCGCTACCTGGGTTGGTCCTATTCTTTGTTGGAGTCGTAATGGTTGCCTTCGACCTATACAACTTTGGATACATAACCAATTCAGCCCAACTAGATGACCCAAATTTCCCTTCAGAAGAGCTAATTCTGCAAATTCTTGATGATTCGAGGTTCTTACCAAGTTTTAGCGTCGTTTTAGTCGGATTAGCACTGAGTTTCGTCTTCAGCCTGATTAGCAGGGTTATTTTTACGTCTCGACCCTCAAAGAGCTACGCTGAGGGCAACAAAAGGGTCCCACCAACTCTCTAGGGTTGCCTATAGGCGTATCAGGGGTTGGCTGGTAGGCTGTGTATAGGTTCAAAACGGCAGGTTTGCTGGTCAGTGGTGGTGGATCTTGGGGCAAGTTACCCAAGTTTTATTACTGTTGGCCAGGTCAGCCTGAGTTCAGGCATTTTGTCGAATTGACTCAAACGCGTTATTTACGCACTCATAAACCTTTTATGGGTGTTTGGCGCGTTTTCATATTCAGAATAAAAGAGGAGGGACCATGGAAGGTCCAGAAATCAAAGCACAAGAAGTAATCATCGACAATGGTAAGCACGGTAAGCGTGTAATCCGTTTCGAAACCGGTCGTCTAGCTCAGCAAGCACAGGGTGCAGCTGCAGTTTATATCGACGAGGAAACCATGTTGTTCTCAGCAACAACAGCAAGCAAGACCCCTAAAGATCAGTTCGACTTCTTCCCTTTAACTATTGACGTTGAAGAGAGAATGTATGCAGCTGGTCGTATTCCAGGATCATTCTTCCGTCGTGAAGGTCGTCCATCAACCGAAGCTATCTTGGCTTGTCGTTTGATTGACCGTCCACTTCGTCCATCATTCCCTGATGGTCTAAGAAACGAAATCCAGGTTGTTGTTACGGTTTGGGCAATTCACCCAGATGAGATGTATGACGTACTTGCTATCAATGCTGCGTCGATGTCAACCCAACTTGCAGGTCTTCCGTTCTCAGGTCCTGTCGGTGGTGTGCGTGTTGCACTAATCGATGGTCAGTGGGTTGCGTTCCCTAAGCACTCACAGCTAGAGCGTGCAGTATTCAACATGGTTGTTGCTGGTCGCCTAATCATCGAAAACGGTAAAGAAGATGTTGCCATCATGATGGTTGAAGCAGAAGCTACCGAAGGTTCTTGGAACCTAATCAAGAACGAAGGCGCAACTGCTCCTAGCGAAGAAATAGTTGCTCAGGGACTAGAAGCTGCCAAGCCTTTCATCGCTCAGTTGGTTAAAGCACAGCAGGCTGTTGCTGCAGAGGCTGCAAAGCCAACCGCAGACTACCCACTGTTTGCTCCATACACCGATGAGGTTTACTCAGCAGTGGCTGCTCTTGCAGAAAAAGAACTTGGAAGCATCTACCAGATTGCGGATAAGGCCGAACGTCAGAACGCTGATGATTCTCTAAAGGCATCTGTAAAGGAAAAGCTTGCAGAGTCTCTAGATGATGCTCAGCTAAACCAGGTTTCAGCTGCATACAAGTCAGTAACTAAGAAGGTTGTTCGTACCCGTGTTCTAAAAGAGGGCATCCGTATCGATGGTCGTGGCAAGGCAAACATTCGCAAGATTGATTGTGAAGTTGCTGTTATTCCTCGAGTTCACGGTTCAGCTATCTTCCAGCGTGGAGAGACACAGATTCTTGGTATCACAACCTTGAACATGTTGAAGATGGAACAGCAGATCGATTCACTTTCTCCTGTTACTTCAAAGCGTTACATGCACAACTACAACTTCCCACCTTATTCAACCGGTGAAGTTGGTCGTGTTGGAACTCCTAAGCGTCGTGAGATTGGTCACGGTGCTCTAGCTGAGCGTGCGTTGGTTCCAGTTCTTCCTTCACGTGAAGAATTCCCATACGCAATCCGTCAGGTGTCTGAAGCCCTAGGTTCAAACGGATCGACCTCAATGGGTTCTGTTTGTGCTTCGACTCTTTCACTGCTAAACGCTGGTGTGCCACTGCGTGCACCGGTTGCTGGTATTGCTATGGGTCTGATCTCAGACACCGTTGATGGTAAGACTGAGTACGCTGCTTTGACAGACATCCTTGGTGCAGAAGATGCATTGGGAGACATGGACTTCAAGGTTGCTGGAACTTCAGAGTTCATCACAGCAATCCAGATGGACACCAAACTTGACGGTATTCCATCATCAGTTCTTGCAGGTGCTTTATCTCAGGCTAAGGACGCTCGTTTGAGCATCTTGGCCCTAATGGCTCAGGCTATTAGCGAACCAGATGAGATGTCACCTAATGCTCCACGAATCATCTCTGTGAAGATTCCAGTGGACAAGATCGGTGAAGTCATTGGCCCGAAGGGCAAGATGATTAACCAGATTCAGGAAGAAACTGGCGCGGTCATCTCAATCGAGGACGACGGAACTGTATACATCGGTGCAACCGATGGCCCAGCTGCTGAAGCTGCTCGTGCGATGATCAACGGCATTGCTAATCCTCATGTTCCAGAAATCGGTGAGCGATTCCTTGGAACTGTTGTGAAGCTTGCTACCTTCGGTGCTTTCGTTTCTCTTAGCCCTGGTAGGGATGGATTGCTACACATCTCTGAACTACGCAAGCTAGCTGGTAAGCGAGTTGAGAATGTTGAAGACGTGCTATCAGTTGGTCAGAAGATTCAGGTAGAACTTACCAAAATCGATGACCGCGGAAAACTCTCTCTATCTCCTGTTGTTGAAGGCGAAGTTGCCTCTGACGACAGTTCAGACGAAGAATAGATTCCAAACCCAAGATGAGCGTAGTTCAGTTCAGTCTTGACCAACCCGAATTAGAGTTCACCGCTTCGGGAGGCAGTACGGTACGCCGCACTGTTCTCCCAAGCGGTGTTCGCGTTTTAACTGAGGTCATGCCGGGAGCACAAAGTGCTTCAATATCTTTTGCTGTTGCAGTTGGTTCTCGTGATGAAGTTGATGGCCACCATGGTTCAACTCATTTCCTAGAACATCTTTTGTTCAAGGGAACTAAGACAAGAACAGCGTTAGATATTGCGGTTGCTTTTGATTCCGTTGGTGGAGCATCTAATGCTTCAACTGGCAAAGAACACACCTCTTACTATGCAAGAGTTCAGGACAAAGCAATTCCCGTTGCAGTTCAAGTAATTGCAGACATGTTAACTTCATCTGTAATTGATGCAGTTGAGTTTGAAAATGAGAGAACGGTCATTCTCGAAGAACTAGCTATGAATGATGATGACCCTCAGGATGTTGCTCATGAAAAGTTCTTTGAAGCAGTTCTTGGAGGCCATGAATTAGGTCGCCCTATCGGTGGGACACCTGAAACTATCAAGGCTGTCACTAGAGCTGCTGTTTGGCAGCACTACCAAAACAACTATCGTCCTGAAGATTTAGTTATCACTGCAGCCGGCGGAGTCGATCATGATGCATTACTCGCACTAGTTGATGAGAATCTAGAGATTGCCGGTTGGGATAAGCAGTTAGCCGCAAAACCAAAGCCATGGCGCGAACAGAGTTCTGTAGTTATTGAGCCGGTAGTTTCTTCTCAAGTAATCAATAGGCCTATTGCTCAGGCAAATATCATTCTTGGGTCACAGGGATTGGTTGCAGGGGATAAGCGACGTTATGCAATGGCCATCTTGAACACTGTCCTAGGTGGTGGAATGAGCTCAAGGTTGTTCCAGGAGATACGAGAGAAGAGAGGCCTTGCTTACTCCGTTTACTCTTTCAATCAGGGCTATAGCGATGCTGCGGCTTTTGGTCTCTATGCGGGCTGTTCACCACAGAAGGCAGCTGAAGTTATCAAGCTAATGCTTGCTGAACTGGGCAAGGTCGCTACCGATGGAATAACAGACGCTGAGCTTGATTTAGCTAAGGGAAATATTTCTGGCGGGCTAGCTTTAAAGTTTGAGAGCACTCAGGCGAGGATGTCAAGGTTATCTGGAGCAGAACTTACCGATGGTGAGTTCATCGATCTGGATGAGTCTTTGGCTAGGTATGCAGCTGTCCAGTTGGCTGATGTTAAAGAACTGGCAAAGCTAATGTTTGAGGCACCCAAGTCTTTCGTTGCTGTTGGTGAAATCAAAGAGTCGTTATTTGATGAGTTTGTTTAGCGGATTGGTAAGTTTTATCTCATGACTATTAAGGTTTCTGTTATCGGTGCTACCGGGCGTATGGGTAAGTTAGCACTCGAGGTAATCCAGGGCGCTCAGGATTTAGAACTGCATTCGGCTCTTGATTCCAAGAGTGAGCTGGCTAGCGCTATTGGTGCTGATGTAATTTTTGAGGCAACCAAGCTTGAGGTTAGTCAAGACATCGTTGCTTTTGCTGTTGAGCATAAGATCAGTATTTTGGTTGCCACTAGCGGTTGGTCAGAAGCTTTACATTCTGGCTTATCTGTTTCTGAGTCTGCAGTTGTGATTGTTCCTAACTTTTCTGTTGGTTCTGCGTTAGCTACCAAGTTTGCTGCTCTTGCTGCTAAACACTTTGATTCGATCGAGATTGTTGAAACGCACCACGCTGGCAAGGTTGATTCCC
This sequence comes from Rhodoluna sp., assembly GCA_016462375.1. Lineage (GTDB taxonomy): Bacteria > Actinomycetota > Actinomycetes > Actinomycetales > Microbacteriaceae > Rhodoluna. Next base: position 6,730 of record JAEMTJ010000024.1, on the reverse strand, counting down.
CTTCTGGTACTGCAATTAGAACGGCAGAATTGATTTCATCAAGTCGTAAGGATGCGGGTCTTACCCAGTTGCGAAATCCAGGCGTTGGACAGGAAGCTCGTGGCCAAGTTGTTGCTGGCGTTCCAGTTCATAGCATTCGTTTAGATGGGGTTTCAGCTAAGCAGGAAATCTTGCTTACTGGAGCTAGTGAAGTGCTAAACATTTCCCATGAGGTTAGCTCTGTGCAGGCATATGCCTTGGGAATTCTGCATTCAATTCGCTTTGCTGCAATAAACCCAGGGCTAACCATCGGGTTAGATAAGGTCTTAGGGATCTAAGCTATGACTTCAGCAAAACTAGGTGCAGTGGTCATGTCTGCACTTGTGGTGATGTATTTGGCGCTGCTTGGGCAAAAAGGCTATCTGTTTCTAATGGAGCCAAATATCGTTGCCAAGATTATGGGGGTTGCCATTCTGGTTTTGCCTTTAGTCGGAGTTTGGACGATTTATCGCGAACTTCGGTTCGGGCTTGCCATCGAGAGACTAGGGGTAAGGCTGGAGGCTGAGGGTGCTTGGCCGAGATTTAGGTTTAGTTTCTTGCCTTCCGGAAGAGCCAATAAGGCTGAGGCTCTGCAGGAGTTCCAAGAGTATAAGGATGCAGCCTTAGCTGATGAGACTAACTGGCGTACCTGGTTCGCACTAGGGTTGATTTACGATGCCTGTGGGGATAGAAAACGCGCTAGGGCGGCAATGCGTCAGGCAATTGCGAGATCACAAGGGTAAACTTCAATAATGTCTGAGATTATATTTCGTAGTGATGTAACAGTTGAGTTGGTGCGCTCCAGCGCATCTGATAGCGATGTTCTATTTGCCGCTAGGGTTTCAACCCAAGGTGAACAAAGCCTAGAGGCGGCAGCTGCTCACACTGACGCTAGTGAAGATGAGAAGCGCAGCAGAGGACTAATCAATTACCTGATGCGTGACCGTCATGGTTCACCTTTTGAGCACAACTCAATGACTTTTTATGTCCAAGCGCCTATCTTTGTGTTCCGAGAATTTATGCGTCACCGCATTGCTTCATATAATGAAGAATCAGGTAGATATAAGGAACTGAACCCAGTGTTCTATGTCCCAGGTCCAGACCGTAACCTTTTGCAGGTTGGTAAAACTGGTCACTACGAGTTCCTACCCGGCAGTGCTGAGCAGATCGCATTGGTTGAGCAGGAGTCCAGAACTACCTCACAACAGGCATACGAGTCATACAAGCGCATGCTTGAAGCAGGTGTGGCTAGAGAAGTGGCACGTATTGTCTTGCCGTTGAATATCTACTCTTCAATGTATGTCACCATGAACTCAAGAGCTTTGATGAACTTCCTAAGCCTTAGGACTAAGCGCGAAGGCACTCACTTCCCATCTTTCCCTCAGCGTGAGATTGAGATGTGTGCTGAAAAGATGGAAGATTTCTGGGCAGAGCTAATGCCTTATACCTATCAGGCATTCAACGAGAACGGTCGAGTAGCGCCTTAGCCCGCTAATCTTTAGTCATGTCGCAAAAGCATAAAGACCTATTTGGCCAAGTACTAGTTGCCTTGGTTACCCCAATGACAACCGAAGGTGAAGTTGATTGGGCTGCCACTGAGAAGCACCTTGATTACGTTATTTCTAATGGCGCTGACGGCGTTGTTGTTACTGGTACTACGGGTGAAACAAGCACCCTAACTGACGCTGAAAAACTGCAGTTGGTAAAAGTTGGTAAATCAGTTTCAGCTGGACGAGCAAAAATCATTACCGGCGGTGGTTCAAATGAAACAGCTCACGCTATTCAGCTATACAAAGCCAGTGAAGCGGCCGGTGCCGATGGTGTAATGATTGTCACACCTTATTACAACAAGCCGACTCAGGCTGGTGTACTTACCCACTTCAGGCTGATTGCTGACGCAACCGATTTGCCGGTGATCCTCTATGACATTCCAGGTCGTACAGGTATTCCAATTAGTTTTGAAACTATTCTTCGTGCCGCCAAGCACCCGAATGTTGTTGCTATCAAAGATGCTAAGGGCGATTTCGCTGAAGTATCTCGGGTTCTCAACGAAACTGATCTTCTTTATTTCTCAGGGGATGACAGCAACGTGCTGCCGCACATCGCCCTCGGTGCCACCGGCTTGATCGGCGTAACAGCAAACATCGCACCCAAGGCTTACCGCGATTTGGTTGATGCGACCAATACGAATGATTTCCATTCAGCGCTGGCTGTGCACAATGCTCTTGAACCTTTGGTCAGGGCAACTATGACTCACGTGCCCGGCACCGTGGCAGCTAAATACATTCTTAACGGACTTGGACTTATTGCAAGTCCTAGAGTGCGTCTGCCTTTGGTAGGTCCAGAGGAGTCAGAAGCAGCTCGTATTGAAGCTGAAATCGATGAGGTTGGTACTGTCCCTGGCCTAAACTTTGAGAACTTCAGACCTGACCGTAATGCTGCAGCCGGTGGTGCTTTGCCTAAGGTGGCTGGCACAACCAGATAATCATGATGCTAGATAATCTGCCTAATCCACCAGCTCTGAAAGCCGGGGTGCTCCGCATAATCCCTCTTGGTGGCATCGGAGAAATCGGTCGAAACATGACAGTGTTTGAAATCGATAAGAAGATTCTCATCGTTGACTGTGGTGTGCTATTTCCCGAAGAACACCAACCAGGTGTTGACCTCATTCTTCCTGATTTCAATTATCTAAACGACCGCTTGGAAGATATCATCGGCATTGTTCTAACTCATGGGCACGAAGACCACATCGGCGGTGTTCCATATCTTTTGAAAATGAGAGCCGATATTCCAATCTATGGATCAGAGCTAACTTTGGCTTTCCTAGATGCAAAGCTCAAAGAGCACAAGATTATTGGCAATCACTATGTGGTTAGAGAGGGAGACAGAAAGACAGTCTCCGGCTATGACTTGGAGTTCATCGCAGTTAACCACTCAATTCCTGATGCATTGGCAGTTGCAATTCGAACTGCAGCAGGATCAGTACTGCACACAGGAGATTTCAAGATGGACCAATTACCTCTTGATAACCGTTTAACTGATCTTAGAGCCTTTGCTCGCATCGGCGAAGAAGGACTTGATCTATTCATGTCAGATTCAACCAACGCGGATGTGCCTGGCTTTACTCCGTTAGAAAAAGACATTGGGCCAGTAATCGATGATGTAATTTCTAGAACCCCTGGAAAAGTTATTGTGGCCTCGTTCTCATCTCATGTGCACAGAGTTCAACAGGTATTAAACGCTGCGGCTGCCCACAACCGCAAGGTTGCATTGGTTGGCAGATCCATGGTTCGTAACATGCAGATTGCAGAAGACTTGGAATACCTAAAAGCACCTCAAGACATTTTTATTGACCTCAAAGATGCAGCAAGTATTCCTGAGAGTCAAATTGTCTATATGTGCACAGGTTCTCAAGGAGAGCCAATGGCAGTGTTATCCAAGATGGCCAATAGCGAACATGAGATTAGTGTTGGCGAGGGGGACACTGTAATCCTTGCCTCATCTTTGATTCCAGGTAACGAGAATGCTGTTTATCGCGTAATCGATAAGTTAACTCGGCTTCGTGCCAATGTGGTGCATAAGGGCAACGCTAAGGTACACGTTTCGGGACATGCTGCTTCAGGCGAATTGCTCTATTGCTATAACCTGCTGAAGCCTAAGAACGCTCTACCTATTCACGGCGAGTATCGCCACCTTATTGCCAACGGAAATCTAGCTAAGCAAACAGGTTTACCTGATGAGCGAGTTCACATTATTGAAGATGGCTGGGTGGTTGACCTGAAAGATGGCAGAGCACAGGTCATGGGTGCTGTTGAGTGCGGAATGCTTTATGTTGATGGCAAGACCGTTGGCAAGATTACGGATGAGGACCTAAAAGACCGAAGATTACTCTCTCAAGAGGGCTTCATCTCAATATTTGCTGTGATGGATAAGGATTCAGGGCGAATTATTGTTGGTCCTGAGATCAGGGCCAAAGCTTATGCCGAAGACGACCATGTCTTTGACGATGTGAAACCGCTAATCGAGAAGGCCTTGGCTGAAGCGGCCAGTGAAGGTGTTAGAGACACTTATGCCTTGCAGCAGGTTATTCGCAGAACTATTGGCACCTGGGTCAACCGCAGCCACCGCAGGAGACCGGTAATTATTCCCGTTGTTATCGAAGGCTAACTAAGCCATCGGCGTAACCTAATCCGCTCTGCCTGCCTTGTATTTACGGGGGTCGCTGTTATTTTTGGAGGCATGGCAACAAGAAAACCAACTAAGCCACGCCCTCGTGCCAGTGCTACCCGTCCTCAGCAGAGCTCAAATAATCGAAACTGGTTCCTGCGCTTTGTCCTATGGACCTATATGGCAGGGGCAGCAACAATCGGTTGGCTAGCCAGAAGTTTGAGTTCAGACAAGATAGCCAAGGAAGATCGCAGAGATGGCGCTCCTTTCGCTCTGTTCTTGCTGGGTGTCGCGGGGGCGATAGATGTCTGGTTCTTCCCTGAAGATGACATCGCGCAAAATCTAAATAACTTCACTGCTGGCTTGCTATTTGGAAAGCTCGCAGTTGCCTTGCCAGTAGTGCTAGTTGTTTTCTCAATGTATTTGATGAGACACCCGTCAACTCAACGCGACAATTCCAGAGTTGGTTTGGGCTGGGTTGTGTTGCTTGTTAGCACAGCAGGTTTCTTCCATTTGTTTAGCAATAGACCTCAACCATCGGGAGGAGTTGAACAGTTAGCTGAAGCAGGTGGTTTATTCGGTTGGCTCGTTACGGTTTTGTTTATCAACACGATTACTGAATGGGGAGCAGGAGCAGTAGTTGGGATTTTAGCGATTGGCTCTCTGCTAATCATGACTAAGACCGCTCCAAATAGAATCCTGTCGAGAGTCAAAGAGCTTTACCATCATCTCTTCCCAGGTTCCTCGGAACCAAAAGAAGAGGATGAAGAAGAAGAGCTCGACGACGCTTACGATGGCACTAAAGCGCCTTGGTGGAAGAGATCGAAGTCTCAAGACAAGGAAGCTTATGACACCCCGGTTCTAACCGGAGATGAAACTGTTTCACTTGAAGAGATCTTTGGCGAAAATGTTGAAGATGTTGCGCCAGCAGATCCTGCAATTGAGTCGGCAGAGCTAACTGAACCGATTGATGTGGTGGGAGATAACCCAACTGCTGCGGTGGTAGCTGAAGATGTCGCTGAACCACAAACGGCCGAGGTAATCAAGCCTAAACGAGCATATGTTCTGCCACCGGCAACATTGCTTGGTGCTGGAACTGTTCCGAAAGCAAAAACTGCGGCTAACGATGCAGTTGTTGAGTCGTTGAATTCTGTATTCACTGAATTCGGCGTTGAAGCTAAAGTAAGTGGATTCTCTAGAGGCCCAACTGTTACCCGCTATGAAGTTGAAGTAAAGCCGGGTGTGAAAGTTGAAGCTGTGACGAGACTCGCAGGAAATATTTCATATGCGGTTGCCAGCAATGAAGTTCGTATCCTCGCTCCGATTCCAGGCAAATCCCTAATTGGCATTGAGATTCCTAACCTTGACAGGGAAACCGTCTCGCTAGGCGATGTTCTTCGGTCCTCTGTTGCCCAGCAGAGTAAGCATCCGCTAACCATCGGTATTGGTAAAGATGTTGAAGGTGGCTATGTTGTTGCAAACCTAGCCAAGATGCCGCATTTGCTAGTTGCTGGTGCAACCGGTGCCGGTAAGTCATCGTTTGTGAACTCAATGATTTCTTCGGTCCTGATGAGATCAAAGCCAGCAGAAGTTCGTATGGTCTTGATTGACCCAAAGCGCGTTGAATTAGCGGCATATGAAGGTGTTCCACATCTAATTACCCCGATTATCACCAACCCTAAGAAGGCTGCAGAGGCTCTGCAGTGGGTGGTTAAGGAGATGGATGCTCGCTACGACGACCTGGCTTCATTCGGTTTCAAACACGTAGATGATTTCAATAGAGCGTTAGTCGCCGGTGACATTAAAGTTCCAGAGGGTTCGGCTAGAAAACTTCAGCCCTACCCATACTTGCTTGTCGTAGTTGATGAGTTAGCTGACTTGATGATTGTTGCTCCTCGTGAAGTTGAAGATTCAATTGTCAGAATTACTCAACTAGCCCGAGCTGCTGGTATTCACTTGGTGTTGGCAACCCAACGACCTTCTGTTGATGTCGTAACTGGCCTAATTAAGGCCAACGTTCCTAGTCGATTAGCCTTCTCTGTTTCTTCTCTGACTGACTCAAGAGTTATTCTGGATCAGCCAGGGGCTGAGAAACTTATCGGACAGGGTGATGCATTATTCTCACCAATGGGTACTAACAAGCCGATGCGCGTGCAGGGTGCTTGGATCACAGAAGCAGAACTGGCTGCAATCGTTAGGCACGTTAAGGTTCAAATGCAGCCTGAGTATCGTGCTGATGTTAATGAGGTTCACACTTCAAGAGTTGTTGATGCAGACATCGGTGATGATTTAGAAGTCCTGCTTCAGGCAGCCGAGTTGATTATCTCTTCGCAGTTTGGTTCAACATCGATGTTGCAGAGAAAACTTAGAGTTGGTTTTGCAAAAGCTGGAAGACTAATGGATTTGCTTGAGTCAAGAAACATCGTTGGGCCGAGTGAAGGTTCTAAGGCAAGAGATGTGATGGTTAGAGCTGAAGACCTGCCAGTTGTTCTTGCCCAGTTGCGCGGTGAAACAGGAGCTAAGGCCTCTAGGGAAGTCCAGAGGG
>JAEMTJ010000088.1 GCA_016462375.1 Rhodoluna sp. | reverse complement strand
CAAACATAGACTTATGAGGTGAAGAACCTTTGGCTCAAATACACCCTCTACCGTCTCGGGCTCTTTGCCGTATTGGTCATAATTCTCCGACTACTGATGCCGATCCTCTTTGCCATCCTGGTAGCAGGCATGCTTTCCTTTGCAATTTCCATCATATTCCTGAGCAAGCTCAGGGATGAGATTAGTAAGCAAATCTATGAGAAGAGACAGAACACATTTGGCTCAGGGGATACCGAAAGCGACCTAGAGAACAGCAAGTTAGATGCTCTAGAAAGTAATGCTAAAAAGACCCCAGCAAAGACCAAGAGCAAATAACAAGCTCGTATAGCTAGTCAGCTGCAAAGCCAGAATAAGTTCCTTAGGCGTCTTAGCGCTCAAAGCCAAAATAGTTACCATCAAAACAACAACTACCAAGACGTTCACAATAAACACTGCCGGGGCAACAAACCAAAGTGGAACAACTAAAGCAAACGGTGCCCAGATCAAAAACACAAAAAGAATCAGTGAAGCGGTCTTACCAATTCTGGTTGAAAGAGTTTTCTTTCCACTCTTACGATCAGTTTCAATGTCTCTGATGTTATTAATTAACAACACCGCTGTTGCAAAACACCCAGCAATGCAACCACCGACAACGGCTAATGGATTCAACTCATTAGTTTGAATGTAATCAGTGCCGATAACAGCAACTAAGCCAAAGAAGAGAAAGACTATTACTTCACCTAGACCCAGATAACCGTAAGGTTTCTTACCGCCGGTATAGAACCATGCTGTAATGATGCAAACCAACCCAACAAGAATGAACCACCAATGACCGGTCAGTAACGTAATTACTAAACCAACTACCCCTGCTAAACCAAAACAAACAAATGCAGCATTACGCACTAACTTAGGTTCAACAAGTCCACCACCGGTGAGCCTTGCTGGCCCAACTCTGTTTTTATCTGTGCCACGAATACCGTCGGAGTAATCATTAGCGTAATTAACGCCGATCTGTAAAAACAATGCAACAAAGAGTGCAAGCAAAGCTAGAACCAAATTAGAAGTTCCATAAATAGAAGCAGTTCCAGCACCAATCAAAATTGGCGCAACTGCTAATGGCAAAGTTCTAAGCCTTGCTCCTTTGATCCATAACTTAAACATCAAACAGCTTTCTGACACTTACTAGATCCGTCTTACCGCTAACCAACCGAGGTAACTTATCAACCCTAATCACCCGGATAGGTTTTGCAGCTAACCCCAACTGCTCAAAGACAGCTGATGCAACATAGTCAGCTACCTCCGGAGAACCAACATAAACCAAACCAACCCGTTGACCCCACTCTGAAGATTCCAGAGTTGTGGCAGCCACCTCAACAACGCCACCAATAGAACCAGCAACAGCCTCAACGCTGTCAAGGCTCACCTTCAAAGCGCCTGAGATAAGCACCCGATCTGCTCTACCCAAAACCTTCAACTTGCCATCAACAAACTCCCCAGCGTCCTTGGTAACCAAGAACCCAGACTCATCAGCAACCCCATTAGCCAAGCTAGGAGACTTGATAGCAATCAGACCGTCCCGAATTGACACCTCAACCCCAGAAAGAGTCTTTCCGTCATAGACAACACCGCCTGCTGTCTC
>JAEMTJ010000087.1 GCA_016462375.1 Rhodoluna sp. | reverse complement strand
ACCAATGCTGAAGCGTTGACAACTCTCTTCGAACAGACAGCCCACCCATTCTTAGAGAAGTTGCTGCAACACAGAGAACTAACCAAGATCAGACAGATTGTTGAAACGATTATTAAATCTGTAGCTAGCGACGGGCGTATTCATACCAGTTACGTTCAAACCGGAACATCAACCGGCCGGCTATCCTCTGAGAACCCAAACTTGCAGAATATTCCTATTCGTAGCGAACGCGGACGTAAAATAAGAGATTCATTTGTTGTTGGTAAAGGTTTCGATCAAATCATCACAGCAGACTATTCACAAATAGAAATGCGGATACTTGCACACCTGTCGGGGGACGCGGGATTAATTGAGGCTTTCAAGTCAGGGGAAGACCTGCACAGATTTGTTGGGTCAAGAATTTACGGTGTAGCGCCTGAGGAAGTTACCTCAGCCATGCGCTCTAAAGTCAAGGCGATGTCTTATGGTTTGGTTTACGGACTAAGCGAATATGGTTTAGCCAAACAGTTGCGAATCTCTAATGCCGACGCTAAACAGTTAATGGCCGATTACTTTGAACGATTTGGTGGAGTAAAGAGGTATCTCGCGCAAGTTGTTGATGAAGCGAAGCTGGATGGATTCACAAAGACTATCTATGGACGCAGACGGCCTTTCGATGATCTTAACAGCAAGATATTTGCAATAAAGGAGAATGCTCGCAGAGCAGCCCTGAATGCCCCTATCCAGGGAACAGCTGCAGACATCATGAAGCTAGCGATGATAAATGTAGACAGGGCTTTGGTTAAAGCTGGTGTGCAGAGCAGAATATTGCTCCAGGTGCACGACGAGTTGGTTCTTGAGGTAGTAGAGAGTGAACTTGACCAGGTAAAGGCAATGGTCATCCAAGAAATGACTAACGCCAGCAAACTAAACGTGCCATTAGAGGTCAATGTTGGTGTTGGTAAGAGCTGGGGAGAGGCGGCCCACTAATGGCTAAAGCGCTAGTTAGGGTTCAGGCCGAGGTCGGACTACATGCCCGACCCGCAGCAGAATTTGTGAAAGCTGTGGCTGCTAGTGGACATTTGGTGCACATCAGCAACAGAACGGGCAAAAAGGTCTTAGGAAACAGCATTTTGGGGATTCTGAGCCTCGGAGTCAAACACGGCGAAGAAATCACCATCGAGGTTTCTGGACTGAATGAAGATGATGTCCTCAAGGCTCTAATTGAGGTTGTTTCAGGTCTTTAGTAGGCGTTAGACTAGCGGAGGTTCATTTATGGGCCAAAATCCTATCCACGTTCACTCTGGGATTGCCTATGTCGAAAGCAAAAGCATCTTGGTGTGGCCCGAGTAAAAATAAGATCGAGATATCATCTCTATGACAAGTACCGAAAAAGTTCCTGCGCAAGTAGCTATCAATGACATTGGCTCTGCAGAAGAATTACTAGCAGCAATAGAACTAACCCTAAAATCATTCAACGATGGTGACCTTATCCAAGGAATCGTTGTCAAGATTGACCGCGACGAAGTGTTACTGGACGTCGGATACAAAACTGAAGGTGTTATCCCTTCACGCGAACTTTCAATTCGCCACGACGCTGACCCAAGTGAGATTGTCACTGTTGGCGACACCATCGAGGCCCTTGTACTTCAGAAAGAAGACAAAGAAGGCCGTCTAATTCTTTCCAAGAAGCGTGCACAGTACGA
>JAEMTJ010000023.1:20645-23230 GCA_016462375.1 Rhodoluna sp. | reverse complement strand
AGTCGTCATCGGTAGTCGCTTCGTGCTTACCAATGACGTATGAAGAGCCAGAGCCAGAGAAGAAGTCGTGGTTCTCATCGCTGGATGGAGATAGTGAGCTTACGGATCAGAAGGTTGGGGGTTCGAGTCCCTCCAAGCGCACATAACCCAGTTCATTCTCACGAGGGCTGGGTTTTCTTGTACCCTAAACTCTTTTTATGCCTAGTAAAGATGAGTTGGTTGCCCATTTCTCAAGCCGGTTAGCTTTTGAAACTGATGCCTCTGATGTAAATGCCGACATGGACGCCTCCAAAGAGTTTGTGTTAGTTGATGTTAGAGGAGGAAGTTCTTGGGACCAAGGCAGAGCCAAAGGTGCAATACATATGCCTCACTCAGAGATAGCTGAGCGAGCTCTGAAAGAGATACCCCTGGATACACCTGTCGTCGTTTACTGTTGGGGTCCTGGGTGTAATGGTGCTCACAAAGGGGCTCTCAACTTTGCATTACTTGGCTATCAAGTCAAAGAGATGATTGGTGGTTTTGAGTATTGGGCTCGAGAAGGATATCCAGTAGTCAATAATGATGGGGCGGTTATTCGGGAGAAGGATCCACTAACAACTCCAGTAAATTCGACTAGCTGCGATTGCGGTTAACACTGAATTAGCGAGTGCAACCCAGTTCCTTCTAGAGGACTGGGTTTTTTAGTAGGCTGGCTGAACCCTTAGGTACATAGGAGCAATATTGAGCGAACAGAATTGGAAAGAGTTCCTTCTAGCAGATGGGCTTGAGGACTGGGTTGTTTTACATGGCGGACCATCCGCTGTTTTTGCTACAGATAGCCTTGCTGACGCTGCTGAGCTTGCTAGAGCAGTTGCTCAATTGCCAGGTCTTGAAGGAAGCCATGCTCAGCTGACCATCGTTTCAAAACGTCTAACTACGGATCAGAAGGTTGGGGGTTCGAGTCCCTCCAAGCGCACCACCGCAGGATGCGCCAGGCATCTCTAGGGGTATCCCCAGACTTTGCTGAACATAAGGTAGTTCATTATGACTTCACTGGATTTAGTTGTAGTTTGTTATTAACCAAATGACTTTTGGATGTTTTTACAACTTTAGCGCGGAGGAGCTCCATTGCTAGCTAGATCTGCAAAGCAAGATGGTAAGTACCGCAAAATTGTGACCGTACTTACAACTCTAGTTTTAGCCATGTCTGGACTAGCTCTTAGTCCAGCGCATGCAACAGTTATTCCCAGTAATGGAACTTACCTTTGCACGTCTGGGGAAGCCTCAGATTTGACGCCAAATTTCACAATAACTAACGGTGTCGTGACCACTGGAGCCTCATGTGCTGGCGCGGTTGTAATACCGGAAGGTGTCACAACGATCGGTTATCAAGCGTTCCAGTACTCAGGACTCGACAGTATCAAAATCCCAGCAAGCATCACAACCATCCAGCAAGAAGCATTCTCTTTCACAAATTCACTTACCAGCATCACAGTCGATGGCGCAAACCCAAACTACAGTTCAGCTGACGGGGTGCTATTTAATAAAGACTCTTCAACACTGATTAACTACCCGGCTGGAAAGACTGGAACTTCTTACACCATCCCAGCAAGTGTGACAACCATCGGGGATGGCGCGTTCGTAGTCGCAACGTCACTGGGCAGCATCACGGTTCCAGCAAGTGTCACAAGCATCGGTACTTCTGCGTTCTATAACGCGACTGCGCTCACCACGGTTACATTTGAATCCGGTAGCCAGCTCACAACCATAGGCATTTACGCGTTCGATTCCGCAAGTGCGCTTACCAGCATCACCATCCCAGCAAGTGTGACAAGCATCGGCGAATGGGCGTTCGCTAACGCAACTAAACTCGCCAGCGTTTACTTTCTTGGGAATGCACCAACTTCTGTTGGCAACATGCCATTTTTGAATGTTGCTGACGGCGCAAAAGCCATCGTCCGGGCTGCTGACACCAGCTATTTGGTGGACGCTGACAACAAATGGAATGGCTTAATCGTTGAACTTGATTACACACTAACTGATGGATTTTACCTGTGTTCAACGGGTGTGCTAACGACAACTGGCACCCCGACCTACAGAGTCTTAGATGGTGAGGTGTCTTCGGGAGGCTCATGTGCTGGCGCGGTTGTAATACCGGAAGGTGTCACAAGCATCGGCACTGACGCGTTCAATGGCGCAACTGCACTTACCAGCATTACGATTCCAGCAAGTGTGACAAGCATCGGTACTTCTGCGTTCTATAACGCAACTGAACTCACCACGGTTACATTTGAATCCGGTAGCAAGCTCACAAGCATCGGCACTGACGCGTTCGCTCGCGCAACTGCACTTACCAGCATTACGATTCCAGCAAGTGTCACAAGCATCGGTACTTCTGCGTTCTATAACGCGACTGCACTCACCACGGTTACATTTGAATCCGGTAGCCAGCTCACAACCATCAGTGGCTACTTGTTCGGTTTGGCAACTGCACTAGAGGGCATCACGATCCCAGCAAGTGTGGAAACCATCGGTAATTTTGCGTTCTATAACGCAACTGCACTCACCACGGTTACATTTGAATCCGGTAGCCAGCTCACAACCAT
>JAEMTJ010000023.1:0-20545 GCA_016462375.1 Rhodoluna sp. | reverse complement strand
ACGCAACTGCACTCACCACGGTTACATTTGAATCCGGTAGCCAGCTCACAACCATCGGTGGTTACGCGTTTCAGAGCGCAACTGCACTCGAGGACATCACGATCCCAGCAAGTTTGGAAACCATCGGTAATTTTGCGTTCTATAACGCAACTGCACTCACCACGGTTACATTTGAATCCGGTAGCCAGCTCACAACCATAGAACAAGGTGCATTCGTTGGCGCAACGTTACTTACCAGCATCACCATCCCAGCAAGTGTCACAAGCATCGGTGATTACGCGTTCAATGGCGCAACTACACTCACCAGCTTTTACTTTCTGGGGAATGCACCAACTTCTGTTGGCATGATGCCATTTTGGAATGTTGCTGACGGCGCAAAAGCCATCGTCCGGGCTGGAGCCACTGGCTTTGGTGATGAAGCCAGTTGGAATGGCCTTGCTGTCATAGTCGAACCCCTAGCTGATGGATTTTACCTGTGTTCAACGGGTGTGCTAACGACAACTGGCACCCCGACCTACAGAATCTTAGATGGTGAGGTGTCTTCTGGATACTCATGTGCTGGCGCGGTTGTAATACCGGAAGGTGTCACAACCATCGGTAGTGAAGCGTTCGCTGGCGAAAGTGCAATCACCAGCATCACCATCCCAGCAGGTGTCACAACCATCGGTAGTGCTGCGTTCGCTGCCGCAAGTGCACTTACCAGCATCACAGTCGATGGCGCAAACCCAAACTACAGTTCAACTGATGGGGTGCTATTTAATAAAGACTCTTCAACACTAATCGCCTACCCGGCTGGAAAGACTGGGACTTCTTACACCATCCCAGCCGGTGTCACAACCATTGGTTTTCTTGGGTTTTATGGCGCGACGTCACTTACCAGCTTTTACTTTCTGGGGAATGCACCAGATACTGATGATTCATTTTATGATTTTGCTGACGGCACCAAGGCCTACATCAAATCTGGAGCTACTGGCTTTGGCGATACAGACAGTTGGGGTGGCCTTGTTGTAACAATTGGAGTTTACACAGTTACCTACAACACCTCTGGTGGATCAGTAGTAACTGCTCAGGATTACTTCGCAAATTTTCCTACGCCTACTTCGCCAACGCGCACTGGTTACACTTTTGCCGGCTGGTCAGCAACTGCTGGCGGCTCAGTGATTGCATGGCCGCACACACCAGCTTCGGGTAGTGACATCACGCTTTACGCCAAGTGGACTAGAGATCTAGCCAAAGCGGTGGCTACAGTGAAACCATCTGTTTCTGGAACTGCCAAAGTTTCAAAGGTGCTAGCGGCGAAAAAAGGCACCTGGACTGGATATCCAACTCCAGCAATCACCTACCAGTGGTATTCCTGCAGTAAAACGGTAGCAACTGTCAAGGCCATAGTTCCCAACACATGCAAAAAGATATCTGGCGCAACCAAAAGCACACTTAAGTTAGCGAAGGCGCAAAAAGGCAAGTTCATCGCAGTATTAGTTTCTGGAAATAGCGCTGGAACATCAGCAACTACTTGGCTTTCAAAGAGCACGACCAAGGTCAGTTGATTCTTTAGGCTGCCGTTAAATGATTGGGACGGGTAAGAATCTCATCTTTAAGAGAGGTGCAGTACCCCGACACAGTCCCATAGTCGCGAAATTCGCAGTTTTTGGCCAAAACTGCCTTTCAAAAAGTAGCCCACCAACTAGCCAAACTCTTGGAACTAGCTGACACAACCTGACATAAATATCATCTATTTGCCCCATGTTTACACCACTAGAGATAGTGGGAGACACTGCGCGAGCATATGCGGATCAGAAGGTTGGGGGTTCGAGTCCCTACAAGCGCACATAACCTAAGTCCCTTCTCACGAGAACGGGGTTACTTCATTGGGAATTACTAGTTTTGCTCCTTGATTTATTACTTCGAAGTTTAGGCTTTGGATAGGCCATCCTCGGACCTGCAACCACACCTGAATAGAGGTGCAATAACCGTGCGTAAAGAATTTGTTATGTCTCGCATTCCTGGTGCTGACGGGCTTAGAGCGATTGCCTGTCTTTTGGTTGTTTGGCACCATACCGCCCAAAAGCTAAATCCAGAAGGCCAATCTCCACTTGTTGGCGCACTTCACTTTTTAGGCATGAGGGGAGAGGTTGGTGTGAGCCTGTTCTTTGTGCTCTCCGGGTGTTTACTATCTGTGCCCTTCTGGTCTTCGTTCATGGAAAGTAAGCCATTTCCCTCAATAAAGAGGTACTCGCTTAATCGTGCAGCTCGTATTGCACCGGCATTTTGGTTGAACCTAATTATTTGCAACATCCTCGCAGTGATGCTATTCAATTTGGAGTTCAATTGGCAGAAGTTTGTATCTGCATTCCTCTTTATCAATAGCTATCACTTTTCAACTTTCTTCCCGACCGAAATAAACGGCCCGCTTTGGTCGATCGGGCTCGAAGTCTCTTGTTACTTGCTATTACCCATCGTTTTGTATTTGATTTTTAAAACTGCTAGATCTACTGCTTGGGCTTGTGTTGGATTGATTATGGCAATCGTTACTTTGCAGGCCATAAACCCACTCATAATCAAAGTGTTCATGACGGACAACAACCAAAAAGGATGGCAGTTTGGAATAGATGGTGGAGCTAAACAGTGGATTCCTTACTGGAATATCTCGACTTTTTTCACTCAATTCCTAATTGGTTCCCTAGCGGCTTTAGTCATCGTGCATCTTCGTTCAAAGCAAACTAAGTCAACTCGTCTATTCGATTTGATTTTTGTTACCGCAGCAGCTGCAGCGATTGTATTGGTTGCCTCACGCTTGACCCCTGGGTCGCCAGATAGTTTTACGCAGCAACCGTACGTTGCACCTTTTCTGGCTCTATTCATGGCCGTGTTGCTGGTCTCTGGCAGCCACAGCATTTATGTTTCTCGACTGCTCGACAACCGCTTGTTTTCTTGGCTGGCCAAGTTGTCCTTTGGAATTTACCTTTGGCACGTTGTAGTCATAGAGGTAATCTCCCGCAAGTTTATTGAGGACTATGTCTACTTTGGTCTGACTGATCCTTGGCAGTGGGTCCTCATCAGCGCAATCGTGTTAGGCATATCCATAGCAATTGCGGCGGCTTCTTGGAGGCTGCTTGAATCACCGATTCTGCAAACAGTACGAAGAGCCAAGTACTAGGTGATTCAAAGCTAAACATAGATCAGAGGGTTGAAGGTTCGAGTCTCTCCAAGCGCACTGTAGTGATTTTAACTACAAACTTGCTAGGCAGTTCATTGAGCACAAGGTACCTAGCGGCATCTTTATTACTCGTCAGGGTGCTTTTATTAACTAAATGCGGCAGTTAGGATATTGCCATGACTAGCCATGAGCACGGGCATGATGCGGGAGACCACAATAGCCATGAATGCAATCACGATTCAGATACTACGACCATGTGTGTTTGTGAACACAACCCTGGAGCTGAATGTCATTGTCCTCCTAACGAATTTAAGTGTGACCAGCAGCACCATCTGAAAGGCGCTATTCAGACTGTAAGTAGTTGCTGTAACAAAGATCTACCGCAGGGCGGCTAGGTTCAGTTTCAAATGGAGATTGGCTCCTAATTCTTGAATGCTTGTGCTCTGTGTTAGGGCTTAGTGATTCATTGAAGTTGAATGAATTACTTCCACTTGGTCACCATCGATTGAGACGACCCCACGGTCATCTACTAGCACGACACTGCCGGTGGAGGTTTCTATGAGAGCCTCTACTGTGCCAGAAACACTTCCAAATTTTTGCCAGCTCTTGTTTTCTAGTCTCCACAAAATTCCAGTCACATCGACACCAATAATGCCGTCGCTTTGAGATGCTGCAATGTTGTATAAAGTAGGCGAATCCTTCAAGAGGCTAAAAGTGGAACCCTGATCTTGACTGAGCTGAAGTCCTGTTGGAGTGGCTGCGAACAACGAACCTTTAGATGTAACGGCTAGGTCAACCGCCTCTACTGCTGGCCCAGCAGTCCAAGTCATTCCTCCGTCTAAACTGATCCGCAAGTCTGAGGAACTTGATCCAATTCCAAATATCGTTTTGCTGGAACTGGCCGTAAGCACATGGAAGTCCTCTACTCCGTTGAATGCTACTGGAGTCCAAGTCGTACCTAAATCAACGCTTCGAACGATACCAAGGCTCGGTGATCCAAGTTCGGCAGATGTGTTAGGTCCAGGGTGGCCGGAAGCATACTGAACAAGGTTGTTGCCGGTAATCCCCATTGCATCGAAGTCGTTGCCACCGATTGGCCCTGATACTTCCCCCGCACTCGTTATTGAGTAAATACCCGTGTGAGTGCCCAACAGCATTTTGCCGCCACCTAAATCGACGATCCCGTGCACATGCCCGAACTCCACAGGAGCATTTGAATCGGCTGGAGAAGAGCATCCTGCTAAAAACAAACTTGCTAAAAGCGTGAGGCTTAGCAGCACTCTGGATGGCTTCGAAATGTTCATGTTTCTCCATATTACTCCGGCGTATCTGTTGGCAATAAATGATTGGAATTAGTCATGATGTTATAAACGATACAAACCCTCCATCAGAATCGGTGCAACCTATATCTAAGGATCAGCAGGGTGAGGGTCGAACCTCTACAAGCGCACGATAAACTAAGTGCCATTCAGCCACCTAATGGCATGGGAGTTTAAACGTGAACATAACTGTGCGTCAGATTGCAGTTGAAGACAGATCGTCATGGCTAGAGCTATATCATGCCTATCTCAAGTTTTATGAGAGCGAGCCTGTTGAGTCCTCCACAGAACTCTTATGGAATCGTCTAACAAAGGCTGAGCCTAAGATCCAAGGTCTGGTAGCTGAATCAAATGGGGAGATTGTTGGCATTGCGCACTTCCATTACCAACTATCTACCTGGAGCGATACATTGCATTGCTACCTCGAAGATCTCTATGTAAGCGAAGAAGCCCGAGGCAAAGGTTTAGCCACCGCTCTCATTGCAGAAGTAAGGAAGTTTGCAATCGAACATGAATGTTCCGAGCTTTTCTGGATAACTAAAGAGAGTAATCAGACTGCAAGAAAGCTCTATGAAAAGGTTGCTGCTGTCAGTGACTTTGTTCGCTACGAAATCAGGCTGGAAGACTAGCTAGCTACCTGCGGTTGCATAGTAAAAGCTCTAAGTTAGAGGCGAGCTCTGACTCTTTCAAGCCAGAGCCCGCTGGTTCTACCTAGTCATAATGGCTTCGATAATCAACACAACTATCTTCACCACCAGCATCACCAGATCAACAATCTGAGTAAAACTCATCTTGTCTCTCCTCTCGTAAGGCATGGACCTAGGAGAGGGTCTAACCGGAAGTGGATAATCTCTTTCAAAGAAAAAGATTTCCTCCTATACTCGAAACAAGTGAAAGTTTCGGAAAGTATGGTTTTTCCGATTAGACCCTCGTCAAGAGGTCAAACAGACTCCCCGGTTGCTGCCGGGGTTTTTGTTTAACAGCTGGCTTAGACAGCCATGCGTCTGCTAGCAGAAGTATTCTTTAGGAAATTAGAGTTCTCTGCTGAACTTATAAACAGGTAAAGGAAGCTACTAACTATTTAGTCTTTACAGATTGACGAATCATTCGTGCCATAGAACCAACAGGGTTTATGGAGTTCAAAATGACTAGCCCACAGATTCCCAGTGCTACCCATGGGTAGATCATGCTTATGATTGCGGTGATTATTCCAATAAACGCAAACACTGAATTCATAATAACCAGATACTTCTTCAACGCTTTTGAGTCAAGCGGGAAATCGTCAGTCCATGTCACATCTAGATTGCCTTTAGCGATCATTCCTGGGATTGAAACAAGGATAGTTGTCCAGTACTGACCGAAGAGGCAAATTGTGAAAAACAGGATTCCCCACTTTCGGTCATCTGTATTCAAAGTCTCTGCGAGCATCGCCACAGCAAAAGGCATCAAAGCCACCCATAACATGGTGAAGCCATGGATCCAGACAATCTGGACATTAGTGCCAACTACATATTGGCCACTCACGTGATATGAATACCACCAAGAGAAGAGCACTACAAAGCCTAAGAAGAAAGCTAAAAAAGTCGGTAAATGTTCGATTAGCGATCCGAGAACATCCCCGCTGTGAGTGAGCTTAGGGACAAGCGCTACAACGTCTATGCCAAGCAAAGTCAATGCGATAGAGAAAACACCGTCACTCAATGTGTCAATGGCCTTGTGGCTTATGTCCTTAATTGATTTAGTCATAAGTGCATTTTATTGTTCTGGGGCAAGTAATCAGTTTAGGAATGGGGGGTGTATTGAAATTACCCCAAGTGTTCAATTTGTCTAGAACTATAGCCTTTTCTAGAAAACTATCGACCAACCTCATCGCGGTATCGCGATGAGGTTCTTAACACCTACCTGGGCTAGCCGTTAGTGGTTGCGAATGTTTTGCTGGTGATCTGCCAACGGCCATCGAGCATTGCCAGTTGGAAGAAATCAGTGAAGGCTAGTGTGCCCCAGAAACCGGTTTCTTTAACTGTTGCTGTTGCAGCGCTGCCGTCCATTTGCACGTCAACAATTTCAGCCACTAGCGCACCCGCATCCCCTGGCTGCGAAACCATAAGGTCTACGAATGACTTCTTGTCTAGTGCGTAGTCAACTCCGCCAACGGTGCCGAACCAGTGAGCGCTTGAGTGAAAAGCTTCGTTGAGCATGTCCGCATTACCTTTACCTGCACCTTCTATATAGAGGTTAATTAGTCTTCTTACTTCGGTTAGATCCTTATCCATTTTGTCTCCCAACTTGAATGTGTATCTACATTGGTCTCACTCTAGCCACTCAGGTAATGTGGGGAACTTTGTGTACCCAACCGTTACCAATCAAGGGCAAACCCCTCCATTGAAACGCCAATTTCCTAAGAATGAGGACGCTATTGACTTAGTCAAGTTAGAGTTCAAGTGAAAGCGCTTTGTATTCCATGAACAATGAGGTTCGGGGAAATGTTAAAGACAAATATGTCTGTAATCGGCTGGGTTCAAGAAGTAGCACTGTTGACCAAACCAGATCGAATCATTTGGTGTGATGGGTCCAGCGCTGAAATGAATGCGCTCCTAGACCAGTTGGTTCAAACGGGAACAATTACCAAGCTTGATGAAAAGCTAAGACCAAACAGCTATCTGGCTAGAACCAATCCAACCGATGTAGCAAGAGTCGAAAGCCGCACATTCATCTGCAGTGCTAATGAAGCAGATGCTGGACCGACAAATAACTGGTCTGATCCTGGCGAAATGAAAACCAAACTAAAGAGATTGTTTGATGGCTCTATGCGTGGGCGAACCATGTATGTAGTTCCCTTCTCTATGGGTCCGATAGATTCCAAGCTAGCTAGATATGGTGTTGAAATAACGGACTCTCCCTACGTAGTGGTCAGCATGCATCGCATGACTAGGGTTAGCAGCGCTGTCTTAGACAAAATAACTGCCGGTGCTAACTGGGTGCCAGCATTACATTCTGTTGGCGCACCTTTGGTCACTACCTCCGAGAAGCAGTTGCAAGATACCAGTTGGCCTTGCAACGATGAGAAATACATAGCTCACTTTCCTGACACCAGTGAGATATGGTCTTTCGGATCAGGCTACGGAGGCAATGCTCTACTGGGCAAAAAATGTATGGCGTTAAGAATTGGCTCTGTCTTAGCCAATAAAGAAGGTTGGCTGGCAGAACACATGCTGCTGATTGCACTTACTTCACCACTGGGAAAGAAATATCACATTCTTGCTGCTTTCCCATCGGCCTGTGGGAAAACAAACATGGCGATGATGAACCCAACGCTTGCTGGTTGGAAAGTTGAAACTTTAGGTGACGATATCGCTTGGATTGCTCCAGATAGTTCTGGAAAACTTAGAGCTATTAATCCTGAAGCTGGGTTCTTTGGGGTTGCCCCAGGGACCAGCGTAAAAACTAATGCGCACGCATTGCACACTATCGCTGCTAACACCATCTTCACTAATGTTGCTCTAACCGATGAAGGCGATGTTTGGTGGGAAGGCATGACCAAGACCAAACCAGAGCATCTCATAAATTGGCTAGGACATGACTGGACGCCAGATTCAAACGAAGACGCTGCTCATCCAAATGCGAGGTTCACTGTTGACGCAACCGAATGTCCGGTGCTATCAAACGATTGGGATCACCCTGAAGGGGTAGCGGTTGACGCAATAATTTTCGGTGGCAGAAGAACTACCAACGTTCCGTTGGTAGCAGAATCAAGAAGCTGGGCACATGGTGTTTTGTATGGGGCGATGCTTTCTTCAGAGCAAACGGCTGCAGCTGAAGGCACCGTTGGTTCTTTGCGAAGAGATCCTTTTGCGATGTTACCGTTCTGCGGATACAACATGGCTGATTATTGGCAGCACTGGCTAGATGTCGGAGCAAGCCTAAAAGCCAGCTCTTTACCTAAGATTTTTCAGGTCAACTGGTTTAAGAAAGACAGTGCGGGTGAGTTTCTTTGGCCGGGATTCGGAGACAATATCCGCGTCTTGGATTGGGTAGTGAACAGACTGGAAGACAAGGTTCAAGCCGCAGACTCTCCTATCGGTTGGCTGCCAGAACTATATGACCTCCAGACAAAAGGTTTAGAAATAACTGAAAGCGCTATGCAAGAACTGGTAGCAGTTGACCCTAATCGTTGGCTAACTGAAGTAAGCCTCACCGAAGATTTCTTTGAAACTTTTGGAACTAAATTGCCAGCGCAGCTATCGCAAGAGTTGGCTGAAGTAAAGAGCAGGCTCGAGCACAATAGAGCGGTTTGAGGCGAGCTCTGACTCTTTCAAGCCAGAGCCCGCTGGTTCTACCTGGACAGTATGGTTTCGACAATCACAACGATTATCTTCACCACCATTATTACCAGATCAACAATCAGACGTAAAGTCATCTCGTTTCTCCTCTCGTAAGGCATGGACCTAGAAGAGGGTCTAACCGGAAGGGGATAACTTCTTTTATAAAAAAGAAATATTCCCTATACTCGAAACAAAGGTAAGTTTCGGAAAGCGTATTTCTTCCGATTAGACCCTCGTCAAGAGGTCAAACAGATTCCCCGGCTGTTACCGGGGTTTTTGTTTAACTGCTGGCTTAGACAGGCCATGCGTCTGCTAGCAGAAGGATTCTTTAGGAAATTAGAGTTCTCTGCTGAACTTATAAACAGTTCAGATTATTTAGAAACCATCTGATCGATAGTTTCTGCATCGAGAACATATTCGATTGCCATTACGCTGGCTCCGATGATTCCAACCTCTTTACCAGCTTTGCTTTGAACGATAGAAAGACTTTCACTAGCAAGTGGCATTGATCTGCTGTATACCGCTTCTCTAACTCCAGCGATTAGATGTTCACCAGCTGATGCCATTGATCCACCGATAACAATGATTGATGGGTTCATGAGAGAAACACAGGTGCTTAGCACTTCACCGATATCTCTGCCTGCTTGACGAACAGCTTGAATAGCCTCAACTTTTGAACGCTTTGTTGCATCAACTAGGTCTGACATGTTTCTAACTGGCAATCCTGCATCATTAACATTTTTGATGACTGCAGGTGATCCAGCAACCGCTTCTAGACATCCGTAGTTACCACAGCGGCAAGCGATGTTATCGCCACGAGAAACTCTTACGTGTCCGATGTCTCCTGCAGTTCCTTGTGAACCTCTTTGTAAGTGACCATCAGAAATAATGCCAGAACCAATACCAGTCGCAGCTTTTAGGAAGATTAGATGATCAACATCTGGATAAGTGAGATGACGTTCACCAACTGCCATTACGTTTACGTCGTTATCGACTAATACTTTTGCTTTTAGGTCTTGGTTTACTCTTGCAGGAATATCAAAGCCATCCCAACCAGGCATGATCGGTGGGTTAGCAGGTTTACCGCTCTCGTGTTCAACAGGTCCCGGAACACCGATACCAATTGCTAGTAGTCGATCCTCGTCAATTTTTAGTCCTGCTATTAGGTGACGAATCTCTTCGATCATCCAACGAAGACAAACTTCAGGTCCATCTGAGATCTGACGCTTGGTATCGATAGAGACAAGAATCTTTCCACTTAGGTCAGCTAGGGAAGCAACAGCGTGGGTGGCACCAAAGTCGACACCTGCGACAACATAGGACTCTTCATTTAAAAGGAGTCTGGCTGAGGGGCGACCGCCAGTTGAGGTGGCGCTGGTAGCAGGCGCAATCAGCCCAAGCTCAATAAGTGGATCAAGACGAAGGGAGATGGTTGAACGGGCTAAGCCTGTGATTTCAGCCATTTCAGCCTTGGTGTGGGGCTGACCGTCACGGAAAAGTTGCAGCAAACGACCTGAACTGAACCCGAAATTAGACACGTTTATTTCTGACACCCCTAAAGCATAGACAACAACTTGTCTTGTGTTTCGAGAAAAGATTATCACAAGTTTATAACAAGGTGTCGATTATCGACAAAAGTCTTACGAAAAGGAGCATTATGTACTTAGTAGTCTCAAACGTTATTTAGGAAGGTTTATCAGTGAAGTTCGGATATTCAACAATTACCTGGGGTGGAGTGGTCGGTCACCCTGGCGGTGTTACCAGCATCAAAGATCTCTTCTACATGACCCACGGTGATACCAAAGTTGCAGTTCGCGATATCGCAGCAGCTGGCTATGCCGGTACTGAAGTATTCGATGGCAACCTTGCCGAGTTTTCAGAGAACCCAGAGGAACTGCTTTCAGTTTTAAGGGAGACCGGCGTTCAGTTGGTCTCTGTCTATACAGGTGCAAACTTCATCTACGACGAGATTCTTGACGACGAACTATACAAAATTGAGCAGGCTGCACTCCTAGCTAAGAAGTTTGGTGCTAGCCGTCTAGTAGTTGGTGGTGGAGCTAAGCGTCCACAGGGCCCTCAGGCAGGTGACTTCAAGAAAGTCGGTCGTGGACTAGACATGGCAGCAGACATTGCAAGAACCCATGGACTTGAGAGTAGTTTCCACCCACACCTAGGAACCATCTCGGAGACTCTTGATGGTTTCCACCAGATCATGGACAGTTGTTCAATTGGTTTCTGTCCAGATATTGCTCACCTAGTTGCATCTGGAATCGATCCGGTTGCAGCAATTGATCGTTACGGTGACAGATTGAAGCACGTTCATTTCAAAGACTTGTCAAGTAAGACTGGAGCTTTCACTCCACTAGGTGAAGGTGACATAGATTTCGTTGCAGTGTTAGCTGCAATGAGAAGAGCCAACTACGATAGCTGGCTTTTGGTAGAACTCGATGCCTATGCAGGCGATCCGAAGGCTGCCGCAGAAATAAGTAAACAATATCTAGAGAAGCTTTTTGCTGACTAGAGAATCCACCCATCCATCAAAAAGAAGTAACTAACCAAGGAGATACAGAATGAAGAAACTGATCACAGGCATGGGAGTGACTGCAGCGCTATTGCTTGCACTGACTGCATGTTCATCCAGCGGGGACAATGGGCAAGCAGACGGTGTTGACGCCGCTATTGTTGCTCAGGTCGACGCTGCACTTGCTGAGCTAGACGGCCAGGTACTAAGCCTTGGCCCTAACGGCGAGACACCATCTGGTTTTGAAACCACTGAGCTAACTGATGAAGAAGTTGCTCAGATCCAGGCAGGTGGCTACACAGCTGCAATCGTTATGCACTACTCAGGTAACGACTGGTCAACTGCACAGATCGAAGGCCTAAAGGCAGAGTTCGCTCGTCTAGGTGTTGAAGTTGTTGCAGTAACCGATGCTGACTTCAAGCCAGAGAAGCAGGTTTCAGACATTGAGACTGTAATGGCTCTGAACCCAGACATCATCGTTTCAATTCCAACTGACCCAGTTGCAACATCAGCTGCATTCAAGAAGGCTGCCGCTGCTGGAATCAAGATTGTTTTCATGGACAACGTTCCAGCTGACATGGTTGGTGGCGAGGACTACGTTTCAGTAGTTTCAGCTGACAACAAGGGAAATGGTGTTGTTTCAGCTCACCTATTCGCTAAGGCACTAAATGGCAAGGGCAAGATTGGTCTGATCTACCACGATGCAGACTTCTTCGTAACCAAGCAGCGCTATGACGGTTTCAAGGAAACTCTTTCACAATATCCAAACATTGAGATTGTTGAAGAAAAGGGTATCGGCGGACCTGACTTTGCTGGAGATGCACAAGCTGCAGCGACAGCTATGCTAACTAAGCACGCAGACCTAGATGGTATCTGGGGTGTTTGGGATGTTCCTGCTGAAGGAATCATGGCTGCAGCTCGCGAGGCAGGTCGCACAGACCTGAAGATCGCAACCCAGGACCTAGGTACTAACGTCGCAATCCAGCTTGCTAAGAACGAGCTAATTGTTGGCCTAGGTGCTCAACGTCCATACGATCAGGGTGTTGCAGAAGCTCGTTTGGCTGCAGCAGCTGTGATCGGCAAGACTGGGCTACCTAACTTCGTAGCACTGGGTGCACTACCTGTTTCACACGATAACGTTCTTGAGGCTTGGAAGACTGTATACAACGCAGATGCTCCTGCTTCAGTCAAGAATGCGTTCGTTAAGTAAATAAAAAATAAGAGGGCTGGGGGTTAAACCCCAGCCCTCTGTACCACCCATCCATCTGGGCAATAACTAGTTTAGGCAAGGAAAGTAAATGAAGAAAATCAATGTAGGACTTATCGGTGGCGGTTTCATGGGCAAAGCCCACTCACTCGCATATTCAGCTGTACCTATGTTCTTTTGGCCAACTGAAATTATGCCTGTGAAGCACACTATCGCAGAGTTCAACGACAAGATGGCACAAGAAGCTGCACTACGATTTGGATTCCAAAATTCAACAGCTGACTGGAACACAGTTATCAATAACCCAGAAATCGATTTGGTTGATATCGCAACCCCAAACAACTCTCACGCACAGATTGCCATCGCGGCTCTGAACGCGGGGAAGCACGTCATTTGTGAGAAACCTTTAGCCCGCACAGTTGAAGAAGCTGCATTGATGTATGAAGCAGCTAGAAACTCTAATCGAGCAAACATGGTTGCCTTCAACTACCGCCGCACACCAGCTGTTGCCCTAGCCAAGCGTTACATCGAAGAAGGCGCTATCGGCAAAATAATTAACTTTAGAGCTACCTATCTTCAAGACTGGTCAGCTGATCCAAGCTCTCCTTTATCTTGGAGATTTCAAAAAGACATCGCAGGCTCAGGCGCTATCGGCGATATCCTCACTCACGTATTAGACATGGCCCGTTACCTAGCTGGTGAGGTAACGGAAGTATCAGCTATTACCAACCACATCATTACTGAGCGCCCACTGCAGCAGTCAGGTGTTGACTCACTTGGTGCCTCGAAGGGTGGATCAGATGCACCTAAGGGCAAAGTAGATGTTGAAGATGAAGTGCTATCACTTCTAAAGTTTGCTAACGGAGCTATCGGTTCTGTAGAAGCAACTCGTAACGCCTGGGGTAGAAATAACTTCATCACATTGGAGATCCATGGTTCTGAGGGCTCAATTGCTTTCAACTATGAGAACCGTGATGAATTACAAGTTTGCTTCAAATCGGATGGCAATGACCGCAGAGGTTTCCGCAGCGTATACACCGGCCCTAACCATCCAAACGGTGAAGGTCTTTGGCCAATCCCAGCTCTTGGTATCGGATATGGCGAAACCAAGATCATTGAAGCCCATGATCTGTTTAAAGCTATTGCTGGAGGAGAATCTGTTCGGCCTGACTTTGGTGATGGTTACCAGGTTGCGCTTATTGATGACGCAATTGCTCGATCAGCAGAAACCGGTCAGTGGACCAAGGTTCCTCAGCTAAACCGTGAAACGGGTAGGGTTTCCTAAACTAATGAACACCAATACACCAGCAATCGAGATGCGGGGTATCGAAAAGTCTTTCGGCACCAACCCGGTCTTGAAGAACGTTGACTTCAGCGTGAGCGTTGGAGAAGTCCACGCTCTAGCCGGTGAAAACGGTGCTGGCAAATCTACCCTGATGAAGATTCTTCAGGGTGTTTACCAGAAGGATGCCGGCGAGATCTTGGTCTCAGGTGAACAAGTTCAAATCACCGATACCTTTGCTGCTAGAAAAGCCGGTATTGGCATGGTCTTCCAAGAGTTCTCGCTCATCCCAACATTGACTGTTGCGCAGAACATTTTCCTAACCAATGAACCAACTAAGTTCGGCCTCATTGATGATGCCAAGGCGAGAAAGTTAGCGCTGGACATTTTCAAAGAGATGGAAGTCGAAGTTGACCCTTCGAGAACAGTTGAATCTATGCCAACAGCTCTTTGGCAGCTGACTGAGATTGCCAAAGCTTTAGCCCAGAATGCAAAAGTCCTCATTATGGATGAACCAACAGCTTCTCTTGCTAGAAATGAAGCCGAAGGACTCTTTGCCTTGATCGAGAGGCTCAAGACTAGAGGTATTGCCATTGTCTATATCTCTCACCGCATGGATGAGATCTACCGCATCGCAGATCGCATCACCGTTCTTAGAGATGGGTCAAGAGTGCTCACCGAATCACTAAAAAAGGTATCTCCTGAGCAAATCGTTGAAGCCATCATCGGTAGAAAGGCAGCAGCTCACCTGGTCCACAAGAACCGTTCAGCGAAGATCTCTAAGGAAGTTGTCCTAGAGGTCAAAAACCTATCCTCCGGGCCAAAATTGCAAAACGTTTCACTACAGGTTCGACGTGGAGAAATCCTTGGCCTAGCTGGTTTGATGGGTTCGGGTAGAACAGAGCTTGTCAACACATTGTTTGGAATTTTGAAACCAACTGCAGGAACTATAACAATCAATGGAAAGCAACTAGATATCTCATCTCCGCAGCAAGCTATCCAAAACAAAATTGCACTAATTCCTGAAGACCGAAGAGCGCAGGGGCTAGTCCTGGATCATGCCGTAACCGAGAACCTCACGCTTCCATTACTTGATGGCCTAAAAAGCAGCGGGTTGCTTTCTAAACGAAAGATTCTAGCGAGGAGCAAAGAAATTATTGAACAGTTCGATATCAGGCTGGCATACCCAGGAATAAGGGTCGGTTCACTATCTGGTGGTAACCAGCAGAAAGTTGTTATCGGTAAGTGGTTAGGAACCAACCCTGAAATTCTTTTGATGGATGAGCCAACTGCTGGAGTGGACATCGGGACTAAGAGTGAGATTCTCGATCTAGTTCGCAAGATCGCCGACAGTGGCAAATCAGTGATTCTTATCTCATCTGAGCTACCAGAGCTACTGTCTGTTTCTGATCGCATTCTGGTTCTAAAAGATGGACACGTTTCTAAGAGCCTAAACCGCGAGGAAATCCCGAGCGAAGAATTTTTACAACTAGCAATTCAAGGAGCAGCATGAGTACCAAGACATCAACCAACACAGCACTTAACATGCTGAAGAGATTTGAGTGGCGACAAAACATCATATACATCGGTTTTGCTGCAGTATTCATTCTGTTCGCTGTATTGCTTAGTGACTCTGGATTCAGTAATCCGAACAACCTGCTAAACATCTTTAGACAAACAGCAACCATCTCAATCATGGCTGTCGCAATGACTTACGTTATTGCTGCTGCTGAGATTGATTTGAGTATCGGGTCAGTAGCCGGACTTGCGGCGGTTGTCACTGCAATGACCATAAATAGCTATGGACTAATCCCTGGTATCCTGGCCGGTCTTGCAGTGGGGGCCATCTCAGGCGCTATTAGCGGAGGCCTAGTTGCTTGGCTAAAGGTCCCTTCATTCCTAGTAACACTGGGAATGCTAGGTCTCGTAGTGGGAGTGGCCCGATGGATTACTGCTTCTGCACCAGTGCCAATCGCTGACCAGACCTATATCACCATCTTCGGAGGTGGCGATATAGGACCTATCCCCGGCCTCCTAGTCTGGGTGGTGGTAGCAGTAACCATCGGTGCAATAGTCATGAACAAAACCAAGTTTGGCCGTCACGTCAGAGCAACCGGTGGAAACCTAGTTGCCGCTGGATTTACCGGAGTGAAGACAGCAAAGATCAAGTTCATGGTGCTGTTGATTTCAGGTATAGCCGCATCATTTGCAGGAATGCTTTATGCCGGTAGATTGCAGTCAGGTAGATTCCAGTGGGGTACCGGTGACGAACTATCTGTCATCGCAGCGGTAATTTTGGGTGGAACATCTCTATTTGGTGGACGAGGACAAGTTGTCGGTTCACTATTTGGTGCATTGTTTATTGGTCTAATCAACAACGGTCTAATTCTGGCTGGTCTTGATGTTAGTCAGCAGCAGGTGGTGCGCGGAGCGATCATCATTCTCGCAGTGGCTCTCTCGAGAAAGAAGTAAATAAATGTCACAAACTCTTAGAGCCGGAATCGTCGGCGCTGGCTTCATGGCGGTCGTGCACGCGAAGGCAATCCGCAACGCGGGTCATGAACTAACTGCTATTGCAAGCTCAACGGGTGAGTCTGCAGCTATCGCTGCTGAAAAATTAGGCGTTGCAAATGTATTCAATACCTGGCAAGAACTTGTTGCATCAGAGCTAGTTGATGTTGTGCATATCTGCACACCAAATGAATTGCACGCAACAATCACTATCGCGGCAGCTAAAGCCAATAAGCAAATTGTTTGTGAGAAGCCAATCTCAGTTACCTACGAAGAAGCTCTAGCTATTCAAGAAGAAGTAACAAAAGCAGACGTTGGCTTCGCAGTCCCTTTTGCTTACCGCTTCTATCCTCTGGTTCGTGAAATGAAAGCTAGATTACAAAATGGCGAGGCAGGGGCAGTTCACCTTCTGCACGGCAGCTATCTGCAGGATTGGTTAGCAACACCAACTTCAAATAACTGGCGAGTAAATTCTGCAAGTGGTGGAGCATCAAGAGCTTTTGCAGATGTTGGCACTCACTGGTGCGATCTAATGGAGTTTGTCACAGGAGATCAAATCTCACGTTTGATAGCAAACACTTCCAAGGCATATGAATCACGTAACGGAGTAAAGGTTCAAACCGAAGACATCGCAACTATTCTGTTTGAAACTAAGGGCGGGGCGACTGGAACACTGACTGTCAGCCAAGTGTCTTTCGGACGAAAGAACCAACTACTGCTAGAAGTTGATGGCTCTAAAGCTTCATACACCTTCAACCAAGAGCAACCAGAGGTGCTTCTGGTAGGCGGAAGTGCTTCGAACCAGATCGTAACCCGTGGGCAAGAGAACCTGACTTCTGCGGATGCTAGGCGCTTGTCCCATGTTCCAGCTGGTCACCCGCAGGGCTATCAAGACGCCTTCAACAATTTCATCTCAGATGCTTATGCAGGATTCCAGGGGAATCCTGTGCAGGGGACACCTGGTTTAGCCGATGGCGTCAGAGCAGCAGCTTTGATTGAAGCGGTGCTAACTTCAGCCTCGCAGCAGGCCTGGGTAACTGTCCTAGATTCAGGCACTCCTAGCCAGACTAAAATGTTGGCAAGCTAAAAAAGGGTAGGCATATGAATCGTCCAGTAACGCTATTCACCGGTCAATGGGCAGATCTGACATTGGAAGAAATGGCAAAGCTTGCTAGCAAGTGGGGTTATGACGGCCTAGAAATAGCTTGCAGCGGAGAACACTTAGATGTTTGGCGAGCAGCCGAAGATGATGCTTATGTTCAAGAGCGTCTAGCAATCCTCGACAAATACAATCTCAAACTCTACGCCATTTCTAATCACCTAAAAGGTCAAGCAGTTTGTGATAACCCAATCGATTTCAGACACAAAGATATTGTTGGAGCGAAGATCTGGGGCGATGGAGATCCTGAGGGAGTTCGTCAGCGTGCCGCTGAAGAACTAAAGATAACTGCTATCGCCGCTCGGAAGCTCGGTGTCGATACCGTGGTTGGCTTCACCGGTTCATCTATCTGGCAATATGTTGCAATGTTCCCTCCAGTTTCAAAAGAGGTAATAGAAGCTGGTTATCAAGACTTTGCTGATCGTTGGAATCCAATCATGGATGTCTATGACTCTGAAGGCGTGAAATTTGCACTTGAAGTTCATCCTTCAGAAATTGCTTACGACTATTACACAACAGTAAAAACCTTGAGTGCAATTGATAACCGTAAGGCATTTGGCTTGAACTGGGACCCAAGCCACATGCTCTGGCAGGATATCGATCCAGTTAATTTCATTCTTGATTTTGCTGATCGCATCTACCACGTAGATTGCAAAGACACATTTGTTAGAAAACAAGACGGTCGAGTCGGCAGACTAGGTTCGCACCTCGGTTGGGATGACCCTAGAAGAGGTTGGACCTTTGTTTCAACCGGCAGAGGTCAGATTGACTGGGAATCGTCCTTTAGGGCACTAAACACAATCGACTATAAAGGACCTATCTCAGTTGAGTGGGAAGATGCCGGCATGGATCGATTACATGGAGCTGAAGAAGCTCTCGGCTTCGTTCGCTCACTGCTTTGGAAAATTCCCGAAACTTCTTTTGACTCAGCTTTTAAACAAGAGAACTAATGACAAGCATCTGCACCGTTGTCGCAATCTTTACGCCTAAGCCCGAGCACTATAAAGAGGTGTTTGAATTGCTATACAGAATCACACCGCTAGTCCACGACGAACCTGGTTGTGAGTTCTACGCCATGAATGAAGAAGTGGACGGCAGAATAATCCAGATTGAAGCTTGGAGCACTAAACAGCATTGGTTAGACCACATCGGGCAGCAAACAGTCATAGACATTCTCGCTGGAGTTGAAGGCAAGCTGACTAAAGATATAGAAGTGTTTGAGATGTATAACGTTCCAACCGGGACTTCGGGAAAAGGTTCTCTAGCCCAAGGTTAGTTCTCCCCCATCCCAGCACTTCCCTTACTGGTATCACTTTGCTACCATTACACTATGGCCATGACACTGAGACTCACTGAGGAACAAGATAAAGCGCTAAGCGAGATTGCAGGCAGTTTAGGCATCTCGAAAAATAGTGCTGTAACAGCAGCAATCGAAGCATTTATTGCACACGAATACCAACGAGTAAAAGTTCGCGAGGCCTTTTCGCTAGTCCTCAAGCGCGATGCCAAACTTCTCGCACAGCTGCCAAGCGATTGACTCAATATCTTGACATCGAAGTCTTCGCTTTAGAAATTGAAGCGCTTGGTTTCAAAGTCAGAGACTACGGATTATTGGGATCAGCACTGTCTAGACCTAAAACTGCCATCTTTGGCAGGGAAGCTTATCCAACACTGGAACTCAAGGCAGCTGCCCTAGTTCACTCTTTGATCCGAAACCACCCAATGTTTGATGGAAATAAGCGCGTTGCCTGGTTAGCGCTTAACGCATTCCTCTATATCAACGGTTTCACGATTAACTGCACCCCATCAGCTGGTCTCTCCCTGATACTTGGGTTGGCCAAGGACGATGAGAATTTACAAGCAGTCGCTGACTGGATTTCTCACAGGCTTATAAATTTCTAATTCGTCTCAACTTAGTACTCGCAGGGGAACTTAAATTGGGTCTAGCCGGCAAAGGTAGAATTGTGCTTATGCCTAAGAACCTACTGAGAACACTTACTGTTGCAATTTTGCTTATTGTGGGCTCTATCGTAGCTCTCGAGCCAGCAGGTGCTGCTAGCAGTTTTCAAGTGATTTTCGATGCTAATAATGGCCTCGGGACGATGGCCAAAGTGTCCGTACCTACTTCTGGAAAGAAATTACCCGCTGTGAAATTCACAAGGGATGATTTCAGGTTTGATGGCTGGTCTGTATCCAGAAACGGACCTGTCAAATATCGTGACAAGTCCCTGCTAAAACCCAAAAGTAAAGTAACGCTCTATGCACATTGGGTAGCTAAAGTGGGACCCCCAGAACTGCTGATGCATGATGTTGGAACTTTACTGTGGTCTGAGTCGTTCTCTGGAAAAGCTAATGCGAAAGTAAGTTCAGCAAACTGGACAACCCGTTACTGTGGTCACGCGGCAAGTAACGGTGGCGGATCTTGTTGGGGAGAATCGCAGTATTACACTCCTGATGCAATCACCCTTGATGGCACAGCTCAGGGTAATGCGGTAATCACTACCAACAGAATTACTTCAGCTCCTGCCAACTCAGGTCCATGTTTAGCTACTCCTTGCCGTTTCACAAGTGGCCGCTTTGATACTCAGGGAAAAGTTTCGTTCAAATACGGATACATCGAAACCAGGATGAAGATGCCGGTTGGCGGAACTAACTGGCCAGCTTTCTGGGCTCTTGGGGATTCAATTACAGATGTTGGTTGGCCACTGTCTGGAGAGATCGACATTGCAGAACAAGGTGGAGATAGACCGACTAGAAACTCAAGTGCGGTGCACTATTCCAACGTGAATGAGGCAACCTGTTGCGACAATCACCGTTACGTGGTTGGTGACATAGTCGACGAGGCCGATTACACAGCTGATTTTCATACCTATGGGCTAGCTTGGACTCCAAACTTGTTGCAGTTCTATGTTGATCGAGAACTTTTCTATACGGTTTATCCAGGCAACATGGGCGAGAACTACTGGGTGTTCGACTCACCCTTCTTCTTGATTTTTGATAATGCAACTGGCCCTTTTGGCGGAAGCTACACCGGCTGGCAATCAAGTCAAACCTTGATTGACTATGT
>JAEMTJ010000086.1 GCA_016462375.1 Rhodoluna sp. | reverse complement strand
GGGGCAGAAATGTCAACACCTATATAGACATCTTGACTTGAACTGTAACCGGAGTAATTACTGTAATAGGAACGATCACCGGTGTAGCCAGTAGCACCAATAGTTATGTTTCCGTAGCAATTGCCAGGATATGAAGCTGTGGCATAGTGATTGTCATTTCCAGCTGCTGTAACTAAAGTCACATTGCGTCGTTTCGATTCGTCAATTGCCAATTGAGTTGGAGAATTCGAATAACAAGTGGAGAAATCTGAAGAGCCAATTGAAAGGTTCACAACTTTGGCAGGAAATTGGTTTGTTGGGACACCGTTAATCTTTACCCCGATGGCCCAGTTAATTCCAGCAGCAATATCTGCTTCAGTTCCACCATTTGCACCAAGGACTCGAATCGGTTCAATCTTCACATTGGGCGCGACACCGGTAATTCCGATTGAGTTAGATGATGCGGCAATAATGCCTGCTACGTGAGTCCCATGCCATGAACTCGAAGTTCCTTCAGCCGTGTTGTAATCTCCTGGGTCGCTTGCATCAGCATCTCTGCCATTGCCATCCCTAGACCGAGTTGAGCTACTGATGAAGTCGTAGCCTGGAACAACATTGTCATTTAAATCAGGATGATCTGTAATTCCGCTGTCGATGACTGCAACAACAATCGAAGGTGAACCTCTCGTAATTTCCCAAGCTTCAGAAGCATTGACTCCGTAGTCGGAATCTAGATACCACTGCAAGCTCATCATTGGGTCCAGTGACTCTTCGACAATCGCAGAAGTGCTGGAGCCTCTGGCATTAGTTGCTGTGACCTGAACTTTATATGTCTGCCCAGCAGCAAGGCCACTTAGAGTGCAGCTGTTGGCTGCTGTACTGCAATTGCTAGTTGTCGAGCCTGAAGCGGTCGCTGTGACCTGGTAAGTCACTTCCAAACCACCGCGGGCTATCTTGTCTTGAGGTGCCCAAATTATGACAGGGGATGCGGAAGTGATAGTTCCAGCCGATTGAAGAACTGGAGGCTGCGGTGTGGCGGTTGGAATAACCCGAACAGCGGCTGAGGCTTTACCTATCGCCATGTATTTGAAATTTGAAGATCTAGTTATGGCAGCGACCTTAAAACTAGCCGCCGCACCCGCAACCAAATTTTGATAGACATTGAGGGCGGTGGCTACGCTCTTCGAGTTTGCAACAATGACTTGATAATCGTTTGCGACTGGGTCAAATTTCCAAACACGGTAACCCCACACTTTGCCGCCATTTAGCGTCGTTGGCGCTTTCCAAGTCAAACTCACTCTTGCAGCATTCGGCTTTAGGGTGTTCCAGCTGTCTGCGGCTTTCAATGCAGTTGGACTAGAACTTGCTCTGAGAACAGCTAGCTTTGGTAGCACATTCTTATAACCCGCCTCAGATAGCAGGTGATTTAAATAGATACTCTCTATCCGCTGGTCACTACTGAGGGACCTGGCAATCTTCAGTGCTTCATCTTCAGTGACAGACTTTTGAAAGTCTGCAGAATACATACCCAGCCCTAGGTCAACACCTTTACTTAGAGGCCCATTGGCAACCTCAATTGCAGTTTGATTTCCGAAGGCGTCAAACGGAACTACATCTTCTCTATATTTGAGAACTAGGCCAACTACTGGTTTGTCTTTATTGGCTGGGTCGCTGAATATATTCGCTAATCTGTGGCTTTGGCCAGCGACGACTAGACCCGCTAGCAAAGCCACACTCGTGACTATCGCTGCAAAACCAAGACGTGCA
>JAEMTJ010000050.1 GCA_016462375.1 Rhodoluna sp. | reverse complement strand
GAACTTGGTTTGCCTAGAGAAAAAGAACTCAGCGGACACGGTGTTTCTTGGTGTGCTACCTGTGATGGTTTCTTCTTCAGAGAGAAAACTATTGCTGTTATCGGCGGTGGAGATTCAGCAATGGAAGAGGCGACTTTCTTAACTCGTTTCGCTAGCAAAGTATTTCTGATTCATAGAAGAGACAGCTTCAAGGCGTCCAAGATAATGCAAGAGCGCGCTCTGGCTAATCCAAAGATCGAAGTTATTTGGAACACTGAAGTAACTGAACTGCTTGGCGAACCAAAGCTCTCTGGAATCATGACTAGAAACACCGTTGATGGCACAACTGCTCAGCTAGACCTAGATGGTCTCTTCATCGCTGTTGGAAATGATCCGAGAACTTGGTTGGTTGAAAAGCAATTAAAACTAACGGCAGAGAAGTTCATCGAGGTTGAAGGAAGATCTTCTAAGACTTCTTTGCCCGGAGTTTTTGCCTGTGGCGATGTGATTGACCCCACCTACCGTCAAGCCATCACAGCTGCCGGCTCTGGCTGTGTTGCCGCATTGGATGCAGAGCACTACCTAGCAAGCGTAAAATAAGTTCACTAAACAAGGAGTAAACATGTCAGCAAAGAGCGTTACCACAGCATCATTCCAGGCCGATGTCCTGTCCTCGGCTAAGCCAGTACTAGTGGATTTTTGGGCTGAGTGGTGCGGTCCATGCCGCATGGTCTCCCCTATCCTTGATGAGATCTCGGCCGAATACGGTGAAAAAATAACCATCGTCAAATTGAATGTAGACGAAGAACCAGAAATCGCAATGCGTTATGGAATCACCGGAATTCCTGCTCTGCAGGTTTTCCAGAATGGTGAAGTCGTTAAGTCAATGGTTGGAGCCAAGCCAAAGCCTCAGCTTTTGGCTGATTTGAGTGAATTCATCAACTAAATTAGTTTCTAAGCAAGAACGGCTATGGGGCCAACCGCCCTCTAGTCGTTTTTCTTTAACCTCAACCAAGGAAAACACATGACAAAAGACCTATGGTCAGATAACTACGCTTCGCGCGCTAACGGATTATCCGCTTCAGAAGTGCGAGCGTTATTTGCTGTTGTCTCCAGACCAGAAGTAGTGTCTCTTGCCGGAGGAATGCCATTCGTACCTGCTCTTCCTAAAGACCGAATGATCGAAACATTTAATTCTCTGATGTCAGACAGATCAAATCAAGCGTTGCAATATTCTGGCGGCCAAGGTGATCCCGTATTGCGTGAACACATTCGCGAGATCATGTCGCTTGAGGGAATTGAAAGCAAGATTGATGACATCGTAATCACAACAGGTTCACAACACGGACTCGATTTAGTTTCTTCATTGTTCCTAGACCCAGGCGATGTGGTGCTGGCTGAAGGCCCAAGCTACGTCGGAGCTCTAGGAGTTTTTCGCGCAAGACAAGCACACATTGAACACGTATACACAGACCTAGAAGGTATTTCTCCAGAGGCACTCAACCAAACCATTGAGAGAGTCCAAGCTGCTGGAAAGAAAATTAAGTTTTTATATTTAGTTCCAAACTTTGCTAACCCAAGTGGCGTAACACTCAGTGCTGATCGTCGCAGTAAAGTTTTAGAAATTTGTCGTCGTCACCACATCTTGGTTTTGGAAGACAATGTTTATGGTCTTTTGTATTTTGAAAATCGTGCACCGGATGCATTGCGATCACTTGATGAAGATGGTGTTATTTATTTAGGTAGCTTCTCGAAGATTCTTGTGCCAGGCTTCCGTGTTGGTTATGTTCTTGCACCACCGAGCATTAGAGAGAAACTAGTTTTAGCAAATGAGTCAGCAGTTCTTTGTCCAAGTGCATTTAGCCAAATGATGATCAGTGAGTATTTGACTAATAACGATTGGAAAGCTCAGATTGCTGTGTTCCGCGGCGAGTATCGTCAACGAAGAGACGCAGCCCAAGCCGCTATGAAAGAGTTCCTGCCGGATCTGACCACGACCAACCCCGGTGGTGGGTTTTATTTGTGGGTAGATCTGCCTAAAGGAATTAACTCCAAGAAGATGTTGCCTAGAGCCGTTGAGAACCTAGTGGCCTATACGCCAGGAACAGCTTTCTATGGAAATGGAACTGGTCAGGAGTTCTTGAGAATTTCTTACTCATACCCAACTCCAGAAAATATTAGAGTGGGTGTCGAGAGATTAGCTAAGACAATCCAGGAAGAATTGGTCTCTAAGTAACACTTTTAGCCTGTGGATAACCCTGTTTATAACTTGTGGATAGTTATCCACAATCGCTTAGTACTTGGTCTCGTGGCCTAATTCAGCCAAAATGCGGTTCATGTCATCGACGCTGGCAAAGTCGATCTCAATAGTTCCCTTTTTCAAACCAAGTTTGATGCGCACCGAAGTGTTTAGGCGGTCAGCAATCGAATCAGCAAGAGTTTTAAGGGCCTGTTGCTTAGTACCGCCCCTAATTTTGCCTCTTTTGGCAGGAGCTTTGACCAATTCTTCAGTAGCTCGCACTGATAGGCCTAGATTGATGACCTTATCGGCAACCTCAATCATGCGTTCAGCACTTTCTAGCGCCAGGATGGCCCTTGCATGGCCTGCGCTAAGTACGCCAGCAGCAACCTTGCTCTGAAGCGCTGTCGGAAGCTTGAGCAGCCGGATGGTGTTGGTGATTTGCGGTCTAGATCTAGAGAGCTTCTCTGCCAGTTGGTCCTGAGTGCAGCCATATTCCTCAAGAAGCTGTTGGTATGCGCTAGCTTCTTCTATGGCGTTGAGGTCACTTCTGTGGAGGTTTTCCAACAAAGCATCGCGAAGCATGTTTTCATCGCCGGTTTCACGAATAACGGCTGGAATCTGAGTTAGCCCAGCGGCCTTAGAGGCTCGCAAGCGGCGTTCACCCATGATTAGTTCGTATTTGTCAACGCTGTTCTGTTTACCAAGTGAACGGACTGAGATTGGCTGAAGAACGCCGAACTCCCTAATGCTGCCCACTAATTCCGCAAAGTCATCCGCGTCAAAATTTGTTCTAGGCTGCTTAGCGTTTGGGGTGATGTCATCGATGTTTAGGAAACCAAACGTGGCACCTGGAACTGGCAGAAGATTAGCTGGAGCGTTGCTCGAACCGCCAAAGAATACGCTGATTGGGTTGCCGTCAGCCGGTCTCTCCATACGGTCTTGATTAGCCGCAGCAGGGATTAAAGCTCCAATGCCTCTGCCTAACCCACCTTTTTTCTCAGCCATTAGTTTCCTCCTCTTTGTGCTAGTTCGATTGCCGCTTCCATGTATGCGATAGATCCAGTGGAGCTGCGATCGTAATTAATTACTGTTTGCCCATAGCCTGGAGCTTCAGCAACGCCTATTTGGCGGGGGATAAGCGTATTTAAAGTCTGATCTGGGAAGTGTGCTCGGACATCTTCCACCACGGCTGCGTTGAGTTTGGTTCTAGAGTCATACATCGTTAGGACGATTGTTGCTGCGCCGAGCTCTGGGTTCTGGAATTCGCGAATCTTGGCTATTGTTTCCCTGAGTTGGCTCAACCCTTCCAGAGCGTAATACTCGCACTGGATGGGTATTAGAACCTCTGTAGCGGCACTAAAGGCGTTTATTGTAAGCACACCCAAACTAGGTGGGCAATCAATAAAAACGTAATCTAGAGCATTTTCTGGGCTCTCTAGATAAGCGGTTATAGCGCTTTGCAGCCTGTGTTCCCAAGGTTTTAGGGGGTAGAGCTCGAGTTCCGCATTCGCCAGATAAATGTTTGCCGGGACGCATTTCAGGTTAGGGGACTCAGGGCTTATTTGAGCCGTATCCGCTATGGTTTTGCCTTTGAGCAATACGTCGTAGATTGATGATTCGCGATTGGCATGGTCAATGCCTAGTGCTGTTGAAGCGTTTCCCTGAGGGTCTAGATCGACAACAAGGACCTTCATTCCCTTATTTGCGAGTGCTACGGCGATGTTGACGGCTGTAGTTGTCTTCCCAACGCCACCTTTTTGGTTTGATACTGCGAAAATTCTGGTTTTTGTTGGCTGGGAGACAACGGCGCTGTTTACATTGGAAAGTCTTCTCGAGTTTTCACTTAGTTCTTGAGCGAGGGGAGCGTCCTTGAACCCCCCTGGGATCCCAATTTCATCTGGATGTTTCACGTGAAACCTGCTTCTCAATAAACGTTACTTCTGCTGTGTCCGCCTGCCAACCAGAAGGCTCTGGGCTTATCGAATCTCTACCATTAGGGTAACCAAGACCTGCGACAACTGTGGGAGGAGTGGTTGATCCCTGCTCAGCCAGAAGCTCTGGCGCTGAGAATGCCGCTACTTCGTCTGACAAAATTTCTCCATGTTTAGGTCTCTAGAGTAGCGTAACGCGAACAATTGTTGTTGGCTCTTCGAGTGTCCCAGCACCTGCGGTTAGCACCTCGAAATTCAAAATTTTCATTCTTTTAGCCAAAGGCTTAGCTTCTTGGATCTCTTCCCCGGCCCGAGATCCCTTTAAGGCAAGGATTTGCCCACCGGGGACAACCAGGGGGACGAGCATCTTCAAAAGTTTTGGCAGGGCCGAGACCGCTCTTGCCGTAGCCACATCATAATTGGCTAGGGGGGACTCTTCGGCTCTCCCCCTCAGAACTTGAACGTTTTTGAGCCCTATTTCTGGTACCGCTACTTCAGCAAGCCAGGTGGCTCGCCTTTCCATCGGCTCAATTAGAACGAATTCTGTATCCGGGCTGACGATAGCCATTGGGATTCCTGGAAGACCGGCTCCTGAGCCGATGTCAGCCACTCTCTGGCCTGCAGAGACGTACTCAGCCACCACGGCCGAGTTCAGAATGTGTCTTGTCCAGAGCTTTGGAAGTTCCCTAGGACCGATCAGGCCAAGCATGTCGCCGTCACGAATCAGCAGTTCAGCATACTTCCGGGCCTGAGCGATTTTGTCGCCAAAAATAACTAGGGCTGAGGCGGGTTCCGCTTCTGGGGTGACTTCGCCCTCCGCTGCCTTCTCATTTGCCATCGTTGACTCCACTTTCTAAAGAGAAACAAAAAGCCAGGAACGTATTCCTGGCCTAATGTTTCACGTGAAACTATTCAGCAGGCTTAGCAACAATGTGGCGCTCTTTGCCTTCGCCTTCTGATTCTGACAGTAGGCCTGCTTCGCCAATGAGATCATGAGCGATTTTGCGCTCGTAAGAGGACATTGGCTTCATAGCCACAGCCGCATTCGTGTCCTTAACCTTATCGATTATTCTGTTCACAACCTTGGTTAGGGCATCTACCTTGGCCTGACGAGATCCTGCGATATCTAAGATAAGTCGGCTAAACGACTGGGTTTTAGCCTGCACAGCGATACGGGTTAGCTCCTGAAGGGCCTCGACTGTCTCTGGTTCTGAGATTAGTCTCAAGTTGCTCTCCTGGTCAGCGGTGACTTCTAAATAGGCTCTGCCCTGACGGACGTCGATATTGATATCCCCGTCTAGGTCGAAAATATCCAGCAGCTCTTCGAGGTAGTCGGCCGCTACTTCGCCTTCTTCCTCTAAGTCCTTAGCTGAACTCTTTGGCTCGGCTAGTTCGGTGTCTTGGATTACTTCTTGGGTTTCTAATTCATCTGACATTTAGTCCTACTTTGTGCCTTTCGGCTTCTTCTTTGCACGTGCTTTGGAAACTGGCTGAGTGCGTTGGATTGGTTGAGGGGCTTCGATTTCTTCGGCAACTTCGGCTGTTGTTGGACCGGCTTTGCCTTTCTTTTCTAAGCGAACCTGGCGTTCATCGTGGGCTTTAGAACCAGGGGTTGGCATCCTGCGGATGACGTAATACTGCTGCCCCATGGTCCAGAAGTTGGAGACTAGCCAGTAAATCAATACACCTAGGGGGAATGAGACACCTGAGACTAGGAATATTACCGGGAAGACATAAAGCATGATCTTCTGGGTTTGAGCAAACTGTGAGTTCATGGTGGTTTGGTTCTGGTTCTTTGCCATGATCTGGAGCTGAGTGATGAACTGAGAACCTGTCATCAAAACAATCATTACTCCGGCAATGATTTTTACTGAGTCAGATGTCGCGGTTAGAAACGTCTCTGAAAGGCTTGCGCCTAAGAAGTGTGACTGTGCGAATGAGGCAGATAGTTCTGCGCTTAGGAATCCAACACCTGATTTTGACTGTTGCGCTTCTTGCAGGGTTGTGAACAGAGAAAAGAACACCGGCATCTGCGCCAACAGTGGAAGGCAAGAAGAGAATG
>JAEMTJ010000022.1:12470-23743 GCA_016462375.1 Rhodoluna sp. | reverse complement strand
TGCCAGGCATGATTGATGAACCGGCTTGACGAGCAGGAAGATTAATCTCTCCAAAACCCGCCCTAGGTCCACTGGAGAGCAAACGCAAATCATTAGCGGTCTTAGATAGTTTCACTGCCACGCGCTTTAGAACACCGCTAACCAAAACAAACACGCCGCAGTCCTGGGTTGCCTCTACCATGTCTTCAGCAACTACGAACTGCCAACCGGCTAATTCACTCAAATGCCTGCAAGCTGCTTCGGTATAACCCTTAGGTGCATTTAGCTGAGTTCCAATTGCAGTTCCGCCAAGATTTATTTCACTGAGCAGTGGAATAACTTCTAAAAGTCTCTGCTCATCTTCAGCAGTCATTCTGGCAAAAGTTGCGAACTCTTGACCCAAAGTCATTGGGACAGCATCTTGCAATTGGGTTCTACCCATCTTGATGACATCTCTGAACTCAACTGCTTTAGCTGTGTATGCAGTGCGTAAATACTCCATTGCCTTAATCAGTTCTCTGATCTCAAGAATCAAAGCAACTTTTAATGCCGTCGGATACACGTCGTTTGTTGACTGAGACATGTTCACATCGTTCAGTGGGTGAATCTTGTCGTAGTCACCTTTTTCAAAGCCAGCTAGTTCCAGTGCTCGGTTAGCGATAACTTCATTCGCATTCATGTTGGTGCTTGTCCCAGCACCACCCTGAATGGCATCAACTATGAATTCTTTATCAAACTTGCCAGCTGCGACTTCGTGGCAGGCAGCAATGATTGCGCTAGCAACATCTTTATCTAAGTGACCAACTTCTAAGTTGGCTTTAGCAGTAGCCTCTTTGACGATGGCTAAGGCTTTGATGAGTGAGCGATAGTGCCCGATGGGAACACCGGAGATGGGGAAGTTCTCCACCGCTCTAGCTGAATGCACCCCCCAGTATGCACTGGCAGGGATCTCGTAGTTACCGAGCAGGTCATGTTCTAGCCTCATTGCTGACATGTTTTTAGTCTGCCACTAAATCATTAGTTCCCTAACCAAAACCAAAGAGTCCAGACATCTTTGTCTGGACTCTTTGTTTTCTTCCAATTAGGAAAGAATGTCGGCACTCATCTTTGAGTCATCGTTTTTGTTAACGAGACCCCAGATATAACCGATAAATAGTGCTGCAAATGGAAGCAGCACTAGAGTCCAGCCCAATGTTGTCATTGCCCAAGCGGTTCCACCCTCTTCTGGAGAAGGAGCAAGACCTGATAGCAAGTTGAACCTAGACATTAGCAAGTACTCGCCAATTCCCAGTAAGACCAGAGAAAGTCCTGGTGCGACCAGAGCCTTGAACCAGTGGGTTCCTGGGTTCTGCATGAAGAAGCGGATAACTGCCAAGCTGACCAAGAACTCAACCAACATGATGGCAATAGCTGTGATTGCGCTCATCCAGAAGAACAGGTTCATGATTGGATCTAGGTTTTGAACAGCAAACAGGATGATTACGATAGCTGCCAAAACAGAGGTTACGATAACTCCACCCTGGGGGGCACCTGACTTGTTGGTGTTACCAAGTGACTTTGGAAGCACACCTGAACGACCTAGCGCAAACACATAGCGAGCGTTTGCATTTTGGAAAGCAAGTAGACCTGCAAACAAAGATGAAACTACAAGCCATTCCATAATCACAACTAGCCAGTGACCTACGTTGGTCTCAACCAAAGTAAAGAGCACTAAGGCTGGGTTTGACCCACCAACAGAAATCGTTGCGACCTGGTTCACTACATCTGCTGAACCAAGACCAGTAACCATTGCAAAAGAGACAATGGTGAACAAGACAGTGATCGTACCGATGGCCCAGTATGTTGCGCGAGGAACAGCACGCTTAGGTTCGATTGATTCTTCGCCGTAAATAGCTGTTGCTTCAAAACCAATGTATGAAGCAAGTGCGAATGCGATTGCGATACCTGCGCCACCTGAGAAGCCAC
Organism: Rhodoluna sp.; assembly: GCA_016462375.1. GTDB lineage: Bacteria > Actinomycetota > Actinomycetes > Actinomycetales > Microbacteriaceae > Rhodoluna. The sequence continues at coordinate 21,799 of JAEMTJ010000022.1, read as the reverse complement.
CGACGAAGATGTTCTCCGGTGAGAATGAAGCAGCGAAGTTCATTTCCCCTGCATGATTACCAAGAATTGCAATACCAGCAACCAAGAGTGAAAGCACTTCTAGCGCCATAAGAATTCCGAGAACCTTGGCACCAATATCAACACTGAGTAGTGATAGTGCTGTAACAATTACCCAAGCAATTGCTGCCCAGATGTACCAGGGAAGTGCGATGCCGTACTCGGCTTCGATCTGTCCTTGCAGTAAGCCACCAAAGAATCCGTAGATCGCTAACTGAATGGTCACATAACCAACGATGGAAACTAGAGCAGAACCGATACCAGCGTTCTTGCCCAAACCTCTACCGACATATGCAAAGAACGCTCCTGCGTTTGTGACCTTGCTGGTCATAGCTGTGAAACCAACGCTGAACAAAATAAGAGTTAGACCAACTAATAGGTAAGCGCCAGGTGCAGCCGCTCCGTTACCGGCCAAGATGGCGATTGGGACAGCTCCGGTCATACCAACCAGCGGGGCAGATGCCGCAACTACGAAAAATACAATACCCAGGACCCCAAGGCGGTTTTTCCGCAGTGAGTTGTCGCTTTTTTCCATTGACATAGAAATCTCCTCGTTGAGTAATAATCGTTCGGGTATGAACGACCTGCTCCAAGATTGGTGCAAAATTCAGTCGATTCCCTGATTTCTGGCAGTTTTTGAGCGGATGGTTAAGTAATCGTTATGAGAGCGACTCTTTGCTTCATTCGGATACAAATGGTTAGTAATCTGTTCTTATGACCGAATTACATGGATTTATGGCTCCGAAGACCCCAACCGGTAGGAGCGCAATCATCCCTGATATGCCCTGGTTCTATTCGGGTACCCTGCTAACCGTTGAGTATCTAACCGATGAATCTAACGTCAGAGCGATCTTGCCGCCAGAACTTGAATTAGCTGATGAGCATGCAGGTGCCGTAGCTCTTATCTGGGCAGACTGGCAGTCCTGCTCAACCGGTGGAGCTGAATTACTTGACCCAGTTAGATCGCAATACCTTGAAGCATTCGTAGTGGTCAGATGTAAATATCAAGGCAAGACCTATTCACGTTGTGTTGCCATTTGGGTAACTAAAGATTTTGCTATTGCTCGAGGTTGGTTCCAGGGTTATCCAAAGAAACTAGGAAGTGTTGCTGTCACTCGTATCTTCAATCACGGTAAGGCAACTCCAAAACTAGAAGCGGGTGCAAAGCTAGGCGCTTCTCTTGCGGCATATGATCACAGACTGGCTTCTGCTGTAGTGACTTTGAGAAAACCGGCAGACTCAAATGGTTTTGTAAATGGCCACCCGATGATTCACTCACGCTGGATGCCATCGATTACCCCTGGACTAGGGAATTCAATGGATCAACTAATCACCATGGGTGGTGTTGATGCAGATTTAGGAACTCCTTGGGTAGGAGATGCAGAGCTAACTCTCGGTGACTCACAGTGGGATGAATTGGCTTCAATACTTCCAGTGAGAGAAATACTCGGTGGATACTATCGTGAGGTTGGGGTTACCTTCAACGGAGGAACTCTCCTTGAAGATAACTCAAACAAGATTTAGTAATCCTCCATATATTCCTGAATTTCCCAGTCGGTCACTTCTCTTGTTGATGGGTCAGGAACAGCTGCGTTGTATCTTGCAATCTCATCGCGCTTCATCACAAGGAAGATTCCAATCAAACCGGTTGACATGTGCAGACGCATGCGCTCATTAGCTTCAAGCGCATCTAATGCTTCAGTGAAGGTTGCTGGCAGTGTTGCAGCAGCTTCATTGTCATAAGACATACCAACGGCAGGAGCTGAAACTTCAAGTTTTCTGACGATGCCATCTAAAGCTGCAGCCAAGATGCTTGCAATAACCAAATAGGGATTAGCAGCACCATCACCAACACGAACCTCAAGGCGTGTGCCCTGGCCTCGCTCTGGTGGAATACGCACCATGGTGCTTCGGTTGTCATAGCCCCAGTTAGCCCTAAACGGAGCAAGAGTATCAGGACCTAATCTCTTGAAAGCATTGACAGTTGGGTTAGTAAAAGCAGTTAGAGCATTTGCGTTCTCACACAATCCTGCAATCATCTGCTTAGCTACTCCACTCAAATCATCACCATCAAACATGAGGTTCTTACCAGACTTGTCGGTAACCGAGAAGTGCAGGTGGAACCCTGACCCTCCTTCATCGCTCCAAGGCTTACCTAGGAAGGTTGCATGTTGACCTTCGCGGTGAACGATGTCTTTGATTGAAGTCTTGAACATGAAAGTTCTATCAGCTGCATCCATGGCTTCTGAATGCCAAAGGTTGATTTCATACTGACCAGGTGAGAACTCGTGGTTACCGGCAAAGACTCCAATGTTGAGTTGGTCCAACATGCGAATCAAATGCAAAAAGGTTCCTTTCGGGTCAACCAGTGCTCCACTGGTATAAACACGACCTGTTCGCTCAAGAGATCTCTTGAATCCTCCGCCTTCAACACGATCTGCAATATAAAACTCAAGCTCCGGTCCAACAACTGGAACTAAACCTAACTTTTCATACTCTGCAATAACTTTTCTAAGCACCGTTCTAGGAGAGAACATGTTAGGCGACATATCTGGATTTAGTGCATCACCAATTGCGTAGGCAACTCCTGGTTCCCAGGGCATCTCGTGAATAGTGTCAGGGTCTAGTTGAGTAATTAGGTCTTGCAGACCATCACCAGCAATGCCTTCAGCATCCATCACTTCACCCTGAGTGGTAGTTATCCAAACCCCTTGACAGAAAGCTGGGCCATGGCCCGCAGCTTTCTCTAACTGGCTAACCAGTAAGTCTTTAGAACGAGTGATACCAAGAATGTCTGAATAGATGATTCTTAGAACATCTACGCCCTGCTCCTGAAGTTTCTGCCTAAGCGCGGTCAGGTCGGTACCCATTGCAACTCCTTTGTTACTTTTCATTCGTACTCAAACGATATTTGGATACTACTTCCTAGTAGCCTAGGAATTGCCCTACTAAACCGAAAAGTTATGAAGGAAATCATGAAAGCTCTATTCATCCAGCATGATCATGTCAGCCCAACCGGCTGGGTAGGAGAGGCCCTAAAGCGTCACGGCTTTGAAATAACCGAGGTTTTAGTTGTTCCTGAAAGCTCTTTTGATACTCCTAACGTTCCCTTCGAATTTCCTGACTTCAATGACTACGACCTACTTATCCCCCTAGGTGCACCCTGGGGTGCTTGGGATGATGCCTGCATCGGCAACTGGTTACAACCAGAACTGGACTGGGTAAAAAAAGCGGTGGCGGCAGATAAACCAGTTCTTGGTATATGTTTTGGTGGTCAATTACTTGCTCGTGCCCTAGGTGGCTCTGTTGCCCCTGGCCCTAAAGGCGAAATCGGTTGGACCAACATCTGGTCAGACAGAAAAGATTTAGTCAGTAACGGCCCCTGGTTTCAATTCCACTATGACCGCTGGCAATTGCCCGAAGGTGCCGTTGAGATTGCTCGTAACCCAATTGCTTCTCAAGCATTTATCTATGGCAGATCGCTTGCGGTGCAATTCCACCCAGAACTAAATGCAGCAGTGCTAAAGGGTTGGTTGGATTGGGGAGGACTTCGATCAGTCGGTGAAGATGGTCAAGATGGACAAATCATGATGAATCAGACTATCGCTGAAGATGAAGCCTCAAAACAAAGAACTTTTGATCTAGTCGATGCATACCTAAAAGACATAGCGAAACTTATCTAAGCGTTACCTTCACAGGGAATCTCTTGATTCCATTGACGAAGTTAGAACGTAGGTGATCGATATTTCCAACTCGTTCAACCTTGTCAACACGTGAGAGTAAATCTTCAAACATAATGCGAACTTCTAGACGAGCTAGCGAATTACCCAAACACATGTGTGGTCCACCGCGACCAAAGGCCATGTGCTCATTGGGATTTCTCTTCACATCCATCTTGTATGGGTCGGTAAAGACAGCGCTGTCTCGGTTACCTGATGCAAACCAAGGAACTACCTTCTGTCCCTTTTTGATTCGAGTTCCTTGAAACTCAATATCTTTGGTTGCTGTTCTTCTAAAGTGATAAACCGGAGACGCTAAACGAATGAACTCTTCGACAGCCCAAGGAATAAGGGAAGGATCTTCCTGCAGCATTGCCATCTGCTCAGGGTTTTCAATCAGATAGTTCATGGTGTGAGAAATAGTGTGACGAGTGGTCTCGTTACCAGCAACGACAAGCAGTAGGAAGTATGTGTTGAAATCACGTTCAGATAGCGGAATGCCATCTGATGGCACCTGGTTGATAAGTGTTGAAACTAAATCAACACCATCTTTACCTCTACGTTGATTAGCTAGGTTCTGACCATACTCAAACACTTCAAGAGCCGCTGGTGATCTAAAAGGCACTAAACGGTACTTTTCGCTTTCAGGGTCTTCCAACAAAACATCGGCGTGCTCAGGGTCTGTGTTACCAATCATCCGGTTACCCCACTCAATCAACTTGTCAGTGTCATGATCTGGAACATCAAGCATTCGAGCTAAAACACGAATCGGGAAATCGGCAGCAACCTCTTCAACAAAGTCAAAAGTACCTTTAGCAAAAGCTACATCCAAAGTTGTTGCGGTTAGCCCTCTAAGAAATGTTTCATAACCTGAAACAGCCTGCGGGGTGAACTCACCCTGCAGCAATCGTCTTAGTGCTCTATGTCTAGCACCATCGGTTTCCAGAAGCGATCTTCTAGCTTCTTCCTGTTCAGCATCTACTTCTTCCAAATTGGTGAAGTGGGTTGAGGTGAAGGTCTCTGTATCTCTCAATACCTTGACGATATCTTGATATCCGGTAACAGACCAGAAGCCACTGTTTGGTTTATCTTCGGTATTCCAGTGGATTGGAGACTCAGCACGGAGTTTGTCGAAGATATGCCAAGGAGCCCCGCCTTCAAATAAATCTAGGTCTGCAAGGGTGAGCTCAGACAGCACTGTCATTTCAACTCCGATTGTTAGGATACGAACCATTTTTAGATTACACACCAAACCTAAAAGATTCGGTGTTTGTGCCTAAAAAGTTATTTAGACCCGAACGATTAGTGGAGAATAGAGACATTAGGAGGAACCCATGGCTGGTCCACACACCCTTGCGGAGACCGAGAGACAGGTCAACCAGAAGCTTGTTCACAAGAACATCAACTTCGAAGCAATGGCCGTTACCTCTAACCTCTTTAGAGCAGCAAACTCGGTTAGAAATCATCTAGAAAGAACTGTGCTAGCCAAGTCAGATCTCTCTTGGACTGCCTTTGTGGTGCTGTGGGTGACCTGGATCTGGGAACCAATCGAAACTAGACAGATTGCTGTAGAGGGTGGTTTTTCTAAAGCAACCCTTACAGGCGTGCTATCAACTCTTGAGAAAAGGGGGCTACTAGTTAGAAAGAAAAGCAAGGAAGACGGTCGTCTAGTAATAGTTGAACTTACCAACAGGGGTAGAAAACTAATGGACTCCCTATTCCCCGCATTTAACATTCAAGAGACCGCAGTTGCTAACTCAGTTTCACCAGCAAAGCAGGGTGTGCTAGCGGATCAGCTTAGAGCTATTACTAAGTTTGCTGAAACTAATTCTTAGCAGCCTCTGAAACAAACCTCAAGAACAGTTCATGCTGCTGTTGATTAGTAGTTGAGTTATCCTCCGGGTGCCATTGGACACCGTAGGCCCAAGCCTTTGCCTTTATCTTGAATGCCTCAACATGTCCTTCTTCAGCGGTGGCTAAAACTTCTAGATCATCACCCAGTTTGTCTATGGCTTGGTGATGAAAACAAGATGCTTCTAGCTCTGGTTTTGTAAGGCCTAGTTCAGCTGCACCTTTAGTCAGTTGAATGGTGTGAACATGGTGTCTATGGTCTTGATCCATGTGTTGGACAAGAGAGCCACCTTTTAGAACATTTACGATTTGGCAGCCTCGACAAATAGCTAAGACTGGGATGCCATTATCAAGTGCGTATTTAGCAATTGAAAAGTCATTCTCATCTTGCAAATCATCGATGCCGTAGAGCTGATCTGTCTCTGGTTCTTGGCCATACCAAATAGGGTTGATGTCTCCACCACCAGCCAGCAATACCCCAGAGATGCCCTCTAGCCTAGTTTTCCAGTCTGGGTTAGCTACCGGTAAGAAAGTAATTGGGTCACCCCCTGCGTTCCATACCGACTCTAAAAGCCTTCTGGCTGAGACCACACCTGAGTACCTAATTGCTGCAGCGTGTTCGGTCAGTCGACCGACTATGGCTATCTTTGGACGGCTCATGCTCTGCTCCTTAGGCTTGCAGAATCGTTATCAAACTTAGGCTGTATACAGATTAAGTATGCCCTAATCTAAATCATTAGTATCCTAATGAATAAGGATAAAGTGAGGAAAACTGCTTTGCACACCATTGACGTTGTCGGCACCAAAATAGACACTCGCCATTACATCGGTGGGCAAAGAGTGGCCTCTTCCGAGACCTTTACCAATACTTCCCCTGTCGATGGCTCCTTCCTCGGGGATATATCAAGAGGCACTCCAAAAGAAGCAGATCTAGCTGTTCAAGCAGCAAAAGCTGCATTCCCAGCTTGGGCTGCCCTTGGCCCTAAAGGCAGAGGCGTATTACTTCTTAGACTTGCTGAACTTATTGAAGAGAACATTGAAACCCTTGCTCAGTTAGAAACCATGGATAACGGATCTCTTCTGCGATCACACCGCAGGGGTGTTATGCCAAGAGTTGCGTTGAACATTAGATTCTTTGCAGAGTGGGCAATTAACGAATTACAACATCCTGATTTTGAAACCAGAGGACACACCAACAGAATCTCTTGGGATCCTTCCGGTGTTGCAGTTCTAATCACTCCTTGGAACGCTCCGCTGATGCTTGCCTCCTGGAAGATTGGTCCTGCTCTGGCTGCCGGTGACACAGTGATTCTAAAACCTGCTGAATGGACACCACTATCTGCATCTTTCTTCGCAGATCTAACTAAACAAGCTGGAATACCTGATGGTGTTTTTAATGTTGTTCAAGGTCTTGGTAAAGAAGTTGGGGCAGCATTAGTTACTCATCCAGATATCGTACGTATCTCTTTTACTGGTTCTGTGCCAACAGCCAAAGTAATTGCAAGATCTGCTGCCGATAACCTAACTCCTGTTTCTTTTGAACTTGGTGGTAAATCACCTTGTGTTGTTTTAGAAGATGCTGATATTGATTTAGCAGTAGAGCTAGCAGTTGAGCAGTATGACAACGCTGGTCAGGTTTGTTTATCAGGAACTCGAATCCTGGTTCATGAAAACATCGCCGATGCTTTTGCTTTGAAGTTCAAAGAAAAAGCATTACAGATTATTCAGGGTGACCCTAGAGACGAGACAACTCAGATTGGTCCGCAGATTCACCAGGTGCACTTCGATCGGATCAAAGGCTTTGTTGATAGGGCTAAAGAATCTGGTGCCAACATCGTTATGGGTGGCGTTCCTAACAGTGACCTCGGTGGGCTATATTTCAGGCCAACACTGGTGATGAACCCAGACCCTAATTCAGAGATTGTTACCTCAGAAGTATTCGGCCCAGTGCTTTGCCTGCAAACCTTCAAGACTGATGAAGAAGCTATTGCTATGGCTAACAGCACTGAATTTGGTTTGGCTGCGATTTTGGTAACAGGTAATAAGGAGCGCGCTGAGAGAGTTGCTAAGCAGTTAGTTGCTGGCACTATCTGGGTGAACTGCTTCTTTGTTAGAGATCTACGAGCACCTTTTGGTGGCTCTAAGAAGTCAGGTATTGGTCGTGAGGGCGGTAACTGGTCATTTGATTTTTATGCTGATGTTAAGAACACAGTGGTTTCACCTAATGGATGGAAGGAATAGATCATGGGAGAAGTAGTTGGGGCAGCAATGCTCGCTCACGTACCAACAATCATGTTGCCCGAGGCAGTTAGATATGACATAAATGACGGCAAGGAACTGTCCCTTGTGCCGGGACTCAAGAAGCTTCGTAAAGATGTTTTTGAAACCTTGGACTACGACACTGTTGTTGTGCTCGACAGTCACTGGGCAACAACAGTTGAATTTGTTGTTTCATCAGCTGCAGAAAGATCAGGTTTATTTACTTCTGAAGAACTACCTAGAGGTATGTCGCAGATCCCTTATGCGATGAAGGGTGACCCAGAGCTGGCTAACTCTCTGAGTAAATACGATGAGAAGAATGGCACCTGGATTACTCCGATTGCCGATCCTCATCTACCTATTTTTTATGCAACAGTGAACCTTTGGCACTACCTAGGTAGAGGACTGGATGACAAGAAGTGGATTTCGATGTCTGTTTGTCAGACCGGAACTCATGAAGATTTCCTAAGAGCAGGTCGTGCTCTTGGTGAAGCAATTAGAGACAGCGATAGAAAAGTATTACTTCTTGCCTCCGGAGCCCTTTCACACACTTTCTATAAGCTCCGTGATCTTCGTAAGCACGAAGCATCAGATCCAAAGCACATCTATTCAGATTTAGCTCGTGAAATGGATTACGAGAGGTTGGAATGGATGAGAAATGGTGAACACGGCAAAATACTTGAAACCATGCCTGAGTTCTCAAAAGTAAAGCCAGAAGCTAACTTCTACCACTGGCTAGCGATGGCAGGTGCTACTGGTGAAGAACTAAACACCGCTAAGGGCATTATGTATTCAGAGTATGAAAACTCAATTGGAACCGGTCAGGTTCACGTTTACTTCCCAAAGCCTGAAGGTGGCTTCCCACTGCCTAAGGATGTTGTGTTATCTCGTGACTGAGTTTAGAAGAATCCTTATAGATGGTCACCCAACCCAAGTAGTTAGAGAAGGTGAGAATCTGGTTGCAGCAGACGGCAAAGTAGTTGCCATCAAAGATGCCATTCACCTACCACCGGTAGAACCAACCAAGATCATTGCTGTGCACTTGAACTATGACTCTAGAACTCAGGAGTTCATGACCAAGCTGCCTGCTGCCCCGACATACTTTCACAAGCCAATAACAGCACTGAACTCACACAACGGTGCAGTGGTGCGTCCTGCAGGATTGAAGTGGTTGAACTACGAAGGTGAAATTGTCATTGTGATTGGGAAAACCTGCAAAAACATCTCCCCTGAGGAAGCAGGCGATTACATCGCCGGATACACCATCGGTAATGACTTTGGTCTGCATGACTTTAGAGACACTGATGCTGGTTCTATGCTTCGAGTTAAAGGTTCCGATACTTTAGCGCCGATTGGTCCTGGTGTAGTTGATGATTGGGATTTTAGAAACAAGTTCATCAGGACATATGTCAATGGCGTGCTCAAGCAGGAAGATAACACTTC
>JAEMTJ010000022.1:0-12370 GCA_016462375.1 Rhodoluna sp. | reverse complement strand
CTCTGGTGATTGCCACCGGTCTTAGATCTAAAAGACTTAGCGTTCCTAACGGTGAGCTAGCCTCAAGATTTGCCCTAAGAACTCTTGAGGATGCCATTTCCATAAGAGCAGAGTTAACTTCTGGTAAGAAGGTTGTCATCGTTGGTGGTGGATTTATCGGCTGTGAGCTGGCAGCAACAGCAGTAAAACTAGGCTGCAATGTCACTGTTGTTCATAATGCTGCTCATCCGATGCTTAGACCTTTAGGTAGTGAACTTGCTCAGCAAATGCAATCAAGGCATGAAGCCATGGGCGTTACCTTCAAACTCAAGCGAAGCGTTATTGATTTGATTGGTTCGACAAGAGTTGCAGGTGTTCTGCTAGATGATGGCAGTGTTATTGAAGCAGATGTCCTGATTGAAGCGATTGGTTCTCATGCGAACGTTGAATGGTTATCTGGCAATGAGCTAGATAGAAACGATGGTGTCTTAGTTGATAGTGCTATGCGAGTAAAGAACAGAGCAGGTCATGCTTTTCCTAACGTATTTGCTATCGGAGACATTGCTCGCTTTGCTTACCCAATCTTTGATTTAGAACCTAGAAGAATTGAGCACTGGAATATGCCAACTGAAACCGCTAAGCGAGCAGCTTCTGTTATCGCCAGTTTCCTAAACAATTCTGATAACTATCCCGCAATTCTGGATGACAAGTTCAGCCCGCTTCCATCATTCTGGTCAGACCAGTACGATAACCATTTACTTGCCTTTGGATTACCGACACTTGCAGATAAGGCAACATTGGTTGCTGGAGATATTTCAGGAGAATGTGTCTTTGAATACACCAGAGGAGAACAGCTTGTTGGTGTCTGCGGTATTGGTATGAGATCAGTTGTCCAAAGTTATAGATCAAAGTTTATTTAGGAGAAGAGCATGTCCAAAGAATTCGATATAGATGTCACCTTTGAAGAGAGTGAACCTGACCTGTCTAAGCTAACTCCTGAACAACTTAAATCGGCAGTTGAAGCACTACCAGAAGCCATCAGATCAGTTGCCAGAGGTGTTCTTATCGAGAAGAGAACCATGTCTGATGTTTCTCAAGAACTAGGTATCAGACAGGCAGAGCTGGTAACGAGACTTCAGAGGGCTAAGCAAGTCATTGCCGCTCAAAACCCAAGCAACTAAGCCTTTCCAGTAATCCCAATCGTGCTCTGGATAACCGGGGCCATCTTCTTCTGTAGTGCCTCATAAAACATCGATAGCGGGAATTCATCATCGAGCACTTGGTCGGTTAGTTCTGAGGTAGTGCCTAGTAAAGGTATTTCTCGTTTAGCCCAGTTTGATGCTGGGTGTGGGGCTAAGACACTTGAAACCAAGTCATAAGCGGCTAACCAATGCACCACCTTAGGTCTGTCAATGGATCTCCAGTACAGGTCATTGATTTCATCGGAGAGATTAACAACTACGTCAGGCAGATTCTCCCAATCAATTGAGAGTGAACTGTCAGTCCAGTGCAGCACCTTGTGTTGGTGCAGATATGCAAAGAGCATCTGGCCAGCTACTGAATCATAGTTTCTAGTTCTATTTCCACTGAGCGGGAATCTAAAGATGCGGTCAAAAAGCACCGCATACTGAACCAGTTGGGCGTGCTTTCTAAGCTTTGGTTCGGTGTCTTTAGCTCTGAAGAGTTTTACCGATTCTCTAAAAGCTGTCAGGTCACATCGAAGTTCTTCTAAGCCATATAGAAAGAATGGCATGCGCTGTTTAATCATGAATGGGTCAAAAGGTAAATCTCCACGCATGTGAGTGCGGTCATGAATCAAATCCCACATGACATAAGTCTCTTCAGCTAACTTCTGATCCGCTAGCAGTTCCTTTACCCCAACAGGCAAATCAATTCGAGTAATCTCAGCGGCCGCCTGAACAACTTTTCTATATCTAGCCGCTTCCCTATCAGCGAAGATACCTCCCCAGCTGAAAGTAGGTAGCGAAGGTTTTGTGCCAGGATCTGAACCTTCTGGAATTCTAGGAGTAACAGCAACCGACTCTGGGAAGAGAACTGCAGAGTTAGTTATGTAACCAGGAGTGAAATCTAGGAAACGAATTGGCACGAATGCAGGGTTTGAATAATCTCCAGCTTCAAGTCCTGCAACAAAGTCCGGCCAGATCACTTCCAGCACTACAGCTTCAACAAAACGGTCTGTTGATCCATTTTGCGTAAACATGGGGAAGACAACTAGATGAGGTGTTCCATTAACTCTTAGCTGCTCTGGATGAAAAGCTGAAAGTGAATCAAAGAAATCTGGAACAACGAAACCGCCGTTGGACCAGTTATCAAAATCCTGAGCACAGGCTAAAAGATAATCCTTATCGTGAGCAATCACTGCAGCAATCTCACGGAGTGCTCCTGAAATACCGGCAACAGCAATAGAGCAAAGCTTATGAACTGACTTCTCAGGAATGCTGCCATCCTGAACTTGATGACCTCGAAGAGTCAAACAAGCAGACTTGATTACTTCCCATTCCTGGGACTCAACTATCTCTAAACCGGTTAAACCAACACCAACGGTTGCCACGCAAACCTCCTTGTTCACAGCGGACAAAACTACACCCTTACCTTCAGCCTACCCTTCAAGAATTGGCCTAAAGCCTGAGAATTCTTAGAGTCTCAGAAATCAGAGCCGCCTAGCAGAATCGAACTGCTGACCTGCTCTTTACGAGGGAGCTGCTCTACCAACTGAGCTAAGGCGGCTAGTGGACCTGAACTTATTGTAGTTACTTAGTCCAAAGCCCTAAACGGCGGAGCCTCTTTAGTGCCCCTTCTTCTATTGGAGAATCAGGTCCAATAATGAATTGGATTGATCTGAGGGTAAATCTAGTGAGTGGGACTACTAACCAGGCAGGTAAAACTCTTAGGTTAAGAGTCTTTCTGTGCTCCGGAGCAAGAGAGATTACAGCTGCTGCAAAGAGCAGTTTGTATATCGGCATAACTGCTAGCGGTAAGCCGGGGTTACGGATAAAGCTAATTACCTTCTGAGTAGTTTCGTCTGAACGCAATTTATTGTTCTGTGTAAAGTTCTTGATTTCTGCAACTAGTTCTGCTTTTGACTGTGGAGCGTGAGCTAAACCTAATGGCTCAACAGATCGAGCCCACTGGTTGACATAGGCATCAGCCCCGCCTGGTAATTCTCGCCAAGTAAACATCTGGTGACAGGTGAGAAATGAATCAGTGAAGGCAATGTGCACCCAGAGCAGAAGATCGGGGTCTTTAGCCTGATACTTTCTCTCCGCACCTGAATTCTCTTGAAACTCACCCTTAACTCGATCATGCAATCTGTTTACTCGAGATGCTTCTTCGGCGACTGCCTCGTGAGAACCAAATGTCGTTACCGTTAGCCAACGGATAGTGCCAGCTAGTCTTCCTAGAGCGTCTTGTTCGTATCTTGAATGCTGAGCTACCCCAGCTAAAGTGCCTGGGTGTAGTGCTTGCATCAGCAAGGCACGAATGCCTCCAACTAATGTTCCAAAATCTCTGTGAACAACCCAAGGCGCATCGCTGGGAAGAAATAGTCCACCTGTTTCACCTTTGGCAATAGTTTCTAGCCACGGCGGGGTACCACTTGGTTCATTGGAAAGTAAACTTCTGAATCTTTTGGAGAAGAACTCTTGAACTTTGTTATTAGGCATACTTCTTAGCAGGTCTTCTCTTTAGCGGGGAGTTTGTTTTTGATTAGGAAATCGTCAACAGTGTTAGCAATACAAGAATTTGACATGCCATAGGCTGCGTGACCTTCACCTTTGAACGTCAGCAACCAACCGTGGGCTAGCACGTTGTGAGCTAGGTTCTCAGCCTGAACATATGGAGTTGCTGGATCATTGGTTGTTCCGACTACCATAATGGTCGGTGAATCTTTAGCTGAGTAATCGGTTGGACCAGGTACCACCGCAAATGGCCAGTTCTCGCAAGCCAAACCGCCATACTGCCAGAAGTGCCCAAAGACCTTGCTAGTTTTCAAAGCTCTGGCGTTCTGTACTTCCATGTCGGCAACAGAGTTAGATTCTCTGGAATCCAAGCAGGTAATTGCCTTGAATGCCTCATTACCGTTGTTGCTGAATTTTTCGGTTGTGTCATCGTATTCAAAATAGGAATCTGCTAACAACAGGAAGATTCGGCCATCTCGTGACACTGGACTAAAGAATTCATTAAAGGCGCGGGTCAGATACTGCCAGCTGTCCTTTGAATAGAGAGCGGCAATCATGCCAGTGAAACCAGAGCTAATCGTAAGCTTTCTGTTGTTTTCTGTTGTGGTAATCGATTTCTTTTCAAGCACCTTCAAGAAGTCATTACCAACTTTATCCATGGCTTGATCAACAGTTAGGCCAACAAATGGGCAGTCTGAAACATTACTTATGCAGTCAGCGAGATACGCCTTCATGGCTGATTCGAAACCAATCAACTGGTTGATTGAGTCATCCGAAGGACTAAGCGTTGGGTCAACCACACCGTCTAGAACAAACTGACCGATGTTCTTAGGAAAATATGCTGCATAGGTTGAACCTAGAAGCGTTCCATAGGAGAACCCTAGATAGTTAAGCTTCTTACTTCCCAGCACGGCTCGAATAATGTCCATATCTTTGGCTGCTGATGAAGTATCAACATGACCGAGTAACGCCCCGGTGTTCTTTAGACAGGCTGCACCGAAGTCTGTAATAGCCTTCTTGCTAAATTCAATGTCCTTGGCAGAGCCGGTTTCGTAAGGGGAAGGGTTATAGAAAAAGTCCAGAGTCTTCTTAGTGTCATAACACTTGATTGCACTGCTAGCACCAACACCTCTTGGATCAAATCCAACAAGGTTAAAGTGCGAACGTAACTTTTCAGTTCCCAGAGAATCAATATTCTCTGTTATCCAATCACGACCGCTGGCACCTGGGCCACCTGGGTTCATTAGTAAATAGGGCGAGGTCTTTGGATTAGCCGTTGGGTTTATGGCAACTGCAATTTTGATTGTGCCTTCGGCTGGTTTGGCCCAATTCAAGGGAACTTCAATATCCCCACAACGAGCTTTGCTGTTAGAGCCAGTGCAGTCACTCCACACCGGTTTCTGACTATAAAAACCTTCAAGGTCTTTGGAAACAGAAGTTACATCTGTTGAATTAGGCACTGGCGAACCCTGGCTATTTGAGTTCAAGATTGGCGCGGCAACGACCCCGAGGGAGACAAGTCCCAGGATTATTCCCCCGGTCAACACAATCTTTGAGGCTTTACTCATCTAACTTTCTTCCTTCTCAGCGTTACAGCCAGTGAATCTAACAGTAATGACTCTTTCACATTTCGGTCCATGCGAGTACGAACCTTCTCGATTTCTTCAATGTTTCTGAAGATCTGAGCTTGGCTAGATTCGCTTGCCAGCGAGAAAATCTCCTTCTCCAGGTCAGGGTTGATGAGTGCTTCTCTAGCCCCTAGCTGCACTGTCAACACATCTCTATAGAGGCCCATTAGGTCAATGAGTATGCGGTCTAACCCGTCACGCTTTGATCTTGTCGCCCTGCGCTTTTGTGATTCTTCAAGTCTTCTAAGTGATGCTCTAGCAGAGGGATTAAGTTTCTGATCTTCACTAACCCCTAATTGAGTCATTAGGTCTCTTCGCTCTTGATCGTCCTGCTCACCTGATAGTTGTGCCCCATCGCTCTCAGCTAGTTTGGACAGAATCTCCGACGCCTGCATTGCA
The DNA here is from genome assembly GCA_016462375.1 of Rhodoluna sp. GTDB lineage: Bacteria > Actinomycetota > Actinomycetes > Actinomycetales > Microbacteriaceae > Rhodoluna. Next base: position 6,666 of record JAEMTJ010000022.1, on the reverse strand, counting down.
GATGGAATATCAATAATCGACAGAGCTGCCTGCAAGGCTTGCTGTCGTCTATCTCTGGCTCCAGCATTAGTAGCCAGTCTTTTAGCCATCCCAACATGAGACTGAGCTTGAGCTGCGGATATGTTTGCCAACTCAAAAGGTATTGCATACTTCTCAACCAGTAGTTGAGCAACTGATTCCACCGTTGGAACTTTGAGTTGCACTCTTCTCACACGAGAACGAATAGTTGGCAATAAATCTGCTTCGCTTGGAGAACAGAGCATCCAAATAGTTCCCTTAGGTGGTTCTTCCAAGGACTTGAGCAATAGGTTGCTTGTTCGTTCAGCCATGCGGTCGGCATCCTCGATAACCATGATGCGGTATTTACCTATTGCAGGCATAGTGAGCGACTTGTCTATAAACTCAGTGACTTCGTCAATACTTATCTGCACTCGCTCAGTATTGAGGACTTGAACATCGGGGTGAGAACCGGCTCGAATCATTTCACAAGAATTACAGACACCGCAGCCGCCTTCAGGACAAAGTAGTGCTGATGCAAAAGCTAAAGCAATGAGCGATCGTCCAGATCCTGGCGGGCCAGTGAAAAGCCATGCATGGTGCAGCTCTGATTGCCTTTCAATCGAGCGTAGTAGTTCAGCAACCGCCTCCGGCTGCGAAAGCACATCTCTAAATACTCGGGGAGGTGTTTGCATAAGACTAAATAAGCCCTGTAACTCGGTTCACTATTTGCTCCTGCATAACATCGACGGATGCAGCTGCATCGATAACTAGAAAACGATTAGGCTCTGCTTTAGCAAGATCAAGGTAAGCCTGACGGGCACGCTCAAAGAACTCGATCTTTTCGCTCTCTAAACGATCCGGCTCAGTTCCTGAACCATTTCTTCTATTCCTAGCAACATCAGCTGGAAGATCTAGCAACACAGTTAGATCTGGAAGTAATCCGCCAACAGCCCAAAGCGATAGGTCACGAACTTCAGTTTGGCTAAGTTCACGACCTGCCCCTTGATAGGCAACCGATGAATCAAAGTATCTGTCGGTGATTACCACTTCCCCTCGCTCTAGCGCGGGCCTTATCTTGCTGGCAACATGGTGCGCACGATCCGCTGCAAATAGTGCTGCTTCAGCTCTAGGTGTAAGGTCTCCCCGGTGGTGCAGAAGAATCTTTCTGATTTCAATTCCAACTTCAGTGCCACCTGGTTCCAAGGTTCTAACAACTGTCTTACCTTGAGACTGTAGCCATGTTTCAAGTAAGTCTGCCTGAGTAGATTTTCCTACTCCGTCAATACCTTCAAAGGAAATAAACAAGCCAGCCATTAGACAGACTTCTTTCTGGTTGCACCCTTTTTCACTGTCCTAGCTGGAGCGGAACTTCTTCTACCTGCCTTAGATGCCTTAGGCGCAGGTTGGCCAGGCTCTAGGCCCAACTTCTCACGACGAATAGCAAGCAATTCAAATGCACGCTCTGGAGTTAGTTCATCAAGGGGTTCATCTTTTGGAACAGTTGCGTTGATAGCACCATCTGAAACATACAAACCGAACTGTCCAGACTTAGCGACAACATTTGTCTTAGCGGCTGGGTCTTCACCAAATTCCTTTAGTGGAGTAGCAGCAGTTCTTCTGCCGCCGTATTTTGGCTGCGCAAGGATCTCTAGTGCCCCAGCTAGGTCTAAATCAAAGATCAGTTCTTCGGCGGGCAGACTTCTAGATTCTTTCCCTTTGAGAAGGTAAGGGCCGAACTTTCCGTTTTGAGCTGTGATGTCAGTTCCTGTTTCTGGATCTTGACCAATCACTCTAGGAAGTGAAAGCAACTTCAAAGCAATCTCTAAATCAATACTCTCTGCACTCATAGTTTTGAATAGTGATGCAGTTTTGAATTTCTTAGCATCTGAATCATCAACCAAAACGTAAGGTCCATAGCGACCATCTTTGAACAAGATGTTGTGGCCTGATTCAGGGTCTATTCCAAGTATTCGATCAACTAAAACCGGGGCTTCAATAAGTTCATGAGCCTTAGCCAGAGTCAGTTCATCTGGAGCTAAGCCTTCAGGAATATTGATTATTCTTCTGCCGTTTTCATCAGCACCTTCAGCACCTGGTGTAATGAAAATCTCTAGGTAAGGACCATACTTGCCGGTTCGCAAAGTTATGCCATCACCCATGTCTCTTGAGTTCAGCACCTTTGGGTCGATGTCACCAATGTTCTCAACGATGGAGTGAAGTCCTGGGTTATCTCCCTCACCGAAGTAGAACTGCTTAAGCCAAGTGCTTCGGTCTAAATTACCGTTAGCAATCTCATCGAGATCTTCTTCCATTCTGGCTGTGAATTCGTAGTCGACAAGTCGAGAAACGTTCTCCTCTAAGAAACGAATTACGGTGAAAGCAATCCATTCAGGCACCAGAGCCTGACCACGTTTGATGACATAGCCCTTGTTCTGGATGTTGCTAATAATCGCTGCATATGTAGAGGGGCGGCCAATGCCATCCTCCTCAAGAGCCCTAACTAAGGTAGCTTCGGTGTATCTAGGCGGAGGGGAGGTCTGGTGATTCTTGGCAGTTACCTCTAGAGCGTCTAGGTTCTGACCTATTTCAAGATTAGGTAGTTTACTTTCCTTCTCTTGCTCGTCTTCGTTGCGTGGCTCATCCTGGCTTTCCTCATAGGCGGCCATAAAGCCTCGGAAGGTGACGACTGTTCCACTGGCGGTGAATTCAGCACGATTGCCATTGGGTAAAGGGAATACCGCAATCTTGGCTGTGGTAGTTGAAACCTTGGCATCCTGCATCTGGCTTGCAATAGTGCGCTTCCAAATCAGATCGTAAAGCTCAAATGCTCTGCCGTGGAGTTCACTGGCAACTTCACTAGGCTTTCTAAAAATTTCTCCAGCTGGACGAATTGCTTCGTGAGCCTCTTGCGCGTTCTTGTTCTTGCCTTGGTATACCCGTGGTGCGCTAGCCACATATTCATCACCAAACATTTCTTTAGCCTGGCTTCTAGCTGCATTGATTGCCTGAGTGGAAAGTGTTGGTGAATCGGTACGCATATAGGTGATGTATCCCTCTTGGTAGAGAGACTGTGCGACATCCATAGTTTGCTTTGCAGATAAACGTAACTTACGAGAGGCTTCCTGCTGAAGTGTTGATGTTGTAAAAGGAGCGGCCGGTCTACGAGTACTTGGCTTTGCCTCAACGGAGATAACTTCGATAGGAATATTTGGAGACTTGATGGCTTCTGCTAATGATGTTGCAGTCGCTTCATCAAGCAATAGCACCTGAGCCGTGAGAATACCCTTGTCGTTAAATGAATCACCAGTTGCGATTCTTTGTCCGTTGTAGGTGTGAAGCTTCGCTTCGAACTTTGGTTCTGAAGAAACACGAGTATCAAAGATCGCTTTGATGTCGAAGTATGAAGCTGAAACGAACGCCATACGTTCACGTTCACGCTCAACAACCAATCGCACGGCAGGTGACTGCACTCGACCGGCACTGAGTCCACGGGCAACTTTTCTCCAAAGCACAGGGGAGATTTCGTAACCGTATAGACGATCAACTATTCTTCTTGTTTCTTGAGCTTGAACTAGATCATCATCAATCGCTCTGGTGTTAGCCACAGCTGCTTGGATGGCTTCTTTAGTAATTTCGTGGAAGACCATGCGGTGCACTGGAACCTTCGGCTTCAGAACATCTAGTAGATGCCAGGCAATTGCCTCACCCTCGCGGTCCTCATCTGTCGCCAAATATAGTTCATCGGCATCCTTCAAAGCTGCCTTTAATTCTGAGACAGTTTTGTTCTTACCAGCGGAGATTGCGTAATAAGGCTTGAAATCATCATCAACATCGATAGAGAACTTACCGATGGTGCCCTGCTTCTTTAGTTCTGGTGGAAGGTCCTTCAGATCAATCAAGTCGCGGATGTGCCCAACGGAGGCAAGCACGCGAAACTCATCGCCAAGATACTTGGCGATAGTCTTTGCCTTTGCTGGTGACTCTACGATGACCAGTTTGTGACCTGAACTCACTACTTCTCCTAATGTGACGGTTCCATACCCGATCCTGCTCGAGCATTAACCCTATGAACTATACCCATAAGTTGCTGTGATACACCTATATAGATGTCAGAACCGACTTTATGGCATTCCTCTAGTGTTGCACCAAACTCTTTAACAATCTGGTCAGCAGTTTCACAGGGAAACCCCACAGCCAACCCTAAATACCTGTCCTCAGCAGCCAAAACAGCGGTATCCGCTAGGACCTGAAGTCTTGCAACTCCTAGGTTTTCAGCTTCTATAGCTAGACCTAGAGTCATAATCACTAAAAGAGTGAAAATTATTCCCAACCCAAGAATTGCCCCTGAGCCTGCATCAGTCATAGACCCGATTTCCTCGCACACTGTCGCTCAGTAATCGGTATCTCTAGTAATCCCGCAATTCTATTGTTTTGAGAAATAGCGACACAAATACTCAGATCCATAAACTGAACTTGCGTTTTTGAACCCATCGACCGTTCCGCGACAAGTGCCTCAATCACTGCCGTATCTTCGCCTCTCGCCAATGCCCTGGCACTTTCGGCAGCCAGTCCTATCAGTTTCATACGATTGGATTGGATAGCTAGAACTTGGACACCAATTAGAAGTATGAGTATCACTGAAGGAAGAATAATTGCGAACTCTGCTGTGACTGAACCTAACTCCCCGTCACGCTCAGTGCCGAACGGATTAGATCTAACAGCATGCCTTTGACTTCTTCGCTTCGTAAAATTGCCAGCAGAATGCCTGCAAAGCCAACCGCCGCCAGAGTGATAATTGCATATTCTGCTGTTGTCGCCCCCGTATCGTTCAACCAATCTATTTCTTTCATTTCTTCCTTTCAATTTGGACCAAACATCGTTGCCATTAGTGGCACAACAGCAAGACAGATAAACGCAGGTAATACTGCTAAGCCAAGAGGCAGCATCAAATTGACTCCTAATCGTTCGATCTGAATCTCATTAGCCACCATTACCTCTCGCTGAAGATTAAGCGCGTGAGCTTTAAGTAAATCGCCTACCCTTGCACCAGTGAGTTCAACTAGATTCGCTATCTCAGCCATAGCTTTCACCTCTACCTTGCTTGGCACTTCATCAAAGACTCGTTGGTAGGTGTCGTAGGCAGTTTGTTGAGCTTGGTTGAGATTTGAACCACCGGCAGTTTCCAATGCCACCCCCATGAGGTAATAGCCCAAGTAGCTGTCCTTGGGTAAAGCGCTCTTTATCAGTTTTGAACTAAGCAAGCGGGCTAAGAGCAACAGCAGAATACCGAGGCCCAGGCTAATCAGTAGCACTGGCCTAGAACGAATCGCTGCCAATAGATCCAAGCCTGAGAGCTGCGCCAACATTAACGTAATCACCGGCAACCAAATTACTAGCCGTGCACTAGCTCTTGGGCTAGCATGGGCAACTTGAATCCGTTCAACAGAACGTGCTCTCTGGTAGCAGAGGTCGGCAACAACATCGATTTCCCCTGCAACTTTCGATCCTGAATGTAAGGCTACCTCTAGCAAATAACGTAGTCCGGATTTATCTTTAGGCATTCCGCCGATGTATTCCAAGGCTTTCCCCATCGGCACCCCCGAGCGAAGTAATCCAGAAAACTTGTTTAGTGTTACTGAATCTGAATTCATGACAGCCTCTCGATAGCAGAAACTTTGCGACCAGTTGAAGTTCTATTTATTTCAATTACCCATTGGATACTTGATGCAATCATTTCCTTAGCCAGCTTGCTTGGAATTCCCGAAAGATTTAGCATCGAAAGCATTCTTGGCATTGCCTCGCGATGAGAGTTTGCGTGCAGAGTAAATCCAGCACCGCTGTGGCCGGTGTTCAGGCTCTGCAGTAGCAGTTTGAGCTCTTCCCCCCTGGCTTCACCAATTACTATGCGATCGGGACGCATCCGCAGTGCTTCACGAAGCAATTGTGTAAGGGATATCTCTCCGACCCCTTCGTGATTATTCATTCGGGTCTTGAGTGCAATTGAGTTACCGCAAAGTCTCAACTCAAAGTTCTCTTCAATAGTGATGACTCGCTCATAAGACACCTCGTTGAGCATCGCCCTAAGCAAAGTGGTCTTTCCAGTCCCAGTTCCACCAACGATTACAAAGTTCTCTTTTGCTTGAATGATCTGTCCGAGTCTCTCTAATTGCTCAGTGGTTATTGTCTGTCTGGCCAACAGGTCATCTAGACGCAGGGAGGCAACGCCATGCCTCCGGATCGAGACCTGCGTGCTCTCTGAACACTCTCCGGCAAGCAAGGCATGAACTCTCAAGAGGCCAAAACTCGTCTCAATACTGGCTTCACTAATCGGATGAGATATATCAAGCCTCCCCCCAATCTCGTTGAAGAACTTCCGAATCCAATTACTGATTTCAGCTTCATCTTGAAATACATTCTCGACGTTCACTAACACGGAATTAACCTCGACAAGAGAACTGCCTCCTCTTCCAATTAGGACATCCGTCACACTTGGATCAGCTAGCAGGTGAGCAATGCGATCAATTTCTGGCACTTGCTAATACTGCTAAGAGTGATGAGTAGATACCGAACTCAATGGTTATTTGTGCAGAAGTTCCGTCGCTTTTGGCTTGTGAATAATCACCAGTTAAATTAAGGGGCCCCGGTCTCTGGGGGGAGTGACCGGGG
>JAEMTJ010000085.1 GCA_016462375.1 Rhodoluna sp. | reverse complement strand
CTGGCGAAGCCGCTCCAGCAACAAAGACATCTCCAGTTCCGGTTACCGGTGCAAAGTTCGCCACAGTAACAGCATCGTTGACCGGTGTTGAAGCGGTAGCGAAGGTTTTTGAAGTTCACTACTACAAGGCAGCTCCGGTTCTACCGACTTCAATTACTGCAACTGCAACTGGTCGAACACTCAAGGTGACCATCAAGAATGCAATCGGCAAGACTTCAACGATTACCATCACTGGTAAATCTAAAGTCACGCTAAAGCCGACTGTTGCAACTAAGGTGCTCAGCTACGCAGTCAAGAAGGGAAAAATCACTGTAAAGGTAGTTTCAAACGGAAAGACTCTAACCAAGGTATTCACAATTAAGTAACTCTCCAAGTTGCAAAAAACGGCTGCCCGAAAAGGACAGCCGTTTTTTGTTTAAGAGCTAGTTGAGTAGATCTGCGATTGAGTTTAGAATCTCATTTGGCCTAAATGGATACTTGTTAATCTCAGCATCATCAGCAATACCGGTTAGCACTAGAACAGTGTGCAGACCTGCTTCGATACCGGCAACAACGTCGGTGTCCATACGGTCACCAATCATGCCGGTTGATTCCGAGTGAGCATTGATCTTGTTCATAGCTGAACGGAACATCATTGGGTTTGGCTTACCTACGATGTATGGGTCTTTACCAGTAGCTTTTGTAATCAGCGCAGCAACAGAACCGGTTGCAGGCAGAACCCCTTCAGCACTAGGGCCAGTCGCATCTGGGTTAGTAGCAATAAACCTTGAGCCATTATTGATCAACCTGATTGCTTTGGTCAGCGAGTCAAAGTTGAAGTTTCTAGATTCACCCAGCACTACATAGTCAGGATTCACATCGGTCATTACATAACCGATCTCGTGCATCGCTGTTGTTAGCCCTGCTTCACCTAAAACAAAGGCAGTGCCCTTCGGCTTCTGCGAGTGCAGGAAGTCCGCTGTGGCAAGGGCAGAGGTCCAGATGGCTTCTTCTGGGATGGCAAGGCCTGTGGCCTTTAGCCTGGCTGCAAGGTCTCTAGGGGTATAGATGGAGTTATTGGTTAGAACTAGGAACCTAAGGCCCTGTTCCTTCCACTGCTTGATTACATCAGCAGCTCCAGGGAGCGCTCTACCTTCGTGGACTAACACACCATCCATGTCGGTGAGCCAACATTCGATTTTTCTTCTTTCAGCCATGGTCTAAGTTTACCTTTAGCAAAGTTAGGCTTTAGTGGATGTCAGATAAAGAGCAGACAAATAACCCAAGTCACGAGCTAAGCACTTGGGGAGTTGGTCCTTGGCAAGGGGAATGGCCAGAAGGTGCGGAATTACCTGAATCCATCTACGACACTGAACTGTTGACCAATGGGGATACCAGGAACGTCGTTGACAAATACCGTTACTGGAAGATGGCAGCTATTGTTGCTGACCTAGACCTCAAGAGACACCCCTTCCATGTTGCCATTGAGAACTGGCAACATGATCTAAACATTGGCTCAATAGTTAGAAATGCCAACGCTTTCCTAGCTCAAGAGGTTCACATCATCGGTAATAAGCGTTGGAATAGACGCGGAGCAATGGTTACCGACAGATACCAACACATCAGACACCACGAAACAGTTGAAGAGTTCCTAACTTGGGCTAAATCAGAGAACCTACCCATCATTGCCATCGATAACGTCCCAGGTTGCCAGAAGATCGAACTATACAAGCTCCCTGAAGCCTGTGTGTTCCTATTTGGACAAGAAGGCCCAGGG
>JAEMTJ010000021.1 GCA_016462375.1 Rhodoluna sp. | reverse complement strand
CCCTCTAATTGCGACAAGGCCGTCTACCTTAAGTTTGTCAACATTCTCCAAATAGGTTTTGCTAAATATCATCAGTGTGACTTCAGCATCAAGATCTTCCACTGTTACGTTCGCATATACGTTGCCCGAGGATCTTGCGGTCTTCACTTCAACCGATGTGATAAGACCGGCTAATGTCACAGGCTCTGCTTCAGAGAAATCTTTACGGGTGATAAAAGATGTAATCGATTCTGTTGCACTCGATCGCAACTTACTTTCAGCTCCCTGAAGCGGATGAGCGCTGACATATAGCCCTAGCATCTCTCGTTCAAGGCTCAACAGTTGACGCTGTGGCCATTCTGCAAGGGTAGGAATCGTGTGTGAATGATGCTGGTCTTCAAAATCATCAAATAGGTCGATTTCACCGGTGGATTTAGATTTTTTAGCTTTCAATTCAGCATCAATGATTTGCTCGTGCGCTTCAAATAATGATCTTCTACTGATACCGAAGGAATCAAATGCACCTGCTTTGATAAGCGATTCAATAACTTTCTTGGAACAAACCGAAGCTGGCACCTTTGCGATGAAATCTTGGAAGGAAGTAAAACGGCCTTCACTTTCCCTTGTCCTTACAATTTCCTGCACAACACCGATGCCAACGTTTCTGATGGCTTCAAGGCCAAAACGGATGTCGCTGCCCACCGCTCTAAAATCTGCAATCGAGTCATTGACATCCGGTGCCAGAACTTGGATGCCAGCTCTACGAGATTCACTTAGGTAAATACTCAAGCGATCTCTTGAACTCCTAACCGAAGTTAGCAGAGCTGCCATATACTCCTGCGGGAAGTTTGCTTTCATGTATGCGGTCCAATATGAGAGAACACCGTAGGCAGCACTGTGGGCCTTGTTAAACGCGTAGTCGGCAAATGGTAATAGAGTCTCCCAGAGCTTTTCTATTGCGTCTTCGACATAACCGTTCTCTTTCATCCCATCTTCAAAACTAACTTTTTGAGCGTCTAGCTCATCCTTCTTCTTTTTACCCATGGCTCGACGAAGCTCATCCGCTTGAGCCAAACTAAACTTAGCTACCTTCTGGGCTACTGCCATAACCTGCTCTTGATAAACAATTAGGCCGTAGGTCGGATCCAGTACTTCTGATAGCGGTGCCTCAAGACTTGGGTGAATCGGAATGTTTTTCTCTTTACCGTTCTTGCGCTGAGCGTAAGAAGTATGCGAACCCATACCCATCGGTCCTGGGCGATACAAGGCAATAGCTGCAGAAATGTGTTCAAACTTGCTGGGCTTTAGTAGCCGCAGCAAAGATCGCATTTGACCGCCATCGAGCTGAAAGACACCCAGAGTGTCGCCGCGAGAGAGCATCTCGTAAGTTGTCTCATCACCATCTAGATCTAGATCCTCAAGTACAACTGAGACGCCGCGGTTCGACATCGCATTCTCTATTGCGCGGTCCAACACCGTTAGGTTTCTGAGCCCCAAGAAATCCATCTTGACTAGCCCTAGTTCTTCACAGGGGTGTTGCGCAAAAGCAGTAATGATAGCGCCATCATCGTCACGTCTAATCAAAGGAATGACATCAAGTAGCGGCTCCGCAGACATGATTACACCGGCGGCGTGAACGCTAGTTTGACGCTTTAACCCTTCGAGTCCACGAGCTAGGTCAAAAGTCTTTCTTGCATCCGGATCTTCTTCGAGAAGTCTGCGGAACTCTGCTGCTTCCTTATATCTGCTCTTTGAATCAAATGCAGTAGGTTCAATGGCAACAGGTTCAAAATCAGGAGTTTCTTCATCGAAGTCATCTTCTAACAAATCATCGAGACTGCTTTCAGCCACCGACCTGTTATTAGGGTCTTCAACCATCTCGCTAAGGGTCATGTCCTTGCCGAGAACCATTCTTGGCATAGCTTTGGTTAGCTTCTCGCCAACCGAATAATCCATGCCAAGAACACGAGCAGCATCTTTCAGCGACTGCTTAGCCTTGATAGTTCCATAGGTGATGATTTGAGCAACTCGATCGTCGCCATATTTCTGCGTGACGTACCTGATTACTTCACCGCGTCTGCGATCATCAAAATCCACATCGATATCTGGCAGGCTCACTCTTCCCGGGTTTAGAAACCGTTCGAACAACAATCCATATTTGATTGGGTCAAGAGCTGTGATACCAAGAGCAAAAGCAACCAGTGAACCTGCCGCCGAACCACGACCAGGGCCAACACGAATACCCTGCGCTCTGGCCCATGCAATAAAGTCAGCCACCACAAGAAAATAGCCTGGGAAGTTCATGTTCTTGATTACTTCAATTTCAAAGGCGACACGTTCTAGATAGAGAACATCAATCTCTTTACCAAATCGCTCGTGCATTCCACGCATAACTTCAGCCTCAAACCAAGAGGCTTCTGATTGACCTTCAGGGACACTAAATCTTGGCATCAAGTTACGCTTTGTAAAGTTAATTTCACAGCGTTCAGCAATCAGCAGGGTGTTGTCACATGCTTCTGGGAACTCTGCGAAGAGCTCGCGCATCGCTTTAGCGCTCTTTAGGTAATAGCCTTCACCATCAAACTTGAAACGCTTTTCATCGGTTAGCTTAGTTCCGGTCTGAACACAGAGTAAAGCTTCTTGTGCGTCGGCGTGACCTGCATCGGTGTAGTGCAGATCGTTGGTGGCAACAAGCGCAATTCCAAGGTCTTTAGAGAGTTTGATTAGATCGGAAAAGCTTCTTCGCTCAACTGAAGCCCCATGGTCCATGATTTCGATGTAATAGTTCTCTTTACCGAAGATGTCTCTAAACTCAGCGGCTGCTTCCAGTGCTTCTTTGTATTGGCCAAGTCTCAATCTGGTTTGCACTTCCCCACTGGCACAACCTGAGGTCGCAATGATTCCTTTTGAGTATTTGGAAAGCAGCTCACGGTCCATGCGAGGTTGAAAATAGTAGCCTTCGAGCCATGCATAGGAACTTAGTTTGAACAGATTGAGCATGCTGTCGTTATCCGTTGAAAGCATTGTTAGGTGCGAATAAGCACCTTTGGATAAGTCATCCTCACCGCCGTCGGCCCAGTATGTTCTTGACTTATCCAGTCTTGATCCCGGTGCTAGATACGCTTCAATACCGATGATCGGTTTGATGCCCTTCTTGGTTGCCTGCTCCCAGAAATCAAAAGCACCAAAGTTATTGCCGTGATCTGTGATCGCGATAGCTGGCATACCAAAATCAACAGCCTTATCCAGCAATTTGTCTACTTTGGCTGCTCCATCGAGCATGGAATACTCGGTGTGCACATGCAGGTGCACAAAGTTTCCGTTTTCGCTCGACATCTTCTCTAAACTTTCAAATTCTTTATGGCTTGGGGAAATAGCCTAACTTGACCCTACGTCAACCAATTTTGCCACTCCGACCAAGGCTATTCGGCACGGAGGATAGCTAGCGAATCAACAAGATCTTGCGGATAAGAACTTTCGAAGGACACATACTCGCCTTTGGTTGGATGGATGAAACCAAGTTTCATGGCATGAAGCCACTGTCTGTCCATACCAAGCCTTGCTGCCAACTTTGGGTCGCAGCCATACAGAGTATCTCCCACCAGTGGGCGCTTAAAGGCAGAGAAGTGAACTCTAATCTGATGAGTTCTTCCAGTTTCAAGTTCTACCTCTAAAAGTGAGGCAGCGGAGAACGCTTCAAGGGTTGTGTAATGGGTGACCGAAGGCTTTCCATCCTGAGCAACGGTGAACTTGTATTCGTGCCTAGGGTGACGACCAAGCGGTGAATCTATGGTGCCAGAAGATGGGTCGGGATGACCTTGAACGAGGGCATGGTAAGTCTTATCAACTTCTCTTTCTCGAAATGCCTGCTTCATTTTGCTATAGGCGATCTCGGTCTTCGTGAGAACCATCAAACCGCTGGTGCCAACATCCAAACGACTAACGATTCCCTGTCGTTCTGCTACTCCACTGGTGGACATTTCAATGCCCATGGCAAGTAATGCCCCGCCAACACTTGGTCCATCCCAGCCTACGGATGGATGAGCTGCCACCCCGGCTGGCTTGTCAACGACAACAATGTCTGCATCTTGGTAAATGACTTTTAGATTCGGAACAAGTTCGGCCACTAGCGCAAGTGCCGGTTTTGGAGCAGGAAGAGTGATCTTTAGCCACGCATCCAAAATCAAGGAATCTGATTTTCCTAAACGCTGGTCACTTTGTAAAACTAGACCAGCCTCCAACATGTCAGCAACTGAGCTACGGCTCAGGCCAAGTAATTTTGCAATACCGGCGTCTGCTCTTGAACCAGCTAGCCCTTCAGGCACCTGGATTAGTCTTTCTTCAGTCACTTTTACCGCCGAGTTTTTCGCCACGGATAATTCTGATTGCAATGATCGACGCAGCGATAGTTATGGCTGAGTCAGCGATATTGAATATCGGAAAGTTAAGGGGCACCTGAATGAAATCAACAACATGGCCATTTGGAAAACCAGGGTTTCGGAATAGGCGATCAATTAGATTGCCGACAACACCACCTAATGCCATCCCGATCAGTATGAGCCAACCGCTGGTTCTAAACTTTGGGCCGAACCATAACAATGCAAGCGAAGCCAAAGATGAGAGCAAAGTGAAAACCCAAGTGGCAGAACCACCAAGCGAGAATGCGGCACTGTCATTGAAAACTAGGTTTAGCCTCACAAAATCAAAGATGAAAGGAACGGATTCAAAAGGTTGCAGGTTTTCAACTGCCAATATTTTCGTTAGCTGATCAAAAAACACAACGAATACGGCTACCCCTAGGAAGAGCAAAGTCTTACCTAACTGTGTTCTCTTTGGGTTAGTACTCACCTAAATCAGATTTGGTAGGTGTTAGTGATAGCAGTTGGTCCTGTTGGCGGCTTCTGCGTGCTACCTGCAGCACCTTCTAGATCGCTCAACTGAGATTCAATGTATGCCTTGAGCTTTGCTCTGTAATCCTTCTCAAAATTGCGCAGGGTCTGAACATCGTTTTCAGCAAGAGCCTTCTCCTGCTCCAGACGATTGAGATCTGCCTTGTGCTGAGCTTCAGATTCTCGAACGATTCTCGATGCAGTGGCATGTCCTTCTGCAATCAAGGCATCTCGCTTCTCGAGACCTTCACGAACGTGCTCTTCATGAAGTTTTCTAGCCAACTGAAGCAAGTTGTTGGTGTTATTAGATTCAAAACCTGACATGTCGGATGCGGCTTGCGGGAAGTCAGCGTTAGACGTTGTGCTTGCCGGGATAGACGCTTCAGCGCTATTTACCTGCTGAACTAGAGAAGCGCCGCTTCTTTGCAGTTCTGCAATTCTTCCGTCTGCAGCTAACAAGCGCTGACGAAGATCTTCGTTCTCTTGGGTAACTCGACGCATCGCTAGAACGATTTCGTCTAGAAAGTCATCAACCTCGTCCTGGTCATAACCTTCACGGAACTTGGTTGGCTGAAAACGCTTGTTTACAACATCTTCTGGAGTCAATGGCATCGCCTTCTCCTTCTTTTACGGGTGTGAATCATCGGTCAAACCTCAAGATTACCCTAACTCTGTCGGTCTAAAGGAGAGTTGATAACAGACGTTCTAGGAAAATAAGTGCTAAAAACAGCACCAGAATGGATAAATCAAAATATCCAGCGCCCATTTTGACGGGTTTTATAAGCCTAGATAGAGGCTTTATCACCCAGTCAGTCAGGGTGTATGCAAGCTCGGCTAATACCAGAAAAATACCTTTAGGCCTAAACCCGCGGTTCAAACCCCTGAGCAGATCCAAAACAATGCGGATCCAAAGAACAATTCTGAAAGCTTCAATTAGCCAAAGGCCAACCTGAACGAGTAGTTGCATATTCTGTTAACTAAGGTCTGATGATTAACTTGTCGCTTTCGGCTTCCAGCACATCATCTGAATCACCATCAACCTCAACGCCATAGGGAGCGATCAAGTAAACCTGCTCGGCAACTCGCTTCGAGGTTGCTAGCAATCCAGCCTTAAGCCCAGCCATGAAGTCAACCAATCTGCGGGTGTCAGTGTCAGTCAGATTCTGCACGTTCACTACGACGGGGATACCATCACGAAGAACTTCTGCAATAAGACCGGCATCTGCAAATGAACTAGGTGTAACGGTCTCAATACTGGAGACATCATTACCTCGACGCTGAGGTCTAGGAGCTCTGACCTGACGTTCATTGGATGCTGCAGCTCTTGGTGCAGCCGGTTGAGTTTTGGTGGAACCGCTGACAGATATGAGCTCTTTGAACCAGTTGGTAACCGCGGACATAGTTTCTCCTTCTAATGAAACCCCGATGTTGCTAGATTAAGCGCAGAATCAGCGGTTTCCAGTAATTGCGGTACCTATTCGTAAGTGTGTCGCACCGAAGCCGATGGCTTCCTCGAAGTCTCCCGACATGCCGGCCGAGATGAATTTAGCCTCAGGTGCTATTTCCCGAAGGGCCTGGCTCGCAATGGCTATCCTTTCGAAATCTACATCCGGCTCAACACCTAGACCGACTACCCCCATAACGCCGAGTAACTGGATCTGAGGGTTTGAGAGAACCAGTTCAGCAAATGACTTTAGATCATTTGGATCGAGCCCACCACGATTGGGGTCTTCAGTCAGATTCAGTTCGATAAAGGCCTGTAATCTCGCTGCTGAGTCTTTTGCGAGCTGCTTGTTAAGTTCTTTGAGCAATGAGGCTCTGTCAAGGGAGTGCAGCACAGAACTGTATTCCAGCATTGATCTGACTTTGTTTGATTGGAGTTGACCGACAAAGTGCCAGGTAGCCAAACCTGGTTTATTCTCGCTTACTATGAGTGCTTTAGCCGATGCCTCTTGATCGCGGTTCTCACCAAAGTTGCTCTCACCAAGCTCGAGTAACTCAATTGGCAAATCAGCAGAATGATTCTTGGTGACAATAACTAATTGAATCTCAGCAAGATCTCTGTGAGCTTTAGTTGCCGCCGACCTAATCCGATCTTGGACGCCCCCTAGGCGTTGAGCCAGGGTTAACTCAGTCATTTACTGTTGAAGAAAATCAGGAATGTCTAAACCGTCATCAAAACGATTGGTTTTCTTGGGTGCAGCGTAAGCACTGGCTACGGGTTCTTGTTCCTCTTCGTAATTAGCAGCTACTGGAACCACTGAAACTGTATCGGTGTTACCAGCAAACCAGCTCGGTGCCGCTACCAATTCTTCTTCAACTTCAGCAGGTGATTCAACAATTGCAATCGGACCGGAACTAGGCGCTGAAAAACCCGTGGTTCTAATTGCTGGCCGAGGTGTTACCTCATCAAAGCCAGCACCAATCACAGTCACGCGCATCTCATCACCGAGAGCATTATCAATAGAAGTTCCGAAGATGATGTTTGCACTTGGGTGCACAACTTCTTGAATTAAACGCGCTGCTTCATTAACTTCAGCAAGTTTCATGTTCGATGCTGCTGCAAATTGAATAAGCACGCCACGAGCGTTGTCGATGCTTGATTCAAGTAGTGGATGGTTGATTGCTTGTTCCGCTGCACGAATTGCACGATCTTCACCCTTAGCAATACCGATACCCATAAGTGCAGTTCCGGCACCCTGCATAACAGACTTGACGTCGGCAAAGTCAAGGTTAATGAAACCTGGCTCAGTGATTAGATCGGAAATGCCCTGGACGCCAGCACGAAGAACATCATCGGCCATGCTGAATGCATCCTGGAATGACAACTCTTCGTCTTTAAGTTCAATAAGTTTTTGGTTCGGAACAATGATTAGGGTGTCAACTTCCGCACGAAGCAGATCAATTCCAGCTTGAGCGTTCTCAGCTCTGCGACGACCTTCGAAATCAAATGGACGGCTAACTACACCAACGGTAAGTGCACCCGATTGCCTGGCAATTCTTGCAACTACTGGAGCAGCGCCGGTCCCAGTTCCGCCACCTTCACCCGCTGATACGAACACCATGTCGGCCCCGCGTAAGACTTCAGCAATTTCATCTACGTGATCTTCTGCTGCGCGTCTACCAACTTCAGGATCTGCGCCAGCGCCTAGGCTCTTGGTGTTTGATCCACCAATTTCAAGCTTTACGTGTGCTTCTGATTTCAGTAAGTCCTGACCATCGGTGTTGATTGCAATGAATTCAACTCCACGAAGCCCCTTCTCAATCATCTGGTTGACAGCGTTACCACCGGCACCACCTACTCCGACGACCTTAATAACTGCTAAGAAGTTATTGAGCATTTGGTCTGACATTTTCTTCCTCCGAATTACCTAGATTTGCCCAACCCTAAACCTCCTGTTGAAGGTTAAAGAATCTAGACAAATGTACTAGCGCCAAGAAACTAAACGCTAAAACGATGTTTTCTCCGTAAATGCGCTGGTGTGTCTAAAAGAAGTTATTTGATCACACTCGGAGTCAGTGGCGAAGAGACATCGAAAGTAGCTCGAATATTGGTCGGGGTCTTTAGCAATAGTGTCTTGAGGACTTTTGATTTCAGGATCGAGTTCTCTGAATCACCCCAAATAATGTTCTGAGCTGAAGATCCCCTGAGCCTCAAGGTCACGTTGTCCCTCGTCTTGGCTTGAATGTATGCGACGCGATCAAGTAGCTGAAGCGGAAGGGCAAGAATAACGTCTATTGCTTGCTTGTAGGTTGTCGAATTTCTTGGGTTTCCAGTGACAATCACCGTTGGAAGTTTCTCATTTCCCCTAGCCTGGCCTAATTTGACCCCAGCCGGATCATAAAGATACTGTGTTCCGTTCTGAACAACTATGGCAATTGGTGTCCGCTCTTTGACACGTATTTCTAAAGTGTGTGGTGGGCGGCTTACCAGCGCGATGCTCTCGATAATTGGAAAGCCCCTTAGGTCTGCAGCTACCGCTGCTTCATTGATCGTAGTCAGTGGCGTTCCGACGTACTTCTTCAAGACATTCTGCATCTGTTTCTCAGAAATCCTTGATTCGCCAGAAACAATAATCTTGTCAATTGCTAGCAACGGGGTAAAAGTTGTCGCCAAAACAAGAATCACCAGCACTGAAACTGCAACCATGAGGCTTCTAAAAAAATATTTCCGAGTCGGATTCTCCTTGGTAAACCTTCTTGCCTCTTTTATTCCAACTCGATCATGGGGTGCACGCTTAAACCTTGCTGCTAAAGAAGCAGAGCTTTGCTTAGCCTTCTTAGGCTTTGGCCTGCCACCTTTGTTGGATGGCGATGAATAACGACTCTTGGGTGGACGCATTTATTTCTCTAAAGCTTGAAGTATTCCAGGCACCTGTCGGTACACATCACCGCAGCCCATAGTAATAATGAAATCCCCCGGCCTAGCAATGCTGGCCGCCACGGCCGGGACGTCATCCCAGATTGGAACATAGTGCATACGATTTTGTTCTATAAATAAATCAGCAATTAGTGCGCCTGTCACCCCAGGTTCAGGGTCCTCTCTGGCTGCATAGATGTCTAAGACAACTACCTCATCACTAGCGGCTAGTGCTTGAGCAAACTCTTTGGCAAATAACTTGGTGCGACTGTAAAGATGAGGTTGGAACACTGTAATTAGTCGACCGTAACCAACAACGGCTCGTGCTCCTTTAAGCGCTGCACTCACCTCAGTCGGGTGATGAGCAAAGTCGTCATAGACTTTCACACCACGGTATTCACCATGCAATTCAAATCTTCTCTCGGTACCAGAAAATGTTGCAATAGCCGCAAGTGAAGCTTTCGGGTCAAAACCCAGGCCAACTAAGACAGCAAAAGCCCCGGCGGCATTAAGGGCATTGTGCTCCCCTGCAATAGTTAGTACCGCGTGATAGTCAGTCCCTGCAAAAGAGACAGTAAAACTTACCTGTGGGCCAGTTGCATCTACCGAATGCAATCTAACCTCCGCATCAGATGCGAACCCAAATCGAATAATCTTCTTACTATTTAGAAGCTTTGAGACACGGACAGAACCTTGATCGTCCGCACTTATGGCAACAAAATCTGATGCACCGTTAGCGAAGCGAGCGAATTCAGCTTCAAAGTTCTCAAGCGAACCATAGTGATCTAGGTGATCTGGATCTACGTTGGTTATAAGGGCAATAGAGGTCTTGTAATGAAGGAATGAGCCATCAGATTCATCTGCTTCAATAACAAATAGATTCGAACTCCCCCCTTCAGCAGATTTGCCATAGGCAGCAATAACCCCGCCATTCACGAAACTAGGATCCTCGCCTAAAGCTCGCAAACCAGTTACAACCATTCCCGTGCTTGTGGTCTTACCGTGAGCGCCGGCAATGGAGATCAATTTCTTACCCTCGGTTAAATACTTAAGTGCTTGGGATCTATGCAGAATAGGGAGATTTTTCTCTTGAGCAAGCAGATACTCTGGGTTTGTTGGCCAAAGCGCTGATGTAACGACAACCGTGTCGCAATCTCCTAGGTTGTTTGCATCATGGCCGATGCTTACAAACGCACCTAGTTTTCGAAGTTCTGTGATGTTGCCCGATTCTCGGACGTCACTGCCTGTGACGACATGGCCAGCTCTTATTAGCATCCTGGCAATTCCGCTCATGCCTGATCCACCGATGCCAATGAAGTGCACCTTGCCTAGATGCTCTGGCACCGGCTGAGAATAATCGGGTTTGATCGTCATAAATTCCTAAGGTTCGAGAATAAGACTAGGTTGGAGAATCAAATGGACATCAATACAACACGCCATTTACAAGTTTCAAGAGGTCTTCTGAACCATTCACAATCCCAACTGATTTTGACTTCTCCTGCATAGCTGTAACGGCTTTTTTATTGCTGAGAAGCGGAATTAATGTGCTCGCTACATACTCTGGTGTGAAATCTTGGTCAGCAACCAGCATCGCGCCCCCAGCTGAAACTACTTGTTCTGCATTTAGTCTCTGCTCACCATTTCCAACTGGGTAGGGAACGAATATCGCAGCCAAACCAACTGCTGTGAATTCAGAAACAGTTGCCGCCCCTGATCGTGCAACAGCATAATCAGCGGCAGCTATAGCTAACTCCATCCTGGAGCAATAAGAAATACGACGATAACCACCAACACTTAGATTTTCTAAACCAGCTCGATCTCCAACTATGTGAATGACTTGAATTCCCGCAGCCTCAAGCAGTGTCCTTGATTTCTCAATGGTTTCATTTATTGTTCGCGCTCCGAGAGACCCACCGGTCACCAGTAAGGTGGTGAGTTTAGAATCCAAACCAAAGAATTGATTTGCTTGCACCCGGTGATCAGTTTTTGTCAGTTCAACGATTTCCTTGCGCAACGGTAACCCAGTCAGTGTCGCTTTAGGAAGCTTAGTGTTCGCGAATGTGATTGCAACGGCAGCAGCGTTTCTAGCACCAACTCTGTTTGCATAGCCGGCCAAAGCATTGGCCTCATGAACTACATATGGAATTTTGAGAGTTTTGGCAGCACGATATGCAGGAGCGCTAGCGTAACCTCCAAAACCAACAACAACATCGATTTGATTCTGTTTGATGTATTGCTGTACCAGACGAACAGCTTTTGCAAATTTGAATGGGAAAGCAAAGGCGTAGCCATTGAATTTCCGAGGCATAGGCAGTCGATCAATAGTCAATAGTTCGAAACCGCGCTCTGGAACGAGACGAGACTCTAGCCCCTCAACTGTGCCAAGTGCCCAGAGTTGATTATCTCCAGACTGAGTTTTGATTGCGTCAGCTAGGGCAAGTAGAGGATTCACATGACCTGCTGTGCCACCACCGGCTAGGAGATAACGAGTCATCTTGTTTTAGCACTGCTCGCTAAAGGGGCTTGCACACGTTCAAATGCAAGAACTACACCCAGTGCCATCAGTACCGCAACAATCGAGGAACCACCTTTAGAGATCAAAGGCAGAGGAACACCAAGAACTGGAAGCAAGTGAAGAACCACAGCGATGTTTATAAGAGCTTGAAGAAGTATCCACAGCATGACGCCGGTAGCAGCCAGTGAAGCAAAAGCGTAATTGTTATTCTGGGCAACCTTGCGAATATATTTACCCAGCAGTAAGAAGCAGAACAAAACCAAGAGTGCTCCTAGCATTCCCCACTCCTCAGCAATGTTGGCAAATATAAAGTCATTTTCAACTTCAGGAATCCAACCCCAATTCAAAGTTGAGTTGCCGGGTCCAACACCAAATAATCCACCATTGGCCAAAGCCCAGATTCCATGTTTGACCTGCCAGTCAGCACCGTCAACAGTTGATTGCCCCTGCTGGAAGAAGGCAATGATGCGCACCATTCTAGAAGGACTTGATAGTGCTCCAAGCAAGACACCACCGAATGTAATTAACAGAAATTTATTGAAGTGTTGAGACGGCATTCCTGCCAAATAAGACATGCCTAAAACGATAACTAGAAAAACTAAGGCAGTTCCCATGTCCCTTGAGGTAAAGAAAACTAAACCAGCTGCACCGAAACCGGCAAGCATGACCTGTTTAGGGCCGGTTTGAAAATCCCAAAGCTCATCCCTATGTTTACTCAACAGATGCGCTAGATACAGAACTAAACCAATCTTCAGAAACTCAGAAGGTTGAATGGTCTGGTCTAAGATTCTGATCCAGTTGGTGTTACCTCCAACTGAAACACCGACACCAGGAACCATAACCAACAGTTGCAACAGAAGACCTCCGTAGAAGGCCAATTTAGAAACTGATTCAAGCCACTGAATTGATCGGGTTGAAAAGAAAACCATTAAAAACAAACCAATAATTGCAAAGGTCAGCTGGCTGCCCACTCCACTGAAAGGATTGCCGCTCTGCTTAATAGCGACAACATTCGATGACGAGAAAACAGTCATCAAACCAAAACCAACCAAAAGTAAGACAAGCATCACCAGACGGTAGAACAGTTTGCTCTGGTGAAGAAAATAGCGGTCAAACCAGAAAATTGATGACTTGACTGGATTTTTTAAGAAATTACCAAAACCAGAGAGATTGACTTTGGATTGCTTGGTTGTTCTCGACTGACTAGCCATGGTGTTTACTTACCCCTTGTTCGATTGCCTTCGCGAAGGCGTTACCTCGATCTGCATAGTCGAGAAATTGATCCATCGAAGCGGCGGCTGGCGCTAGCAGGACAACGTCGCCAGCTGTGGCATGAGCCTTGGCAATCCGGATGACCTCCTGCATCACCAATTCGGCTGAGGATGTTATCTCAAATATCGGTATTTGGGGTGCGTGCTCTTCAAATGCTTGAACAACATGGGCTCTGTCGTCGCCGATAATAATTGCAGTCTTAATTCTGCCGACGTATTTCTTGACTAGCGGAGCGATGTCAACGCCTTTGAGTAATCCACCCACTACCCAGACAACTGATTCGAAGGTGGCAAGAGCTGCTGCTGCTGCATGCGGATTTGTTGCCTTGGAATCATTTACCCAGCGAATACCATCTTGCTCAAGTACCAGCTCAATTCGATGAGAATCTAAAGCAAAGCTTTGAAGCGCAGCTTTGATTTCTGCACTTTGCACACCGATTGCGCGGGCAATCGCTGCCGCAGCCGCTACGTTGGCCATTAGGTGAGGAGCAATTACTGCAATCTTCACGAGGTCTTCAAGAGTTGCCAATTCTTCAGCAACTGCTGGATCCTGGATAAATGCCCTATCAACCAATAGATTCTCAACCCAACCGACTTCATTTGGGGCAGGGGTGTTCACTGTGAAGCCAACCGCCTGAGCCTTCTCGGATCCTAAGGATTTTGCCACCAGCTGTTCGGTCTTTTTATCCCCGGCGTTGTAGAGGCAACAGACACTTGTGTTGTTATAAACCTTTGCTTTAGCTTGCGCGTAAGAATCGAGAGAACCGTGCCAATCTAAGTGATCATCCGCGATGTTTAGTACAGCGCTGACCAGGGGCTCAATGTGGCCTAGGTAGTGCAACTGAAAACTGCTCAGTTCAACAACTAATACTTCAAAAGCTGCCGGATCCCTAACCACATCAAGAATTGGAATTCCGATGTTTCCGCATGAGGCAGCCTTGATACCTCCAGCTAGAAGCATCGCTTCAACAAGTTGGGTTACCGTAGTTTTTCCATTTGTGCCGGTAATACATAGCCATTGAGAAGCTTTTCCATGCTTATCCCGAACTCGCCAAGCAAGATCGATCTCTGTCCAGATTTCTGCATCAAGAGATGCTGCCTCTAGAAGGAGCGGATTTTCAGGTCTAATCCCAGGAGAGACAATAACTAGTTCAGGGCTAAATTCTTTTACCAGTTTGATAGTTTGACTGATTTCTTCACCGATGTGATGTTTCACACCCAACACATCTAAGACATCGACAAGTTTGTCATCAGCCTTATCTGCGACAACTAATACATCTGCGCCAAGTTCATGCAAAGTGTCCGCTGCCGAGAAGCCGGATACCCCAAGTCCGTAAACCAAGACCCTGAGATTATTCCAGTCGGCATGCCAACTGTTTAGTTGAGCTAGATTACTCATGCAACTGAGCCGTAGATCCACTCAACATAGAACAAGCCGATTCCTGCAAGCACTAGTAATCCACAGATAATCCAGAACCTGACCACTACTGTGACTTCGTTCCAGCCCTTTTCTTCAAAGTGATGGTGCAGCGGGCTCATCAAAATAATTCTTCGAGGTTTACCTGTAGTCCACTTTGTTATTTTGAAAACGCTTCTCTGCAAAATGACTGATCCCGCTTCGATAGCAAATAAACCGCCAACAAGAAGTAACAAAATCTCGGTTCTAGAAAGAATTGCGAGTGCAGCCAGTGCGCCACCTAGCCCTAGTGAACCACTATCACCCATAAATATTTGAGCTGGGTTGGTATTGAACCAAAGGAAACCGATCAACGCTCCGACTATAGCCGCAGCGATTACCGCTAGATCCAATGGATCTCTGGTGTCGTAACAGTTCGGGCTTAGGTTTGTTAGATCGCAGGCTTGGTTGAATTTCCAAAAACCGATAACTGCAAAAGCTCCGATAGACATCACTAGAGAGCCGCTGGCTAAACCATCTAAACCATCGGTGAGATTCACCCCATTGGATGAACTTGCCACCAGAAGATAAATCCAGAACAGGAATGCAATTGCGCCAATCCAAATGGCCACATCTCCCCAGCTACTAGGAGCAATGTGTAATAAGTCAAAATCAGTATCTCTAAAAATAGAAACCTTGCTTGACGCAGGACTTAAACCAGCTGCATCAACGTCTTGAAGCGAAGCCCAAGCAAAGACCGTCGCTACTACACCCTGGCCAATGATCTTCATCAGCCCAGAAAGACCTGCACTATTTTGTCTTCTCACTTTGAGTAAATCGTCAACAAATCCGACTAAGCCCAGCCCGACCATCATGAAAATTACTAGCAAAGCTGAATACGTTGGAGTCTCATGGTTGTATAGCTTGCCGATGAAGTAGGCGGCCAAAGAACTGAGAATGATGGCAATTCCACCCATGCTAGGCGTTCCGCGCTTAGTATGGTGCGCTTCGGGACCATCAACTCGAATAACTTGACCCCAACCAATCTTTTTGAAAAACCAAATTAATGTTGGGGTCAGGATCAATGAGAGGACTAGACCGGCAAAGCCTGCAAGTAGGAGTGCTCTCATTTGTTTTCCTCCAACAGGGAGTCACCCAAGTAGCGCAGATTCGCAGACTTAGAGGACTTCACTAGGACAATCTCTTCACCTGTAAGCATTTCACGCAGATAGGCTTCTGCCTCGGAGATTTGCTCGAAATACTTTGATTCACCATCCCAAGAGCCCTCAAGGGACGCACCCATGTGGACCATCTTGGCCTTAGATCCGACAACAACCAGTTGACCGAGATTCAGTCGAACAACTACTCTGCCGATAGCATCGTGCTCAGCTACCGAATACTCACCCAGCTCAGCCATCTCACCGATGACAGCTACGGTCTTCTTACCGGATTGTCTGCCTAGCTCTGCCAGAGTTTGCAGAGCAGCCCTTACCGACTCAGGGCTGGCGTTATATGCGTCGTTTATGACGGTCAGACCATCACTTCGGTAACCCAGTTCCATCCTCCAGCGCTCAGCTATCTGCATAGACTCTAGAGCTGTAATTGCTGAAGAGATATCTAACCCAAGTAAATCTGCGGAGGCAAGGGAAGCTAGCGCGTTATAAACATGATGCTCCCCCAAAATACGAAGTTGTACTTTTACGGGAAGATGTTTTGGACTGTGGAAGTTAAAACTGGTTCCTACTATCGAGCCTGAAATATCTGTTGCCCGATACATCGCGTCTTTATTTGTGCCAAACGATACAATTCTTGCTTTAGTTCGAGGTTGCATTTGCATGACTCTAGTGTCATCAATATTTAGTAAGGCAATAGAGTCTGCAGAAATCTCCTCGACAAGTTCTGCCTTTATGTTTGTAGTGTTTTCAATGCCACCAAATTCGCCAGCATGCGCAAGCCCTACCTTTAGTTCTATTCCGATATCTGGATTACACATTTGTGTTAGATATCGAATGCTGCCGGGGCCGCCAGCACCCAGTTCAACAACTAGATAATTAGTTTGTTCGTTAATCTTCAACATCGAATATGGTGCGCCAACTTCGTTGTTGAAAGATTCCTCTGGCGAAACGGTCGATCCACTATTAGACAGAATCTCCCGAAGCATATTCTTGGTAGTAGTTTTTCCATTCGATCCAGTGACACCAATAACTTGAAGTTTCCCCTTTGACTTAACCTCTGCCACAACATACATTGCAAGCAGCCCCAATGCCTTTACAACATCTGCAACGACTAATTGTGGAATGTCCTGTTGGACTCGATGTTCCACCAATACCGCCACTGCTCCATTTTCGATTGCACTGTCGATAAATAAGTGACCGTCGGTAACTTCACCACGTTTTGCAACAAACAGGGAACCGTGAGTGATCTTACGAGAATCAGTCTCTACGCTTGCGGAGATAGCAACCTCGCCGTTTCCAAAAACCTCCGCGGAGACAATTCGAGCTATCTCCAAAACACTTAACTTCAGCACGGATACCCCGCTTCGGTAAGGGCTTTCTTTGCTTCTGCCCTGGCTGAGTATGGGGTTCTTACGCCCTCGATATCGCGATAATCCTGATGGCCCGGGCCTGCCCAAAGAATTGAGTCACCAGGTTCAACCAGTTTTACAGCTGCGCGTATGGCGGCTTCTGGCGGTGAAACTTCCAGAATCTCAAGTTCTGGTCTAAACGCCCTTGCAGCTTCAACCAAAGTTTTTCTAATCGATGCTGGGTCTTCAAATCTTGGATGATGGTCCGTTACGACCAAAATGTCGCAGCCGGCAGCTGCCACCCTTGCCATGTCTTTTCGCTTTGACGGGTCGCGATCACCGTCTGCTCCAAAAAGCATCACTACTTTTCCAGAGGTAACTTTGCGAACTGCAGCCAACGTGTTTAGAAAAGCATCTGGGCTGTGTCCAAAGTCAACGTAAACGGCAGGGGCACCAACGGGCGATATCAACTCAGTCCTACCTGGTAAGTATGCGTCTATCCCTTTTGAGATTGCTCTCTTGATGTCTGTAAAGGCGTAGCCGGCCGTAACGGCCATAACTATTGCCAACCCTGCGTTAGCCGCCATGTGCGCGCCAATGATAGGAACCGAACTTTGCAGAACTTGATCATTAGGTCCAATAAGTTGAAATTTAGTAACTCCGGGAAGTTCTTCAAGGACTCCAACGTGCCAATCAGCGGCGATTGAGTCGTTGCTTGCGATAGTAGCTACTGGAACTTCAATGAGTTGAACGATTTGATTTCCAAATGCTGTATCCAAGCAAACGACAGCCTGCTTTGCTCTGTTCTTAGTGAAAAGTTCAGCTTTGGCTTTTAGATAGGACTCGAAACCCCCGTAGTCATCGAAGTGATCGTGGCTGAGGTTCGTAAAGCCTGCAACATCGAAGTGAAGACCATCAACGCGCAATTGTGTTAATGCTTGAGCAGAGACTTCAATGGCAACATCAGTGACGCCTCGTTCGCGCATTCTGGCCACTAAAGCTTGCATCTCAGGAGATTCAGGTGTTGTAAGTCGGCTAACAATTACTTCACCTGCGATGTGACGTTCAGCAGTGGAAGTGAGACCTGTGGTTCTGCCCACCTGTCTCAGAATTGCTTCTAGCAAGTAGGTGGTTGAAGTCTTTCCGTTTGTTCCGGTTGTCGCAAAGAGAGTTGGAACATTTCCTTCGGTATTGCCATAGACAAATGCAGCAAGTTCACCCAAATGCTTTCTTGGTTGTTCCAAAACCATGCAAGGTATCTCTGCCACACCAATAATTTTCATTCCCGCTGAGTCAGTTACTACCGCTACCGCACCAAGCTCAATAGCTTTAGCAAGAAAATTTGCACCATGATTCTTTTGACCTGGCATTGCCACAAATAAATCTCCAGAGCGAAGATCACCGGTATTCATGCTGATGCCCGAGACAGTTAGCGAAGCTTGTTCTTTGGAAAGCTGTAAACCGAAGCGTTCTGCAATATCCCCAAGCGCGATTGGATTAACGAAATCCGGTCTCAGGATTGGCGGAATGGATTGTTTAGATTCCATTATCTCCAGCCCGTCGGGATGTTTTTAGATTTGGTGGTTGACGGTGGAACGCCATAAGTCTTAAGCACTTGCTTCATGACAGCGACAAACCCTGGAGTAGCACCCAAAGAGTTACTGATGTTACGAGATTTATAGGCGGTAACAGCCACCACATACTTTGGGTTTTCAGCTGGAGCAATCCCAACAAATGAAACGGCGTGCAGCCTTCCATATCCTTTGCCTTCAGCAATCTGAGCTGTTCCAGTTTTACCGGCCACTCGGTAACCATAGATCCTTGCAGTTCTTCCGATAGGGCCCTTCTCAACAACTTTTTCTAGCATTTCCATGGTTTGTGCTGCGGTACTTTCAGACAGCACTCGCACTGGACTCTCAACTTCAGTTGGATCTAGGTTTCCATTTCTGTCTTGGCAACCTGAAATGAGTAGTGGTGATACTCGGACACCCTTGTTGGCAAAGGTTTGGAAGATGTCTGCAGTTTGAATAGGAGTTAAGGAAACACCTTGACCGAACATAACAACTTTGTCGGTCATCTTGTCCCAGTTCTTGTAATTTTTCAGAACTCCAGATGATTCACCTTCGAAGTTGACACCAGTCTTGTCACCCATACCGAATTTCTTCATGTATTCATAACGAGTTGCAGAGTCAACCTTGCCGCCGATTTGGACTATGCCGGTATTCGATGACTGCGTTAAGACACCGGTGAGCGTTAATTTCTCTGGAGCATGCAGTTCCGAATCGTTGATGTATTGACCCCACGGCATGCGAAGACTCTGCGGTGCAATTACATGAGTTAGCGGTGTTGCTTTACCAACATCAATCGCTGTAGATGCTGCAACTGGTTTCAAAATAGAGCCGGGTTCAAAGGCGGTTTGAAATATTCTGCTTGCACGATTCTGTGACCTGACAGCCCCTGGTTTGTTCGGATCTACCGTTGGCGCTTCAGCAGCAGCCAAAATCTTTCCAGTTGAAACTTCAATCACGATTGCACTTGCCCAATCTGCATTTAGACGTTTGACAGTTGCGGCTACTTCCTGCTGAGCTGCATACTGCAAATCTGAGTTGATAGTCAGGACAACATCGGAACCGTCTCGCACTGGAGTTATGGTTCGAATCGAAGAAGGAATCTTGATTAGGTCTGCACCCTGCTCATAAGTTTCTTTGCCAGCGTTGCCGGCAAGACAACTATTCATTGTTCTTTCAATGCCTGCAAGTGCAGATCCATCAGAACTCATGAAGCCAACGAGGTTTCCAGCTACCGCTCCCTGCGGGTAATACCGAGTTTGTTTTCTATCAAAGTAGAGCCAAGGGATTTCTAAATTCTTTAGCTGAGTGAACTGTGTCGCAGTTGCAGACTTCTTGAGGTTTGCGTAACGACCAATACCAGTCATCTTTGCAAGAATTTTTGCGGGGTCAACATTAAGAATTGTCGCAAGGTAGGTGGTGATTTCTTCTTTGCTAAAGGCGGTCTGCTTACCTTCGATATCTAGGGTTACCGGACCTACGTTCACCGGATCGATGTTTACATCCCAGGTAAAGATCGTCGTGGCAAGAATGTTTCCTTGGCTATCGACAATATCGCCTCGAACAGCCTCAATAGTCTTAGTCACTTCAATTGCTTGTTTGGCTTCATCTCTGAAGCCGGGAGCTGCATATATTTGAAACCAGGTCAAGCGAGCAATAAAGGCTAGCAACACTAGGAGGACAACAATGTTGAGATTCCTATGACGCTTAAAGGTTCCTTCGTTGAACACCTTTATGCCCCTACCTAGTTCTTAGTGAGTTGGTGAGGCTGGAATGCCGTCACTTGGCAAAACTACTTGGACATTTGAGCTTTTTTTGGTCTTGACACTCGAAACAGTTGGAACATCAATTTGTGCTTTTTGGGAAGCCGCGAATTTGCTCGGGTTGCTCTTCGTGATTAATACAGCGTTCGCGATGAGGTTACTCGAAAGATGAGAATTGCCCACTGACGCTGTCGATGAATTACCAAAGATTTTTGACTGCTTGACGCTTAGGAAAATAGGGTTTGAGTTGACAACCATGCCTAGAGCCAGAGCGCTATTAGCTAGGTTCTGTGGTGAACGCAATGAAGCGACCTGCTGGTTGATGATCTGAGCCTGGGTTCCTAATGTTGCGGTTTCCTTTTTCAACTGCGAGATTGTGTAGATTGAGGCGTTTGAGAGTGAGCTTAGAGAAAGGTTCAGCAGAGTGATTAGCACCACACCAACAAGAATCTTGGGGCTAAGCGTGCGAAGAAGAGCGAATGCGCTGGTTCTAGAGGAAGTTATTGGAGCAGTGGCAACTCGGCCAGATGTGGCCGCGGGCACTGGACGCAGGTGTCTTCTAGGGGCGATTGAACGAATTGGCTGAATGGCTCTTACGACGCTCATGCTGCTTTCCTTATTTTCTCAGCGGCGCGTAGTCTTACGGAGGCCGATCTTGGGTTCTCTTGAATTTCTTGTTCCGAGGCTTTTTCTGCACCACGAACTACCAAACGCAGAACAGGAGCGTGTTCTTCAAGTTCGATTGGTAATTCGATAGGTGCGGAAGAAGTTGATGCGGCAACCAGTGCCTGCTTGACGATGCGGTCTTCAAGCGACTGGTAAGAAAGCACTACAACTCGTCCGCCGATGCGAAGTGATTCAATTACGGCTGGGATAGTTTCTGCAAGAATTTCTAGTTCGCTGTTAACCTCAATCCGCAGTGCTTGAAAAACACGCTTCGCTGGGTGACCAGAACTCTTGCCAGGGATAAAAGGAACAATCTTGGCAATGATGTCGGTTAGTTGTTTGCTCATGGCAAATGGTTGTGCGCTTCTAACCTTGACTATTTGCTTGGCAATCAACTTGGCATAACGCTCTTCACCGAAGCTTTTGAAAATATCTGCAAGATCTGCTTCAGCGTATTCATTTAAAACAACAGCAGCCGTTAAATCGGCGCTTTTATCCATTCTCATATCCAGTGGCGCATCGAATGAGTAAGCAAATCCGCGGTCACGCTCATCTAGCTGCATTGATGAAACACCGAGGTCTAATAGCACGGCATCGGCAAGATTTAGTCCAAGTTCTTCTAGCACTTCTGGAATCTCGCTGTATACCGCTTGAACTAGGTGAATTCTGTCTGCAAAAGGGGCAAGTCGCTCACCGGCAAGCTTCAAAGCATTCTCGTCGCGATCTATTCCAACGAGCGTGAGCTTTGGGAAGCGTTGCAGGAAGGCTTCGCTGTGCCCACCGAGACCCAAAGTGCCATCAACCAGAATTGCTGAATCGCTGTTGAGCGCTTCACCTAAAACTTCGATGCAGCGCTCTAGTAAAACTGGCTTGTGGAGTGATGAAATCTCTGTCATCTTTATTTCTCTTTGTCCTAGTTCCTAAACCCCATCCATTTGCGTTCTGGCATCGGGGAAGAAAGCCACAAGCCAAATAGCTGGAGATTAGAAACTAGGAACTAATTGAGGTTCACCTCCCCCGCGCTGAAATTTGCAAAAGCATCGGAATTAGCGGTCATCAAGGCTGCATAGTCGGTTGGGTTCCAAATTTCAAGGTGAGTGCCAACACCGGTAACGATAAGTTCTCTTCCAAGGTTGGCCCATTCACGAAGATCCTGAGTAATCAAGATGCGGCCCTGGCCATCTGGAGTCTGATCATCAGTTGGTCCAAAGAAGAAGCGCTTTAGGTTCCGGTATTCAGGAGTTCCTATAGTTACTCCGTTTGTGATTTGAGCGAAGTTCGCTTCGTATTGAGCCTTGGTGTATATGGCCAAACAGCGTTCCTGGCTCTTAGCTAGGACAATCCCGCCGGCCAGACGGTCACGAAATTTAGCAGGCAAGATTAGTCGAAACTTCTCGTCCAATTTGGGATAGCTAGTACCGATAAACATCGCTGTCTCCCTTCCTCATTGGACTCTGATTACTTCTCTCCACATTACACCACTTTCATCCACAAACTGCAACATTTTGCGCGTAGAAATCTATTTTGGCGTGTCTTGGGCTTATTTCACAAGGGGCAAAAAGTGGAGGGAAAATCCTGTTTTTTTATTTTTTTCAGAAAAATCAGGCAGAAAAAAGCCTCGGCATCTTGCCGAGGCTAAATATCAGCTGTTCAGGGGATGAAGATGGGGCTTATTTACCTTCGTTGCGCTGATCCCAACGGTCTTGAAAAAAGCTTCCAGAGGACTTATTTGTCTGTTTCGATTTGTCAGAAGCGGACTTGGCTACCCGAATTGCACGGGATGACCAGTTTTGGCTCACTAGATAGAGCCCAATTAGCATGGCCATAAAGGCGATAACGCCAAACCAGATCACATGGGCACTGGTGGCAAAAATCATCAGAGCAAGGCCAATAATCACCAGGGTTGAACCCAAGACGAGCATCCTGGCGTACTTGGTTGGAGTTTCCGGACTAGCGGAAACTTTCGCCTTCGGTTCTTTTGAACCAGTTAGCTGGCGCTCGAGCTCTTCGAGTACTTTTTGCTCTTGTTCTGATAAACCCACGGAATCCTCCAGACCTAGGCTTTAATGCTAAACGGTTTTGCCAAGTTAGGCTATTCCAGTGAAATCCTCAGAATTACTTCTAAACCAGGTTCAAGAGAATCTTGACTCTTTCTGCCATAAGCAGCGTTCGGATTTTGAGGCTATTTCTGCTGATTTAGTGCCCGTTGTGGATTTCACCCAGAGCCTTTTGCAAGGTGGAAAACGATTTAGAGCCCTCTTCTGCTATTGGGCTTGGCGCAGCGCGCTCAGTCATTCACTTCACCAGCAGAGCCAAGCTGAGGTTGCCGAATCTGAAGCTGCCATCGCTGGCATCGCTGCTTCTCTTGAAATGTTCCATGCGGCAGCTTTAGTTCATGATGATCTCTTAGACCAATCAGACACTCGCAGAGGCGCACCTGCTATTCATAAACGCTTTGAAACGCTCCACGCTGAGAAAGCTTGGGCTGGGAGTCCGGAACGTTTCGGCGTTGCAGGCTCTGTTTTAGTTGGAGATCTGATGCTGGGCTGGTCTAGCGAAATCTTTGGTAACGCTCTGCTGCACTCCCCTACTCGAGAAATTGAGAGTGCCTGTCGCGATGAGTTCAGCCTTATGCGAGTTGAGGTGATGGCTGGTCAGTATCTAGATGTGCTTGAAGAAAATGCGGCGGCAACCAGATCACTCTCAGAGGCTGTTGGCAGAGCTGAGAAAGTCATTCTCTACAAGACCGCAAAATACTCCATCGAAGCTCCGCTAAGAATTGGTGCAGCATTCGCGGGAGCTGATCAAGCAACCCTGAACTCCTTTACTTCCTTTGGAATTCCGTTAGGTATCGCATTCCAACTAAGAGATGACATTCTCGGTGTTTTTGGTGATCCAAGTGTCACCGGCAAACCAGCTGGAGATGACTTACGTGAAGGGAAAAGAACAGTTTTGGTCGCACTGACTAAGCAGTCACTTGCAGCTAGGTCAACTTCAATGAGTGATGCCTTTGAGGAGTTGCTTACCAGCAGAGAATTAGAGAATCAGCAGATTGAATTCATGCAGCAATTGATCAAGGAATCAGGTGCCCTGGATAAAACTGAGCGAATGATTAATGAGCTTGCTGACCGAAGTCTTGAAGCTTTAGATGAGGCAT
>JAEMTJ010000020.1:15302-24242 GCA_016462375.1 Rhodoluna sp. | reverse complement strand
GCAGCTTTTAGTTCAGTCGCATCAAGTACTCGACCATCAGGGTTACCTGGCGAGTTAAGCCAAACCAATTTGGTGTTAGCTGGCCATTTAGCTGGATCATCTTCTGAGATTATTTCTGCACCACAGAGAGCTGCACCAACAACGTAAGCGGTGTATGCAACAGAAGGTTGAATAACGACGTCACCTTTAGTCAAGCCAAGCATTAGTGGCAAGAATGAGATGAATTCTTTCGAACCAATGTTTGGCATTACCTGATCGGAAGTTAGGGTTACACCTCTTCTTCTTTTGAACCATTCAACAACTGCTTCACGGAATTCTAAAGAGCCAAAGGTAGCTGGGTAACCGGGTGCATTAGTTGAACTGTCTAAAGCTTTTTGAATTACTTCTGGAGTTGGGTCCACAGGAGAACCGACACTTAGATCAATAATTCCTTTTTCATGCTTTTCTGCAATTGCACGGTATGGCTTTAGTTTCTGCCAAGGATATTCTGGCAATCCGGTGAACATGGATTATTCGCCTTGAGGAGGCAGCACGCTAACTACCGGATGGTCACCGGCAATAGGACCAACCTTCGCTGCTCCACCAGGTGAACCAACTTCATTAAAGAATTCAACGTTGGCTTTGTAATAGTCAGCCCACTGTGAGGGTAAATCATCTTCGTAATAGATAGCTTCAACAGGGCAAACCGGCTCACAAGCGCCACAGTCAACACACTCATCCGGGTGGATATAAAGCATGCGGTCACCCTCGTAGATACAGTCAACTGGACATTCGGCAATAC
This sequence comes from Rhodoluna sp., assembly GCA_016462375.1. Classification (GTDB taxonomy): domain Bacteria; phylum Actinomycetota; class Actinomycetes; order Actinomycetales; family Microbacteriaceae; genus Rhodoluna. The sequence continues at coordinate 23,461 of JAEMTJ010000020.1, read as the reverse complement.
ATGCCTTGTCTTTGACATCAACACACGGGAGGGCAATTACATAAGTCACTTGAAGTTTTCCTTTACAGCTCTCTCTAATTATCTCTCTATAGGTGAGTGCGTCTTGAACGAGCGCGCCACTTAGCTAATTCAATTTTGGGGAAGATGGCTGCAACAGCGCAGATAAGTAATGAGAACATGACGTATCGATTGCCATATTTATCGTTATCGATGAAAGCGCCGAAGGTTTCATTCCTCGATAGCCACCAGATCGCAATACTCAAACCCAAGTTCACCAAATAGAGTGCACCACGGCTATTGCGCCAGCTACGAAGATAGAAGGTAATCGATGCAGTTGCACCAAGTGCCAGGTAAAGCCCTAGCTGTGAGTGTTGCGGGTTATTGCCTAAAATTCCATGCACGTAAGCGCCGGCATAGCCAAGAAGCAGTCCAAGTGGTAAACCAAAAAGTGCTCTAATCGCTGGCTTGAACCAAGGTAGGACGTTAGGGCTGGCTGCTCTTATTTTTTCAGGGTGATCAAATCTAAATGCGATACCATCGGCAACTGAGTAAGTGTCTCTGTGGATAGTGACCTGACTGGCGTGAGCCTGTAATGCTGCTTTCTTCAGTTCTGCCGTATCAGAGCCACCAATTGCAAAAGTGGATCGCTCACCAGGTTCAGCAATTACATAAAACATGGGCTTCTTGCCTTTTACTTTTTTTCTGTAACGACGAAGCGCCATAGCTGTTGAATCATGAGCTTTTTTGTGATCTGGATGCCCATAGCCACCTTGAGAGTTATATGTGATCACCGCATCAGGTTTGAATTCCTTCATGACCTCATAGATGTCATCTGAAATAACAGCGGTTGAAACGGCTGAGAGAGAAAGCAAATCTAAATTTAGGGGCGTGGTTGGCTGGCCGAAGTTGCCAATTCGCATTCCACTGTCTAGATAACTTCTAGTTCCAGCAAACCTGAAATTGGTAACACCTAAAGTTGCCATGGCATTTTTTAGTTCGCCAGATCTAAATGCACCCATGGCCGCTTTGTTTGCCTCTAGGGATTTTAGTTCTTCAAGCTTTGCCTTACCGCGCTCACCTCTGGTTAGGGTAAGCAGGAAAACTTCTGCGCCACGAGCGATGGCATCGGCCATTATGTGTGCACTCTGCAGACTCTCATCATCTGGGTGAGCGTGCACCAATAGGATGCGATTCGCCGCAAAGGATTGTTTAGCCATAAGAAAAACCTTAGTTCAGAGTTTGTAAGTCTTGACCATTTTCAAAGGTTGAGATAGATTTAGTTAGGTAACCCTAACTTCGAATGGTCTGATAACCATCGCGAAAGGTAATTTTGCTAGCTAATTTCCTTATTGGCCTCCGTGAGGGGCTAGAAGCAGCGCTAATCGTAAGCATTTTGGTTGCTTACCTAATCAAAACCGGCAACAGTAAAGGCGCTAGAGCGGTCCTCTGGGGCGTTCTAGTGGCAGTCCTGACCTCGGTTCTTGCTGGTATAGCCATCGCTGAATTCATCCAAGTTGTCCCCGAAGGTACTAACGAGATCATCGCCGGTTTGGCTTCAATCATCGCTGTTTTCTTTGTCACCTGGATGATCTTTTGGATGGCAAGACAGAGTCGCAGCCTCAAGGCTCAGTTGCATAAAAAGATCGACACTGCTACCAGCACATCAACACTTGCCCTAGTTGGAGTGGCCTTCTTTGCCGTAATTAGAGAAGGTGTTGAAACCGCTGTCTTTATCTGGAGTGCCAGCAGGGCAACCGGGGCGCAAACTAACCCGATTCTTGGAGCGATTCTAGGACTAGTGGTAGCAGCAGTTCTGGGCTACCTAATCTACCGAGGAGCTTTGAAGGTCAACCTAAGCAAATTCTTCAAATACACTGGCGCATTCTTGATTATCGTTGCGGCTGGAATCCTCGCCTACGGAGTCCACGAATTACAAGAAATAGGTTGGTTTCCGTACCTAACCCAGACGAGCTATGACGTTTCTTCGATTATTGAAAGAGATGGCGCGCTCGACACTCTGCTCAGAGGAACAATAAGCTTTAGATCTGCACCGTCAATGCTTGAAACCTTAGTTTGGTTCGCTTATGTGATTCCGGTTAGCTACCTGTATTTGAAACCAGCTAAAAAGAACTAGATTGCGTTTTCGTTGGCGCGCTTCTTTGCAGAAGTGTTCCTGGCACGAATGTTGGCATCAAGTTCAACCTTACGAATACGAGTACCCTCAGGGGTAACCTCAACACACTCGTCTTCTCTAGCAAACTCTAGACACTCTTCCAAAGACAGCTTCTTCGGTGGAGTTAGCGCTTGGAATTCATCGCTAGACGATGCACGCATGTTAGTTAGCTTTTTCTCTTTGGTGATGTTTACATCCATGTCATCAGCTCTAGAGTTTTCACCAACAACCATTCCTGCATAAACTTCCTGAGTTGGATCAACAAAGAATGACCCACGCTCTTGAAGGGCAATCATCGCGAACGGTGTTGCAACTCCTGCACGGTCGGCAATCAAAGAACCGTTCACACGTGTAACAATCTCTCCAGCCCAAGGCTCATAGCCTGCTGAGATTGCGTTAGCAATACCAGTTCCCTTGGTTGAAGTTAGGAACTCTGTTCTGAAACCAATCAGTCCACGAGATGGCACTAGGAACTCCATCCGAACCCAACCGGTTGAGTGGTTAACCATATTCTTCATACGCCCCTTACGAGCAGCCATCAGTTGGGTCATAGCCCCCAGGAACTCTTCTGGAACATCAAGGGTTAGATCTTCAACAGGCTCGTGTAGTTTGCCATCAATCTTCTTAGTAACAACCTGAGGCTTACCAACAGTTAGCTCATAACCTTCACGACGCATTTGCTCAACGAGGATAGCTAGCGCAAGCTCGCCACGGCCCTGAACTTCCCAAGCATCTGGTCTTTCAGTGGGTAGCACCTTGATCGAAACGTTACCGATAAGTTCACGGTCCAAACGGTCTTTAACTAAACGTGCTGTTACCTTGGCACCTTTAACACGACCTGCCATAGGAGAAGTGTTAATTCCAATAGTCATCGATATTGCTGGATCATCAACAGTGATCATCGGTAGCGGTCTAATGTCATCTGGATCAGCGAGAGTTTCACCAATGGTGATGTTCTCAATACCGGCAACCGCAACAATGTCTCCTGCTGTTGCAGAATCAGTTGGAATACGATCTAGTGCTTTGGTCTTAAGTAGTTCTGTGATCTTCACAGTCTGAGTCGTGCCATCCTGACGCACCCAAGCAACCTGCTGACCCTTACGGATAGTTCCGTTGAAGATACGAAGCAGAGCAAGACGGCCTAAGAAAGGAGAAGCGTCAAGGTTTGTTACGTGAGCCTGCAGTGGAGCTTCGTCATCAAATACTGGAGCTGGGATGTGCTTCAAAATTGCAGCAAAAAGTGGCTCAAGATCTTCTGAATCAGGCATGGTGCCATCAGCAGGCTTATTTAGAGATGCACGACCGGCACGACCTGATGCATAAATAACTGGCAACTCAAGAATTGAATCGATATCCAAATCTGGAACATCCTCGTGGATGTCGCTGGCAAGACCTAGAAGGAGATCGTGAGTTTCTTCCACCACTTCGTCGATACGAGCATCTGGACGGTCAGTCTTGTTGACCAAGAGAATTACTGTGAGGTTTGCCTCAAGTGCTTTACGCAAAACGAAACGAGTCTGCGGCAGTGGCCCTTCAGAAGCATCAACTAGTAAAACAACACCGTCAACCATAGAAAGTCCACGTTCAACTTCACCGCCGAAGTCAGCGTGACCAGGGGTGTCAATAACGTTGATAGTGATTTCTTTACCCTCAGCGCTAGCACCCTTGTATGCGATGGCCGTGTTCTTAGCCAAGATGGTAATACCCTTTTCACGCTCTAGGTCTCCAGAGTCCATGATGCGTTCGCCCAAGTTGGCGTGGTCACCGAAAGATCCGGTCTGACGGAGCATGGCGTCGACCAAGGTGGTCTTACCGTGGTCTACGTGCGCCACAATCGCTACGTTACGGATGTCTTCTCTTGTTACTTGGGCCATTACAGGGTCCTTTAGGCATAGTTCAGCGACGCACGAAATATCGCTCGAACGCTTAGATTGTTTGGGCTACCAAAAGCCCCAGTGGTTAAAGTCTAGCCGAGGCACCCAATAAAGTGTGCCTCGGCTAGTGAAACCTTGGTAAATGACCTTACTTGCCGGCAGCTGCCATCAACTTAGCACGAGCCTCACGGCGCTTCTTCTGCTCTGCTGGGTCTGGAACAGGGACCGCAGCCAACAGAGCCTTGGTGTATAGCTCCTGAGGCTTGTTTAGAATCTGGTCACGAAGCCCAACTTCAACAAGCTTTCCATTCTGCATAACTGCTATCCGGTGCGCCAGAATGTCAACCACACCGATGTCGTGGGTGATAAACAAACAAGCAAACTTCAAAGAGTCTTGAAGCTCCTGAAGCAAGTCGAGGAATCGAGCCTGAACAGATACGTCAAGTGCTGAAGTTGGTTCGTCAGCAATAAGCAGTTGTGGTGAAAGTGCTAAAGCACGAGCGATACCAACACGCTGCTTCTGACCACCAGATAGCTCGTGAGGGTAACGGTTACGGTATGAGCGAGGCAGTTCAACTGAGTCGAGTAGATCTTCAACGCGCCTGTTGAGTTCTTCACCCTTAGCCTCCTTAGCAAGGAACAGAGGCTCACCAATGCTCTCACCGATAGGTAGTCTCGGGTTTAAAGAAGAAGCAGGGTCTTGGAAGACGATACCGGTGTATTTGCGCAACTCTCTTAGATCGCGCATCTTTGCCCCGGCAATGTCATTTCCAAGAATCTTGATTGAGCCTTCGTGAACTGGGAGCAAACCAATCGCGGCACGGCCGACAGTTGTCTTACCAGAACCAGACTCACCTACTAGACCCAGGATTTCACCAGGCTGAATTGCGAATGAGATTCCATCAACAGCCCTGAACGCTGGGATACGACCACGCTTCGGATACTCAATAATCAAATCGATGACTTCGAGCACCGGATTTGCCTTAGTGGCGACTGAATCAAGGGTTCTAACTGCCACTGAACCAAGTTTTGGAACAGATGCGAGAAGAGACTGAGTGTATGGATGCTTAGGACGGTTGAAGATATTCGCTGAAGAATCTTCCTCAACAGTTAGACCATCTTTCATGACCAAGATACGGTCACTCAAGTCTGCGACAACACCCATGTCGTGAGTGATCAAAAGAATTGCTGAGTTCAACTTGTCTTTTAGGTTTCTAATCAAGTCAAGAATTTCTGCCTGCACTGTCACATCCAGTGCAGTAGTTGGCTCGTCGGCAACCAAAAGTGCAGGGTTACACGCTAGCGCCTGAGCGATCATTGCACGCTGACGCTGACCACCAGATAGTTGGTGCGGGTACTTATCAAAAGCCTGGACTGGGTTCGGAAGTTCAACCAGTGTTAGCAATTCGATTGACCGCTCACGCGCAGCCGCAGGACCCATTTCAAAGTGATTACGAAGCACTTCAACAATCTGGAAACCAACTGTGTAGACGGGGTTCAAAGCTGTCATCGGCTCTTGGAAGATGTATGCGACTTCCTTACCTCTGAACTTACGAAGCACATGAGCGGGCTGGTTGAGCATCTCAACGCCCTTGACCGTTACACTGCCAGAAGATCTAGCGTTAGGTGCCAGAAGACCCATAAGGCCCATAGCGGTAGTTGACTTACCGGAACCAGACTCACCAACGATGGCTAGAACTTCACCGGCGGCTACTTCAAAGTTCATGTCGATAGCTGCTGGATACCAGACACCATCAACCCAAAACTCCACATTGAAGTTCTCTACTTTTAGAATCGGCTCATTCGTTGTCATTTTGATTAAATGCCTTCCTGTGAAACTAGGGCTACAAGCTCTTCTGAGTTGCTTGGGGTAGTCTGTGAAACATGTCCGCTAAATACGTCTACAGACCCACTAGCAGTTGGGTGTACCTTGGTTTGATTGTTGCAACAGAGATCGTTGTTACCTATGGCTTTATTTCCGCTAACCACTTCGATGACACTGTCTGGTTCGCAGGAAACAGCCTGGCTTTCGATTTTTTGTTCTGGGTTTTCATTGTGAAGCCCAAGATTGTCTACACCGACGAAAGCATCAGTTTGCACAATCCATTCCAAACCTTCGTAATCGGTTGGGAACGAGCTCTTGAATTCAAAACCCAATATAGCTTCGCTGTTCAAACTGACCAAAGAGATTTCAGGTCTTGGGCCGCAACAGCACCCGGCAGGTTCGTTGCTAGAAGAATGCACGATAGTGACTACCGAGGAACTGGACTCACCGAACGCAAGGTCATTTCCCCCAGCGATTCTCCTAGAACTGACAGTGGTGTCGCTCTTATCCTGGCTGTCAAGAGAAGAACTGAAGCCACAGCAAACGGCACCGCCGGCAGTGAGATCACTAAACGATTTCACTGGCTTAGCGCCACAGCCGCAATTGCCAGCACACTGACATTGCTCTTCAACTTCTTGCACGGTTAAGTTCTCTAACTTTCTTTACTTGTTAACTGCTTCGCGGGTGCTAGCTTTCATCAAGAAATCCTTTTTCTTAATTTTTCTACGCTGACGAGGGTCAAACGCGTCTCGCAATCCGTCACCAATAAAGTTGATGCTCAATGCAATCGCGATAATAATCACACCTGGCCACCAGAACAACCATGGTGCAAAATTAAAGCTGTCTTGGTATTGAGCGATAAGCAAACCTAGCGACACATCGGGAGAGACGACACCGAAACCAAGATACGACAGACCAGTCTCAGTAAGAATCGAACCTGAAAGTAGCAAGGTCACCGAAACGATAATCACACCAACGGAGTTAGGCAAGATGTGCTTAAAAATAATTCTGCGGTTTGAAGCGCCTGCGACCCTAGCAGCGTCAACGAATTCTCGTTCACGCAGGGAGAGGAACTCTCCTCTTACCAGACGAGTCAAGCCAGTCCAAGAGAATAAACCAAGGAATACAGCCAAAGGAAGTACTCCCAAATTACCCGCCTTATAGCCGATAACAGCTCCAACAAGAATGGCTGGGATGGTGATGATGAAGTCCGTGAAACGCATTAGAACTGCGTCAATCATTCCTCCAAAGAAACCTGACACAGATCCCATGATGGTTCCTAGCAAACCACCTAGGCTTCCGATAACGACCATCACCATAAGAGAGATTTCCGCACCTCTAGTGACTAATGCAAAGTAGTCACGTCCGATTGAGTCTTGACCAAAGGGGTGTGCTGCTGATGGACAACCTGAAGCGCAAGCTGAGAAGTCAAAAGTGTCGGTAATAGTTGCCGGCCACCAACCTGCGATGCTGAACGGCTGCTTTGGTGTTCCTAGGTGAAGGCCCGACGCCGAATACACGAAGATGGCGAAGGAAATCATGAAGATTAGACCTGCAACAGCCGGCTTGTGCTGGAAGAACCTGCGACGGATAATTTGTCCCTGGCTTAGACCCTGGACATCTGCAGTCTCGCTACCGGTCTCACCAAGCTCTACTGCTTGGGGTTTTGATTTCTTTCTTAGATTAATAGCCATGAAGAACTACTTTCTGATTCGGATTCTTGGATCGAGGGAAGAATAAATTAGGTCTGCAGCAAGCGTTGCCATTACTGCCAGGAAGGCTGTAATAGAGAAGGTTCCCATCAAAAGATTTAAATCTTGGCCTTGAATGGCTTCGTTAAACAAACTACCCATACCTCGCCAACCGAATATGGACTCGGTAATAATGGCTCCACCCAAAAGACCTGCGATGTCAAACGCAACAAGTGTTGTCAGAGGAATCATCGCATTGCGGAAGGCATGTCTGAGGATAACTTCACGCTCAGGTAGCCCCTTGGCGCGAGCAGTTCTTATGTAATCCATTCCCAGGACTTCCAAGAGTGACCCGCGAGAGTACCTCAAGTACCCGGCAAATGAGATTAGAGTCAGAGCAACGGTAGGCAAGAATATGTGAGCTAGAAGATCCATGTTAAGAATCCAGAAATCATTAGATTCCAAAAGAATATTGAGAGACCCCTGCGTCTGGATTGGGCGACCACCTACTGCACCGTTTTCGTAGTAAGGCTTCCAAGTTTGCATGAATTTGTCAATGATTGTCAGTAACGAAGTTAGAAGTGCCGTGATCATAG
>JAEMTJ010000020.1:0-15202 GCA_016462375.1 Rhodoluna sp. | reverse complement strand
AGGACTGCCGCAGTTCCGATCGACCACCAGAAATCTATGACTGGATGCTCTAGGAAATCGTTAAATCTAATTGCCAAGAACTCCTTGAGGAGAACAGCTACCCAGAAAATTGGCAGAGAGAAAAGGAAGAAAGATAGGAAAGTCAAGGAGTAATCGAGCCTTGAATACTGACGAATCGCGCTAAGTACACCAAAAGTGATTCCGAGTACAATCGCTAGAACAGTGGAGACCGTTAACAACCGAACTGTGGTAGGGATTGCAGCTGCAACCTGATCCATTACTGGAAGTTTGGTAATCGTTTGGCCAAAATCAGCTTCACCAGTGAAAATACCCAAAACCCCTTTTAGCCAAAGAAAATATCTGGCAGGGGGCGGAACATCTAAGTTCAATCTTTCCGTTAGTTCTCGAATAAGGAAAGCTTTATTCTTCTCCGTGCTCTGTCGGTACTGAGCTAGGGGGTCACCCGCATATGCCTGGAGGTTGTAGGTAATGAAAGTCGATCCAAAAAGAATCAAAACGGCTATCGATATTCTTCGACCAATGTATGCGAGCAATTGGCATCCAATCTTTCAACGTGTAGGCAACAGTGCCTAGGTAAGTTTATACAAATTCTTTGGAAAATTTTGCTAAAAGCTGTTTTTAAATGAATCTTGGCGACACCGAAACCGGTGCCGCCAAGATTCAGTTTTAGCTTCTCTAAATCTTTAGCTATTGACTAGGAGATTTAGTATGTCCAAGCCCAGTAGTTCCAGACAAGGTTAGGGTTTAGAGGGTTGAAAAGCAGACCCTTTAGATCCTTGTTCCATGAAGCAACACCCGGCCACTGGTAAAGACCAATGGTCCAGTAGTGTGAGTAAATCGCCTTCTCAGCGTTAATCTGTGCAGTTAGCAATTCGGTAGCTGACAGAGCTCCTTCGAAGACGTTGAATGCGGAGTCAACAGCTGCATCGGACCAGCCGTAACCGTTGTTTCCACCTTCAGTGATGTACTGAGCGTTGCTTCCAGTCTGTGAGATTGCAGAGCGTGACCAAGCGAAGTCGGCTACGTCGTAATCGTTACAGTCTAGGAAGTTTGGCCAAGCACCATTTCCTACGTTAGATACATTGAAACCAACCTTGGCAGCTTCCAACTTAATCTGTAGGTTGATGTCAGCACGTCGAGCAGAAGTATTGCGCAAGTAGTTGACTTCAATGTTGTTGGTATTCACACCTGCAGTTGGGTAGTACTTTCTGACAAGTGCGAGAGCCAATGCGTTGCGCTCTGTTTGTGACTTGCTGAACTCGTCAACATAGGTCTTTACACCGGCAATCACCTTTGGGTAATTTCCCTCAGTAGGAAGAACAAGGCTGCTGTTCAGAACCGTTGAGTTAGCTGTAGTTGACGGGTCGAATACCTTACCCACGTAGGTGTTAGCAATCAACTGACGAGGAACTGTTAGCAAGAATGCGTGACGCAGATCTTTGGCTCTCGTTGACTCACCAGCGAATGGACCTGTGTAGGTAGCTGCACAATCTGGGTTTGCACCAGAGTTAGCAGTTCCTGTTCGGATGTCCAAGTGCTCGTAAGTAGCGGATGAAGCCTGGATTGTTGTCGCATCAGTGTTTGCCTTCAATGTAGACCAAACAGCAGCGTTAGCAGCTCCTGTATATGCATCGATTTCCTTGTTAGCAAGAGCCTGCGCAGCTGCAACATCGTTAAATGATGCACCAGAAGCAGGGAACTTGAACACAAAGGTGTTTATGTTTCCAGTTACCTTTGGAGCACCGCTGACAGAAGCCAATGGGTTACGCTTCAAAGTCGCTGAAGTTGAATCGATTGTGTCAATCATGAAGCCACCGTTAGAAATCAACAACAATGGGTTGGTGTTGGCGGTAACAGTGGTGATGTTCCAAACAGTGCTCCACTTTTTAGCGACAGCAGCCATTAGCTTACGAGCGTCATTTCGTGCTTCAAGCGAGTCCTGGTAATCAGCGTCGTCTGCACAAGGGCCATCACACGAAGGAAGTGCCTCGTATGAGGAGTAGTAAGCCTCTTCAAACAAGTTCTTGTATGATGCGTTGGTACGTGCAGTCTGAAGTGCCTTCTTACCCTTTGCAAGAGCTACTAGAGCAGCTACGTGAGATGGACCAGGGCCTTGGATCTGCCAGTCTGGCTGGAAAGCGTCGTACCTAAGTTCTAGTGAGTAGTTGTCATCGCTTAGCTGGTAAGAGTTAGCGAAGGTGTGGTCATCGTAAGGACCACCGTAGCCAGCAGAGTCAAACTTGTTAGTTGCGTCTCCAGTAGCAGGGTTAGGGTCACCCATACCAGCGGCAATAGACCACTTCGAGCTTGAAATTGCGTGGCTTAGCAGTAGGTCCTGACCGGTGATTAGAGTACCGTCAGACCACTTAAGGCCCTTCTTGATTGTGTAGGTCACTCGGAAGTCACCAGCGACGTTCTTGGTGATCTTGAAAGTACCGAAAGCTGTGTTGCGAACCAACTGAGCCTTGTTGTTCCAGTATGTGAATCCAGCGCCTGTTGGATATAGAACGTCAACGTTGGTAACTAGGTTCTTTCCTGGGATGGCTGTGTTCAAACCAGTCAAAGTATTGACTTCTTGAACAACAACCACGGTGCGTGTCACTGCGTTGGCCGGAGCTAGGCTGAGCCCAGTAATTCCGAGAACCGAAGCAGCAACAAGGGCTACGCCCTTGACCAGATTTTTCTTCATTGTTTCTCCTTGTTTGTTTCGGTTCCCACGGGTGCGAATACACTTCGCAACCCACAAGTTCCTTGGGTGATAGAACTCTACAACTAACTACCCACAATTGATATGGGGATATGGGTAAATCGTTACATTTCTTTACAATTCTGAAACTTGCTGAAATGACTGAAATACCAATGAAATCAGGGCAATTGTCTTATTTTTAGGGTTGCAGATGCTACTCTGGGTCAATGCTCGAACTGAGCATTAGTTGCTTTTTGCAGGGGAAACTGGTGAAAACCCAGTACTGTCCCGCAACCGTGAGTTTCTTACCTTTATAAGAGATGAGTCGGATCGCCTGCCTAAAGCAATGACTCCTATAAAAACCGTCGTGGTCTGCGGGTGGAGTCGGGTCAGCAATTGCCCGTCATCGCACAAGGATCGCACCTACTGAAAGGGTTGCGATGTCAACTACTACCAACGGAATGCGCCGATTCGCATTTGTAATTCCCATATTCACCGCACTAACACTGCTTCTAGCTTCATGTTCAGGCAACTCTTATGGATCTGATCCGATACCAAAGACATCCAATTTTGTGTTTGCCAAGTTTAACGGCGGTGAATTTCTGGACGCCTTTACGCCAGATAAGCCTGAAGCTGGCATTACGCTCGAGGCCATGGCCCAACTGAGCGCTCTCGGTTACGATAAAAATAAACAAGCCATTGCAGTTGCTTGGGCAAAATCACACACAGAGCTCTTCGACTCGGTTGGCCTAAAGGCAACTTATGTCTTTACAGCTCATGCTCTAGGTTTTGCAGATGAAGCCACGGTAAGAACTGCTGCGGCTGATGTCGCAGCCGGGGTTGGTGATTCTGGTTCACTGCCCGGCAGCAATAACTTTGTTTATTCTTGGGTAATTTTTGCTCTTCTGGCAGAAGACAAAAAAGAACTTGCCAATGAAGTTGCGCTACATCTCTCTGGACTTTCTGAAACAGATGGTGGATATAAATATGTCACTGGAGATCCGCAGAGCTCTGCCGCAGCAGATGTTACAGCTTTTGCACTTATGGCAATAAAGGCAAGTCTTGGAACTTCAGATAGCACCGCTGAAGCGACTAAAGAATTTGCAGTAAGCAAGGCAAAAACTTGGTTGACATCAAACCAAACAGAAGGTACTCACTGGAGTGCGTACGGTGATGTCGATGTGAGTGGTTCCGCTTATGCAATCATGGCGCTAACAGCTATGGATGTTGATGTGGTCTCCTCACGTGAATGGCTAAAATCCAGAGTCAGCCCAACCGATGGTGGGGTCAGCGCACCGTGGACTGAACCAGCCGGAGATCTCTTTAGCTCAGCACAATCACTGTTAGCACTTTCAAAGTTGAGTTTTATCGATGTGTTGAAAAATAAAGCCAACTAAACTCATGCGCCTTTTTGTTCGCCTGAGTCTTATTGGTCTGGTGGCGCTTGTTGCCATCGGCTTTGCAGTAAACACCATTCTGCAAGCCGATGGCAGCACTCCAGGCACTAAACAAATTGATGCGGTCACATTCGTAGATGGTACCTGTAGTCAAGATGGGGTCAGTCTGACAATCGATTTTGGAACCAGAGAAGACATTCCTTCAATAGATAGATGTGTGAGTAACTTCACTAAAACTTCTTGGGATCTTCTGATTTCAGCACAATTGAGCGTTACCGGAACTCAAAAGTATCCGGTTGGCTTTGTTTGCAGAATCAATGGCTTTCCGGATGAAAGTGTTGAATCATGTATGGACACACCAAACTCAAGAGTAGGCAGTTGGGCTTATTTTGTAGCGGGATCAGGATCAGGCTCTTGGCAATACAGCAGCTGGGGAGCTTCAAGTCATAAGCCTGCCTGCGGTAGTGCTGAAGCCTGGGTATTTAGATATCCAGACGAGAACCTCGAAACTTTACCGACCATAGATCCACAAACAAGTGTCTGTTCTAACTAGTAATCGAGCACATTTTTTCTCAACATCAAGAACCCATCCGGGTGCTTGGTGGCTAGCTGGTCTCGCCTTATCTTTGAGCGCATCGCTCAGCTCAAACCTCGTTGCACTAATAGCAATCTCCGCAGGCGCAATGTTTATAGTTCGGCTATGCCGAGATAATGCTCCATGGTCCAGGTCTATAAGGTTTTACCTTTTTCTAGGTGCAATTGTTGTCTTGCTAAGAGTGATCTTTAGAGTCATCTTCAATCTTGCTGATGCAACACAAGATGTTTTTCTTACACTTCCTTCCATATCGATTGACCTGGGGATAGGCAATTCCTTGCATCTGCTTGGTTCAGTTTCTTTTCTTTCGATCCAGGCAGCCCTCGTGGATGGTTTTAGGTTGGCAGCCATTATTCTCTCAATCGGTATGGCTAACTCTTTAGCCAACCCAAGAAAATTGCTCAGAGCAACCCCAGGTGCTTTGTATGAGATTGCAACTGCGGTATCAATTGCCATCAACCTAGCCCCCCAGTTAATTGCCAGCTTGAAACAAGTTAGAAGAGCTAGAGGGCTTCGTGGCCACTCCAAAGGAATCAAAGCACTGACAGGAATAATAATCCCCGTCCTCGAGGACACCATTGAACAGTCGATGCAGCTAGCAGCAAGCATGTCAGCTAGAGGTTTTGGTAGAAAGGGAAATCGAACTCATCTTCAGTTATTGCTAACCAGAGTCTCTACTTTTCTTACCCTGACTCTGCTGACCGTTGGGGTTGCCATGTTGCTATTTTCACCCGTGCAGCAACACGTTGATTTGATGGTAATTCTTGCGGGTCTGGTCTTTTCTGCCATTACTTTAAAGCTTTCATCGACCAGAACTACCAGAACTAAGTACATCGTTCAGCGTTGGCAATTGGCAGATCTATTTATTGTGATTTCTAGTGCCCTCATTCTGCTAGCAGCATTTAGCGGGGTGTTTAGCAAATGATTGAAATCAAGAACTTGAGTTTTAGCTACCTCAATGCTGAAGGCAAACAGAAATCAGAAAACCCGCAGCTCAATCGCGTTAATCTAAAGATCGAAGCAGGTGAGTTTGTCTTGGTCTGTGGCCCAACTGGCAGCGGTAAGTCAACTTTCCTACAAACTCTCAATGGGCTAGCACCAAATTTCACCGGCGGAGTGATTACCGGTGAATTACTAATCAATGGAGTTGATTTACTAGGGGCAGAACCCCATGAATTTTCCCATCTCATTGGCTATGTCAACCAGCAGCCAGAAGGCGCCTTTGTTGCAGACCTAGTCCTAGACGAAATCGTATATAGTGCTGAACAGTTAGCAATCAGCAAAGAGCAGATTGCCAAAGATGTTCAAAGGTTAAGCAGATTACTTGGGCTTGAAGATATGTTGGACAGCCCACTGGCAACCCTGTCGGGGGGTCAGCAGCAACGTGTAGCAATAGCTGCAGCCCTAATCGCCGGTGCAAAGGTATTGCTCTTAGATGAACCCACCTCTGCACTTGATCTTCAAGGCGCAACGGAGGTTCTCACCCTCCTGCAGAAACTTGCTAAAGAAGAAGGTGTGAGCATTCTGCTAGCCGAACACCGCATCTCAAGAGTCATCGGTTCAGTGGATTCGGTAATAGTTGTTCACGGGGATGGGTTGGTTACAAAGGGAAAGCCTGCTGAGCAATTCAATGACACCCGCTTTGCTCCCCCAATCATCGAACTTGGACAAAAACTAGGTTGGAATCCATTGCCCATCTCTACTCGGCAAGCAGAGCAGCTTTGGGAGAGAGCTCCTGCAGCATTCGAACCAAAAACTATTAACCAACCAAGTGGCATCGTCTGCGAAGTTATTGACCTTGAAGTAACATTCGGTTTAGTTTCCGCAGTCAAGAAAACAAACTTGCGTTTGTTTGGGAATCAGATCACTGCGTTGATGGGTGAAAATGGTTCAGGTAAGACTAGCCTCTGCTGGGCAATTCAAGGAAGTGGAACCAGAACATCGGGAGGAGTCAAAACAAGCGCTGGAGACCCAAAGAGTCTGAGCGTTCAAGAACGCCTTGCGGTTACCACGATGGTTCCGCAGCGAGCTGCAGACTTATTATTCCTAAATTCGCTAGCCGATGAGTTACACGAATCGGATACCTTTGCGAAAGTTCCAGCAGGAACAACTGCGAACCTCTTCCAGAAACTAACAGGAAGAATTGATACCTCAATCCACCCGAGAGATCTCTCCGCCGGGCAACAGCTTTCTCTTGTGCTCGCTTTGCAGCTGGTTAAGGATGCTCCTGTGTTGATTCTTGATGAACCGACCCGAGGTTTGGACTATGCAGCTAAACGTGCATTAGCCAACCAACTTGATTTGCTGCGAGATGAAAAGCGTTCAGTCTTGCTAGCCACCCACGACATTGAGTTTGTTGCCATGGTTGCCGACAGGGTTTTAGTTCTTAAAGAGGGTTTGATTATCCAAGACTCTAGTCCACTGGAAGTCTTAGGCCATGGTTCGGAGTTAGCTTCTCAAGTAGCTGAAGTTACCAATGAACCTGGGCTGATAACTATTGGGCAGATACTCAAATGAACAAGTTGATTTCTAGAATAAGCGTTGGTGTTGCTGGCCTTGCAAGCCTATTGATTTTCACCTGGCCTTTATTCATCAGCACCGGTGAGCAAAATGAAACTTTGCTAGCACAGACAGTATTTATTGTGCTGATGCCTCTGGTTTTGATTCTTGTACTAATTGAATTTGCAACAGGAGATATCTCTTCTAAACACTTAGCGCTGCTCGGTGTACTAATTGCACTCAATGCAGTAATCAGGTTGCTTGGAGCAGGAACAGCAGGAATCGAAACAGCCTTCTTCTTGATTATTCTTGGCGCTTTTGTGTTCGGCAGTGGATTTGGTTTCATTCTCGGTGCGTGCTCAATATTGGTTTCAGCTTTGCTCACTGGAGGCATTGGACCTTGGTTACCCTTCCAGATGATGGGTGCAGCATTAGTTGGTCTTGGTGCAGGACTAATACCTAGATCTAAGAGAGCCTGGCTGCAGAAAGTATATCTAGTTGGGTATGCCGTTTTTGCGAGCTTTAGCTACGGTGGCCTGCTGACTATGTGGAACTGGCCCTACCTTGCAGGAACTGGAACACAACTAAGTTACGTCGCCGGAGATGCAATCATAGCTAATCTCTCTCGCTTCATCCAATACGAAATAGTTACTGGTGGCCTAGTTTGGGATATGGGCAGAGCAATAACCACAAGCATGCTAATTCTGTTAACTGGCACAGCCCTGATCGCCACTCTAAAAAGAGCAGCCATCAGGGCTGGCGTAGGAAGAGAACTTTAGGCTGTTGGGTATAACGCCAAAAGCACAGTAGCAATAACTGTCACAGCAAGAAGCATCAAGCCTGACTTGTATGTGTATTTGAATTCCTTGCGAACGATGTGAACCAAGTTTGCAAGAACCATTATTAGGGCAAGGCCTGCGGCAGCGGCAATACCTAGTGGCAATGCCCAGTCAAAGTTGAAAACAGTCACCGCAACTGGAGCAAGAATTACACCCAGACCACCTAGCAACTCTGCTAGACCGATGAACTTAGTTGTGCCCTTAGGCACCTTGGAGACCCAGCCCCAGCCTCGAGCAAGCAGATCTGCATCTGATGTCTTTAGCTTGTCAATTCCAGCTTTGGTGAATGCAAAAGCGGTAAAACCAGCAACTACGAATGTCGCCACGATGATAAAGATGTTCATTGGAACCTTTCAATAAAGATTGTTTTATAAGTGAGTCAGGTTTAGACTCCTACTAGTAAAGCACCACTTGACTAAATAAGTCAAGTCCCCCTTTACTGATTGTCGGAAGGAGCGCCCCATGGAAGTCAAAATTCATGCTGAGCGCACTCAAGAAGGTTGGACTGCAGAGGTTGAAGGACCAGAAGGCTTCACCGTTTCAGCCAGAAGGCTAGACCAATGCAAAGACATGGTTGTCGAACGCATCAAGACCCTGGCGGAGCAAAAGGGCAACAAAGAAGTTTGTGAAGTAGTCGTCAAAGTAGAAGCTGAACTACCAGGCATAATCTGCGATCTAGAAACAGCAAAAATAAAGATGCAGGAAGCCCAAAGACTTCAAGACGAAGCTTCAGCAGAGATTAGAGCTGTAGTTTCACGCATGAGAGATGAAGGTCTAACCATGCGAGACATCGCAGTTTTACTCGGGGTCTCCCCGCAGCGTGTTGCTCAACTTATTGGCTAGTCAAAGCAGGAATAATCGCTCCAGAGAATACCTGGAAAGCAAGCCAAGACTTCGCTACGAAACTTAGAGTGATGTATACACGCTCACCAAACATGTAGTCAGCCCACTTACCTACCTTGCGATACTGCAGTGCTTGATTCACAGCGAAGCTGTTGAATGCAATAAACATTGTTGCGATGATCACGATAACAAAACCAGGAACAGCCGCGGCTGTAGTTTTACCTGGCTGCATCATGCCCATGAAAATAATGATCCAGGGAACTATTCCAGTCATGCAGCCCATGATGAATGGAAGGGCCTTTCCGTTACCCGGAGTCTCATATTTTTCCTGGAGCGCACCGAAAAGAATCATGCTCGCGTTTACAGCAAAGATTGCAATCAAAGCTGCAAAGTCTGTGAAGCCAGTTAAAAGCGCAATAGCAACAATCATCAGTGATGAGCTAAGCGCATATTCAGTCCACCTGAAGTAGTTGTGGTTAGCTCTGAGGCCGGCGAAGTATCTCTCCTTGAAGAAGGGCGAGATGATTGCAAAGTGGAATATGGCTGAGAGAAGAAGGAAGGCGATAATTGCTCCGCCTAGATTGATGTTCAGCAAGGTCACGTGATCCCTAGGCGAGTCAATGCCCGGTGCGCTTGTCATCCAGTCAGCAGTTACACCAAAGTTTGGCTGAACCTTGAGCCTGAACAAAAGAGACAGCAATATAAGAGCCACACCAAGGTGCAAGATGCCCGCAGCTAGGTTGTATCGGGTTAGTCCTTTTTCGCTTGTCTTATTTGCAAGCTTTTCTGTTTTTTTAGTAGCCATTGGTAATGCCTTTCTTAGAGCCTTGCTTCGAGCCTATTAGCAGTTAAGTGCAAAAACCTGCATCCGTAAGGACACAGGTTAATACATTGGTGGAGATGGGGGGAATCGAACCCCCGTCCATGACATCGAAACGAACTCTTCTACGGGCGTAGCTTCACTAATGATTTTCTCGGCTGCGGTCTTTGCATGAAGCGACTAAACCGACCAGCCCAGCCTGAGTTAAAGTCCCATGTAGCCCTAAGGCGTAACTACACAGCTAGATTTCTAAATGACGCTAGGACCCAACATGAAATCTAATGTTGGACTAACGGACTTCGGGCTAAGCGCTATTAAGCAGCTAGGGCGAAGTCAGTGCTGTTAGATTTAGCACCTATATTTTGCAGCGAACATTTACGTGTTGACGCTACATTCACGGCCCGCTTCTTTTCGTATCAAGAAGCCTTGTCGAAACCGATCATCCCCATATTGAATTACCAAAACCCTTGGTAGGGCTAGATAACTATAAAGCCATCTACTGACATAAACCAGAGTTATTCAAGGATTATTCCCGAATTACCAGTCTTTGCCTTTAGTAGACATTGCTCTGTCTGCTTCACGCTTGTCCTGTTGCTCTTTTAGAGTCTGACGCTTGTCATACTCACGCTTACCTTTAGCTAGCGCTAATTCAACCTTGGCTCTGCCGTCTTTGAAGTAAAGAGATAAAGGAATAAGAGTAAAGCCTGATTCTTTGATCTTGCCGGCGAGCTTGGCAATCTCTTCACGGTGCATGAGTAGCTTGCGCTTACGTCTGGTGTTGTGGTTATTCCACGTGCCCTGAAGATATTCAGGGATATGAACGTTTTCTAACCAAGCCTCGCCGTTTTCGACGCTGGCAAATCCATCAACGAGGCTTGCTCTACCTGCTCTAAGGGACTTGACCTCTGTCCCAGATAGCACAAGTCCAGCCTCATACACGTCTTCAATGTGATAGTCGTGACGGGCTTTACGATTGGTGGCAACAACCTTCTGGCCACGTTCTCTAGGCACGATGCGCTCCTGGATAGTTTGAACTCTCTAGATAATCTAGATAGCCCATCAGTCTAACCGTTAGACCCGTAAATATCTCCTGATGGCGGCTGCCGCAGCAATGGCGGCAAGGCCTCCACCAGCAAGAACAAGAAGAGGAAGCAGAGCTAGAGCATCTGGAATGCCAACGAAGCTGGTGAATGGAAGTTGTTTGGCTAGGAAGCCTTGAACAAACACCTGAACGATACCTAGAATTGCTCCGCCTGCTAGCAAGCTACCTATCACACCTGCAACAACACCTTCGAGAATGAAAGGCAGTTGGATGTAGAAGTTGCTTGCACCAACTAGGCGCATGATGCCAATCTCTCTTCTTCGCATAACTGCTGAGAGTCTGATTGTGGTTGAAATAAGGAGCACTGCAGAGAAGAGCATTAGTGCTGCAATCGAAAGAGCAGCCAAGCTTGCAATATTCAATATGCTGAAGATCTGATCTAGGTAGGTTCTCTGGTCTTTGACTTCTTCGACACCAGATAGACCATTGAAGCTTTCAATAATTACTGGGGCTTGGTTTGGGTCTTTTAGGTTTACCCAGAAGGTTTCATTTAGTTGCTCAGGAGTAACGTATTTAGCCACCGAGTTGTCTTTGAATTCCTGTTGGAAAGTTTTATAAGCCTGCTTATGATTCTCAAAATAATACTTGTCGATGTATGGAACAAGGGTAGCTGACTCCAGTCTTTGGGTGACTGTGTCTTGGATGTCTTTGCTCGCTTCTCCCTGCGGGCAAACTTCAGCAGGAGATGTCTTAGTGCAGAGATAAATCGCAACCTGGGCCTTGTCATACCAATAGGTCTTCATGGAACCGATTTGCTGTTGAAGTAATCCTGCAGTTCCTACGAAGGTAAGAGATATAAAGGTAACCAAGATTACGGAGATGACCATGCTGAGATTGCGCTTGATTGCAACCCCCATTTCACTAAAGACAAAACTGAATCTCATCCGCTCTCCCCATAGCTTGCGCCCCTGGCATCGCGAATTATCTTGCCTTGGCTAAGTTCAATGACGCGCTTCTGGCCTCGGTCAACAATGCCTCTGTCGTGAGTTGCCATGACGATTGTTGTGCCGGATAAGTTAATCCGATCTAACAGAGCCATGATGTCCATGCTAGTTGCCGGGTCTAGGTTTCCTGTTGGCTCATCGGCTAACAAGATGGCTGGCTTGTTTACGATTGCTCTAGCTAGAGCGATGCGCTGTTGCTCACCACCACTTAGCTCTGACGGCAAACTGTTTGCCTTATCTTCAAGCCCTACTAGCCGAAGGACATCTGGCACAGCCTCAGCAATAAAACCTTTTGACTTGCCAATAACTTCCAAACTGAAAGCAACATTCTGTGCAGCAGTCTTATTTGGTAGCAATCTGAAGTCTTGAAAAACTACTCCCAGCTTTCTTCTGAAGTGTGGGACTCTGCGGTTAGGGATACCAATGAGGTTCTCCCCCAGAACGTGAATGCTACCGCTAGTGGGAATGTCTTCGCGAAGAATCATGCGCATCAGAGATGATTTACCCGAACCTGATGCACCGACTAGGAAGACGAACTCACCTTTGTCTATCTCAAGTGAGATCTCCTCAAGGGCAGCTCTAGGAGCGCCTTTGTACTGTTTGGAAACATGAGAAATTGAAATCATTAGGTTTTTAGCCTAAGTTGCGAGAGTTCATACCAAGGCTTACCTAGGCTCGTGTCTTACGAATTCGAGCCGGTTTTACGCCATCTGATCCCAGCAGCAACAAAGCCGGCTAGGTCGCCATCAAAGACTGCATCGGGATTATTGACCTCAAAGTTTGTCCGCAAATCCTTCACCATTTGGTAGGGAGCTAGAACATAAGAGCGCATCTGGTCTCCCCAAGACGCGGTGGCATCTCCGGCTAATTGTTTCTTAGTTGCCTCTTCTTCAGTTCTTCTGATTTCCAACAACCGGCTTTGCAAAACTCGCATTGCTGCTGCTTTGTTCTGTAACTGTGACTTCTCGTTCTGGCACGACACTACAGTGCCAGATGGCAGGTGAGTTATTCGAACTGCAGAGTCAGTCGTGTTAACTGATTGTCCGCCGGGACCTGAAGATCTAAATACATCAATACGGATATCAGATTCAGGAATATCAACCACATCAGTTTGTTCAATGAGGGGGACAACTTCAACAGCCGCGAAGCTGGTCTGTCTTTTGCCGGCTGCATTGAATGGGCTCATCCGTACTAGTCGATGAGTTCCTGCTTCGACAGATAGTTGGCCATATGCGTAAGGTGCATCTACTTCAAATGTTGCCGATTTTATTCCAGCTCCCTCAGCAAACGAAGTGTCAAGAACTTGAGCTTGCCAACCCTGCTTTTCAGCAAAACGCAAATACATCCGCATCAACATTTCAGCAAAGTCAGTCGCATCATCGCCACCTGCACCTGAGCGGATAGTAATGATGGCTGCTCTTGAATCGTATTCACCATTTAGTAAAGTCAGGATTTCTTGCTCTGCAACTAGTTTTCTTAGTGCTTCAAGCTCATTGGTTGCCTCAGTGGCTGCTGACTTATCGGATTCGCTGTTTGCTAAGCCAATGAGAACTTCTAGATCAGCTAGACGGTTTGTGATTTCAATAATCCGATTTCGAGCCGATTGTTTTCTAGAAAGAGCGCTGGTTACCTTCTGAGCAGCCTCTGGGTCGTCCCAGAGATTAGGAACTTGGGCAGCGACCTCGAGCTCGGCAATTTCAGCTTCCAATTTCGGAACATCGGTAACTTCCGCGATGGTGGCGAAAATGCTACGAATCTGCCTGATTTCAGAAGACAGATCTAGTTCGGACATGTTCTCTAGTCTAGGCGTCTGGTTCTTTAGACCCGAGGAGAATCAATTCTCTGGGATAATTAGCCGGTGAGCTCACCTAACCCAGTCTTTGCTAAGCGCAAATTGGTGTTGCCGGTATTTTTACCCTCTTTTCTTTTCTCAACTGCAGAATATGGAATCTTGCCAAGCATTCCATTCAGCGCTCAAAACCTGGGGGCCAATCTGGCAACAGCGGGCGCTATCACAGGTGCGCTCATGATCGGCAGACTCTGCGCTGACATCCCAGCTGCCAAAATTGTGGATGCCGTTGGTGAGCGAATCGCGATGATCTATGCTTCCATGGCTGGAGCATTAGGAATCTTGCTCAGTCTCTTTGCCATTAACTTATTCATGCTCAGCGCTGGTGTGTTCATAGTAGGAGCTGCAGCAGCTGTCTTTGGTCTAGCCAGACTCGGCTGGATGACCGAAAATGTCCCCTTGGAATATCGGGCTAGATCACTCTCTATTCTGGGCGGCATGTTTAGAGCGGGTTCCTTTGTTGGCCCTGTTCTAGGTGCCTGGATTATTCATCAATACTCAGTAACAGAGGTCTTCTACCTTCCACTGATCCTCTGTGGAATCACTGCTCTGCTTCTCCTAGCAACCAAGAGTGAAAAAGATGTCATTAAATCAAGTTCTTCCCTGGCCGCAACCTACCACGTTGCAAAACGCGAGTGGAGGAAGTTGGCAACGCTCGGTGTCGCCTCTTCAATACTCACAGCACTTCGTGGAACCAGAATGGTGGGACTTCCTCTTATAGCTCTTGCGCTAGGGCTACCAACCGAACAAGCCTCCCTGTTTATCGGTATAGCCGGAGCACTGGATTTTGCACTGTTCTATCTCAGCGGACAGATAATGGATCGATTTGGCAGAAGTTTTGCAGCGGTCCCGACCCTTGTTGGTCTAGGCATTACCCACCTAATTGTTGGAATCGCAGTTGATGCCAATACCTTCTTATTACTTGCATTGCTAATGTCGTTGGCCAATGGCATTGGAAGCGGTGTGATTATGGTTTTAGGGGCTGACCTAGCCCCCAAAGATAAGCGAAATGAATTTCTGGCAGCCTATCGATTGCTCTCTGATGTTGGTGATGCTTCGGCTCCGCCATTATTGGCCGCAATCATCGGTTTGGGCTTTAGTCTCACAGTTGCGATGGGTGCATTTGGATTCTTGGGTTTCTTAGG
This sequence comes from Rhodoluna sp., assembly GCA_016462375.1. Lineage (GTDB taxonomy): Bacteria > Actinomycetota > Actinomycetes > Actinomycetales > Microbacteriaceae > Rhodoluna. The sequence goes on along the minus strand of JAEMTJ010000020.1, from coordinate 462 downwards.
CGCAGGTCTAATGTTTAAATACATCCCAGTATATGCCGAGAAGAAAACAAGTGACCGCTAACGAGTCTTTCCGTAATCTTCCCTGTGGAAAAGTCTCACCCCTAACAATCTCACTAGTTAATCTTCAGTTATGAGATGTTTCACTTGCGAAACCAGAAATGGGCTGTCCACCTTCAAGCTTCTGGATCAGTGGGAATGGATATGCACTTTCTGTAAGCACGAGTTGGGATTAGTGCCCGAAGAGCCAATGGGTGAGGGTGGCTTTTTGATTTAAATTGTTCACAGGCACGAAAAGAATTTTTGGTCTAGACTAAAAAGGCTCGCGGGAGTGGCGAAATTGGCAGACGCACTAGATTTAGGTTCTAGCGCCCATGGCGTGTGGGTTCAAGTCCCACCTTCCGCACCAGCACAATAGAGCCGACCGAATGGTTGGCTCTATTTATTTAAGTTCTGGACTGCCCT
>JAEMTJ010000084.1 GCA_016462375.1 Rhodoluna sp. | reverse complement strand
AAGAACTCCCGTGTAGTTAAAGATTACGACCTCAACACACTAAAAGCACGTTGAGGCCGTAATTAGATTGTTGTTTAGTGCGTCGCCGCGGCGGCGGCTTCTGCTTTCTCCTGAACACCGGATTTGTTACGCAGTGCCAATTCCTTGATAAACAGGGACAAGGCAAAACCAACCACGATGACAATGGTTGCGGATAGAAATACATTGGCAGCCGACTCAGCGAACGCTGTCTTGATAGGGCCGGCTAGTTCTGGGCTAGCAGTCTTTAGAAATGATGAATCCTGGGTGATGCGAGCCATGATGTCAGCTCCCGGTAGGAAAGCAGAGTTCTTAGGATCAGCCAATAGCCCTGGGTTAGCAGCTATAGCAGCGCCAATCTTGGCCCCAATTTCAGCACCCTTGTCAGCCAAATTGTTGAACAGGATGGATAGGAACACAGCGACACCTAGGGTTCCACCCATTTGTCTGAAGAAGGTAGCTGATGAGGTCGCAACCCCGATATCCCTTGCTTCAGCGGCATTCTGGGAGGCAATAGTAAGTGTCTGCATCATTTGTCCTAGACCTAGACCCATGAACACCATGCCAATGGTGATCTGCCAAACAGCCCAGCCAGCGCTCAAGGTTGAAAGGTAGATGTATGAGGCTGCCATTAGTCCTGTTCCTAGGACCATGAAGATCTTGTACTTACCAGTTTTTGATGTAATTCTTCCGCTGACGATTGAGGATGTCATGAGACCCAACACCATCGGAATCATTAGGTAGCCAGATTCGGTTGGTGTCGCTCCATAAACAATTTGCAGCACTAACGGAAGTGAAATCATTCCGCCGAACATCCCGATACCGACAACCACACCGAGCAAGGTGGTCAGTGAGAAAGTTCTGGACTTGAAAAGTTTCAGTGGAAGCAATGCGTCATCGCCCATTCTTCTTTGAATCAAAATGAACGACGCAATACCTACCACACCGACAACGTAAGCGGTGATGGAACTCAAAGATGTCCAGCCCCATTCTCTGCCTTGCTCAGCAACAATCAGAATTGGGACAACGCCAATAATGATAGTTAGCACACCCCACCAGTCGATAACTTTAGAAACTGCTGCGTGGTGAGGAATGTGTAGAAATGAAAGAACCAGGAACAGTGCAACCAAACCAATTGGAAGATTCATCAAGAAGATCCAACGCCAACCAGTAATTCCAAAGAGACTATCGATACCTGCAAACATTCCACCGATTAGTGGACCAAGAACTGAAGATGTTCCAAACACAGCAAGGAACAAACCTTGATACTTTGCTCTTTCTCTCGGCGGAACAATGTCAGCCAGGATGGTCAGCGCAAGTGCGAATAAACCACCAGCACCAATTCCTTGAATTGCTCTGAAAGCGGCCAACTCATACATCGAGGAAGCAAAACCTGATATCACAGAGCCAACTACGAATATGGAGATTGCTGTAATAAACAAGTATCTTCTTCCGAAAATATCTCCGAGCTTTCCATAGATAGGGGTAGCGATAGTTGAAGTGATTAGGTAAGCAGTGGTTACCCAAGCTTGAGCAGATAGACCGTGAAGGTCATCTGCAATAGTTCGCATCGCTGTTCCAACCACACTCTGATCAAGTGCTGATAAGAACATCCCTGCCATCAGGCCGACAAGGACAAACATGATTTGTCTGTGGGTCATTACACCGGTTTTTGCTGATTCAGCTGCTGCTGCTTTACGTTCTGCACGCGCCATCGCGTTCTCTTTTCTAGGAGTGAAAGTTAGACTTCAAATATGGGAAACAAACATAAGCAATTTAATGCT
>JAEMTJ010000083.1 GCA_016462375.1 Rhodoluna sp. | reverse complement strand
AACCTGCGACCAAGAGATTAGAAGGCTCTTGCTCTATCCACTGAGCTACGAAGGCTTATTTGTAGCGGGTATCAGTTTAGCCTAAGCGCACAGTAGTTCCTTGGGCCTGGGTGGGAGCATTCACAGATCAAATGCCAAGTAAACCCAACTAAGGCAATATTGAGTTAGTCATGCTTCCTAGAATGCAAAATCAGCGGTATTATTTACCTAGGTAAATAAATCAATAAATCGGAGATTACATGTTTCGCCTTTCCAAACTTTCTTTAGCTAACAGATCTGTAGTTGCACTGTTGACAGCAATCCTTGCTGTCTTCGGGTTTGTGGCTGTTGGCCAACTCAAGCAGGAATTATTCCCTTCTTTGGAGTTCCCCCAAGCTGCTATCGTCACTTCATATCCAGGAGCATCCCCTGAGGTTATGGACTCTCAGGTTTCTAGAGTCATTGAAGCAGCCGTTCAGAACCTAGATGCTGTTACCACTACTGCTTCGACTAGCCAGTCTTCTATTTCAACGGTTCGTGTAACTTTTGATTTTGGCACCAGCACAGCTAAAGTGACCGATTCACTTAACAGTGCTCTAGATTCTGTTAAGGCAAGCTTGCCGGCAAATGCTTCTGCAAGAGTACTCAGCGGTGGTTTAGGTACAATTCCTGTTGTTGTTCTAAGCGTTGCAGCTGACAGTGGCGACAACACTGAAATCTCAAAGATCCTTCCAGATATCGCCACTCCACTCTTCAAGAAAGTATCTGGCGTTAAAGACGTCCAGATTGGCGGTATTCGTGAATACCGAATCAATCTAAAACTAAACCCTGCTCTTATGGCAATGAACGGTCTAACTGCACAGTCAATCTCTACTGCGCTAAAGACTAACGGTTTTGTAATTCCAGCCGGAACTTTGCAGGATAAAGATGGTCAGATCACAGTTGAAGTTGGAACTCCAGTTGAGTCAATTTCTGCCCTGAAGTCACTGCCACTAAGTGCTGGAAGCTTTGGAGTTCCTGTTGCAGGAAAGACTCTGACAATCGGTGATGTTGCAGAGGTCACCTATGCTCAAGCTCCAGTTGAATCAATTTCTCGTGTTGACGGCAAGCCTTCTCTGGCAATTGCTATCACCAAGACAACAGACGGCAACACCGTTGCTATCTCCCATGCCATAGCACCTTTGGAAAAAGAACTTGCTACCAAACTTGGTGGAAAAGTTCAGATAAAAGAAACATTCAACCAAGCACCTTTTGTTGAGAAGTCAATTCTTGACCTTGTTGAAGAAGGTCTCCTAGGGCTGCTCTTTGCTGTAATCATCATCCTGGTATTCCTAAGATCCTGGCGTTCAACATTGGTAACAGCAATCTCTATTCCGACCTCCCTGCTATTTGCCTTCATCGGTCTTGCCGGATTCGGTTATTCCCTGAACCTATTTACGCTTAGCGCTCTAACCATCGCTATTGGACGTGTCGTTGATGATTCCATTGTTGTTATTGAAAATATCAACCGCCACCTCTCCTATGGAGAAAAGAAGCTAGAAGCAATCTTGAACTCAGTAAGAGAAGTTTCTGGTGCGATTACAGCTGCAACTTTGACAACAGTCGCGGTATTCCTCCCTATTGCTGGTGTTGGCGGTCTAGTTGGGCAATTGTTTAGACCATTCGCACTTACCTTCGCTCTAGCTCTGGTTGCATCGCTATTCGTTTCTTTGACTATCGTTCCGGTAATTGCTACCTGGTTCCTAAAAGCCCCAGCAGTTGAAGCAAGCCTTACTGAGGCCGCTGCCAAGAAATTGGCAGCAAAGGTACGTGAGGAAGAAGAAGTTCGTGAGCGCAAGTCTCTATTGCAGCGCA
>JAEMTJ010000049.1 GCA_016462375.1 Rhodoluna sp. | reverse complement strand
AGACACTCACAAGATGGCGGAGTCCAACAAGGCTTTCGCTCACTACCGCTGGTAAGAATTAAACTCATCCGCTTGTTAACCTCGTGTTTAGCAAGCGGATGTTTCATTAAGTAAGTAAACCCAAATCTAATTCGGAGGACCATCGTGGCCCAAGAAGTATTAACCGACCTGAACAAGGTTCGTAACATCGGCATCATGGCGCACATTGACGCTGGTAAGACAACTACGACCGAGCGCATCCTCTACTACACCGGTATCACTCACAAGATCGGTGAAGTGCACGATGGTGCAGCAACCATGGACTGGATGGAGCAGGAGCAGGAACGCGGTATTACCATTACCTCAGCTGCGACCACCTGTTTCTGGAACACAAACCAGATCAACATCATTGACACCCCCGGCCACGTTGACTTCACTGTTGAAGTTGAGCGTTCACTTCGTGTTCTAGACGGTGCCGTTGCTGTTTTCGATGGTAAAGAAGGTGTTGAGCCTCAGTCAGAAACCGTTTGGCGTCAAGCTGACAAGTATGACGTTCCACGTATCTGTTTTGTGAACAAGATGGACAAGTTGGGTGCAGATTTCTACTTCACCGTTGACACCATCATCAAGCGACTAGGCGCTAAGCCACTAGTTATCCAGCTACCTATCGGTGCTGAGTCAACTTTCGAAGGTGTTATCGACCTAGTTGAAATGCGTGCTCTTACCTGGCGTGGAGATGTCGAACTTGGGGCTAAGTACACCATCGAAGAGATCCCAGCAGACATGAAAGCAAAGGCTGACGAGTACCGTGCAATGTTGCTTGAGACCGTTGCCGAAGCTGATGACGCTCTTATGGAGAAGTACTTCGCAGGTGAAGAATTAACCGTTGCTGAAATCAAGGGTGCTATCCGCAAGCTAACTGTTACTTCAACTCTTTACCCAATTCTCTGTGGTTCTGCGTTCAAGAACAAGGGTGTTCAGCCAATGCTTGACGCTGTTATCGACTACCTACCTTCACCACTGGATGTTCCTGCTGTTGAGGGACACGATGTTCGTGACGAAGAGAAGATCGTAAAGCGCGAGCCTAAGTCAACCGAACCTTTCGCAGCTTTAGCGTTCAAGGTTATGACTCACCCATTCTTCGGTCGTCTGACATACATTCGTGTTTACTCAGGCCAGGCTAACCAGGGTGACCAGGTTTTGAACTCAACCAAAGACAAGAAAGAGCGCATTGGTAAGTTGTTCCAGATGCACGCCAACAAGGAAAACCCTGTTGACTCTGTAACAACTGGACACATCTACGCAGCTATCGGTCTAAAGGACACCACTACCGGTGACACACTCTGTGACATTGCGAACCCAGTTGTTCTGGAGTCAATGACTTTCCCGAAGCCAGTTATCTCTGTTGCTATTGAACCAAAGACCAAGAGCGACCAGGAAAAGCTAGGTTTAGCTATTCAGAAGCTTGCTGAAGAAGACCCAACTTTCCGTGTTGAGCAGGATCAGGAAACTGGTCAGACCGTTATCTCAGGTATGGGTGAGTTGCACCTAGACATCCTGGTTGACAGAATGCGTCGTGAATTCAAGGTTGAGGCTAACGTTGGTAAGCCTCAGGTTGCTTACCGCGAGACTCTAAAGCGCACTGTTGAAAAGTATGACTACACCCACAAGAAGCAGACCGGTGGTTCAGGTCAGTTTGCCAAGATCCAGATCAAACTGGAGCCTATGGAAGTTGAGGGTGACAAGACTTACGAGTTCGTTAACGCTGTAACTGGTGGTCGTATTCCTCGTGAATACATCCCGAGCGTTGACGCTGGTATCAAGGATGCGATGCTAGTTGGAACTCTTGCCGGATACCCAGTTGTGGGGGTCAAGGCTACTCTTCTTGATGGTGCATATCACGATGTTGACTCATCTGAAATGGCCTTCAAGATTGCTGGATCGATTGCTTACAAAGAAGCATCTCGTCTAGCACAACCTGTACTACTCGAGCCGTTGATGGCCGTCGAAGTGCGTACCCCAGAGGAATACATGGGTGACGTTATCGGAGACCTCAACTCTCGCCGTGGTCAGATTCAGTCAATGGACGACGCTACTGGCGTCAAGGTCGTTCGCGCCCTAGTTCCACTGTCTGAAATGTTCGGTTACGTTGGAGACCTACGCTCGAAGACTTCGGGTCGTGCGGTCTATTCAATGACTTTTGAGTCCTATTCTGAGGTCCCAAGAGCTGTTGCTGACGAAATCGTTCAGAAGAACAAGGGCGAGTAGGTTCTAGGGCTTCCTAGAACCAGCTTTTCTCAGTAAGATAGTAAATCTGTAAACCCCAAATCTTTTAGGGCATAAATCGTGCCCGAGGGATACAACGAGTCCTGAGGAGGACCAATAAATGGCTAAGGCGAAATTCGAACGCACAAAGCCGCACGTCAATATCGGTACTATCGGTCACGTTGACCACGGTAAGACCACTCTGACTGCGGCCATTACTAAGGTACTTCACGATAAGTTCCCGACCCTAAACACTGCATCAGCGTTTGACCAGATCGACAACTCACCTGAAGAAAAGCAGCGTGGTATCACGATCAACATCTCACACGTTGAGTACCAGACCGAGAAGCGCCACTACGCTCACGTAGATGCTCCGGGTCACGCTGACTACATCAAGAACATGATTACTGGTGCAGCTCAGATGGATGGTGCGATTCTTGTAGTTGCAGCAACTGACGGCCCTATGCCACAGACCAAGGAGCACGTACTACTTGCTCGTCAGGTTGGTGTTCCTTACATCGTTGTAGCTCTAAACAAGTCAGACATGGTTGACGACGCAGAAATCCTTGAGCTTGTTGAGGTTGAGGTTCGCGATCTTCTAAACCAGTACGAATTCCCAGGCGACACCGCACCTGTAATCCAGGTTTCAGCTCTTAAGGCTCTTGAGGGTGACGCTAAGTGGGGAGACACCGTTATGGCGCTTATGGACGCAGTGGACGCAAGCGTCCCTGAGCCTGTTCGTGACCTAGACAAGCCTTTCCTAATGCCTGTTGAAGACGTTTTCACCATCACTGGTCGTGGAACTGTTATCACTGGCAAGATCGAGCGTGGTCAGGTCAAGGTTAACGACGAAGTTGAAATCGTTGGTATCCGCGACAAGCAGAAGACAACCGTTACCGGAATCGAAATGTTCCGCAAGCTACTTGACTACGCAGAAGCTGGTGAAAACGTAGGTCTATTGCTACGTGGAACCAAGCGTGAAGATGTAGAGCGTGGCCAGGTTGTTTGTAAGCCTGGTTCGATCACACCTCACACTGGCTTTGATGGCAACGTCTACATCCTTTCAAAGGATGAGGGTGGCCGCCACAACCCGTTCTACTCAAACTACCGCCCACAGTTCTACTTCCGTACCACTGACGTCACTGGTGTTATCACCTTGCCTGCTGGTACTGAAATGGTTATGCCTGGCGACACCACCGAAATGGCAGTTGAGCTTATTCAGCCAATCGCTATGGAAGAGGGTCTTCGCTTCGCTATCCGTGAAGGTGGCCGCACAGTTGGTGCCGGTACCGTGGTAAAGATCACCAAGTAATTCTTTAGAGTTGCAAAAAACCCCAGGCCTTAGGGTCTGGGGTTTTTTATTTAAAGAAATTTACGTAGATTAGCGATATTTCCCGTCTTTAACTTGCACCAACACGCCTAGTTATGCCAAGATTGACAGGTTCATGTGATTTTCACTCTTTCTTGGGTGAACCACTGCAGGCAGAGTGAACCGCTCAAACGGGTCCGGCCGCAGCTGAACCGAAAATTTAACCGAAACCGTAAATGGGTTTGATGTGAGCTTCGGCTTGCGACACACCCGAGTGCGTGGGTCGGTGCAGTGCCCCAGGCAACTGGGTTTGACAGATAAATAGTGGTGCATATCAAAAAAGTGCCGCTAATTATTGACGAGTGAAATCGTCAAGAAAGCGAGTCATAATGGCTGATCAGAAGATCCGCATTCGACTAAAGTCGTACGACCACGAGGTCATCGATTCTTCGGCGCGCAAGATCGTCGACACAGTTATCCGTGCCGGTGCCCAGGTTGTTGGTCCAGTACCACTGCCAACCGAGAAGAACATCATTGCTGTTATTCGTTCTCCGCACAAATACAAGGACAGTCGCGAGCACTTCGAGATGCGCACCCACAAGCGTTTGATCGACATCATCAACCCAACTCCTAAAGCAGTTGACTCTTTGATGCGCCTCGACCTCCCTGCCGACGTCAACATCGAGATCAAGCTCTAAGGAAAACTGATGACTACTGTTCGTATTGTGAAAGGTCTACTGGGCAAGAAGCTCGGTATGACTCAGGCTTGGGATGCCAACAACAAGATGATTCCGATCACTGTTGTTGAAGCAGGCTCAAACGTTATTACTCAGATTAAAAATGCTGAGATCGATGGCTATTCAGCTATCCAGGTTGCCTACGGTGCAATCGATCCACGCAAGGTTAATAAGCCTGACGCTGGTCACTTTGAAAAAGCTGGTGTAACACCTCGCCGCTTCCTAGCAGAAATCAGAACACTTGATGCTGACACTTATGCAGTTGGTCAAGAACTAGGTGTTGAACTTTTTGAAGCAGGGATGTTCGTTGACGTTGTTGGAACCAGCAAGGGTAAAGGTTTTGCCGGCCACATGAAGCGTCACGGTTTCCACGGTGTTGGTGCATCTCACGGTTCACACCGTAACCACCGTAAGCCTGGTTCGATTGGTGCTGGTACTTCTCCTGGTCGTGTTTTCAAGGGAAGCCGCATGGCTGGACGTATGGGTCAGGACAAGGTAACTACCTTGAACCTAACCATTCACGGAATTGATGCTGAAAAGGGTCTGCTATTGATCAAGGGTGCTGTTCCTGGTTCTAAGGGCTCACTTGTTTTCGTTCGTAACGCAGTCAAGAAGGGTGCTTAATTCTCATGGCTAACGTAGATGTATTAGACGTACAGGGTAAGAAGTCAGGTTCTGTTGAACTTGAAGCTCAACTGTTCGATGTCAACATCAGCATTCCACTTGTTCACCAGGTAGTTGTGGCTCAAATGGCTGCTGCTCGTCAGGGCACGCAGTCAACCAAGCGTCACGGTGAAGTTTCTGGAACTGGTAAGAAGCCTTTCGCACAGAAGGGAACTGGACGTGCTCGTCAGGGATCCCTTCGTGCACCACAGATGCGTGGTGGTTACATCACTCACGGTCCTAAGCCTCGTGACTATGACCAGAGAACTCCTAAGAAGATGAAGGCTGCTGCTGTTCGTCAGGCACTGACTGACAGAGCACGTAACAACCGTCTACACGTTGTTGAATCGCTATCTCTAGGAGATAAGCCATCGACTAAGGCAGCTCAGGCTTACCTTGCTAAGTTCACCAAGCAGAAGAACGTGCTAGTTGTTCTTGACCGCACTGATGAAGTTAGCTACCTAAGCTTGCGTAACTTGAAGAACGTTCACGTTCTTCCAGTCGACCAGCTAAACGCATACGACATTTTGAACTCAGACGACCTAGTTTTCACTAAGTCAGCTATCGATGAGTTCACTGCTAACTCAAAGAAGGAGGCGTAAACATGTCTGCAATCAACAAAAACCCAAGAGACGTGATCATCCGTCCAATTGTTTCTGAGAAGTCATACAACCTGATTGATCAGGGTAAGTACACCTTCGAAGTTGACCCACGTTCAAACAAGACTGAAATCAAGCAGGCTGTTGAAGTTATCTTCAACGTCAAGGTTGCATCAGTCAACACTTTGAACCGCATTGGTAAGACCCGTAAGACCAAGTTCGGTATGGGTAAGCGTAAAGACACCAAGCGCGCAATCATCACTCTAAAGAGTGGTTCCATCGACCTATTTAGCAACATCGGATAAGGCAGAGAAAAATGGGAATTCGTAAATATAAGCCAACGACTCCAGGTCGTCGTGGTTCATCTGTTTCAGACTTTGCTGAAATCACTAGAACCACTCCTGAGAAGTCACTGCTGCGTCCACTACCTAAGACCGGTGGCCGTAACTCAACAGGTCGTATCACCACTCGTCACATCGGTGGCGGACACAAGCGTATGTATCGTGTAATCGACTTCCGTCGTCACGATAAAGATGGTGTTCCAGCAACTGTTGCACACATCGAGTATGACCCGAACCGTACAGCTCGTATCGCACTTCTTCACTATGCAGATGGAGAGAAGCGTTACATCATCGCTCCAGCAAAACTAAAGCAGGGTGACAAGATCGAGCAGGGCGCTAACGCTGACATCAAGCCAGGTAACGCTCTTCCTCTGAAGAATATTCCGGTCGGTACTGTTATTCACGCAATCGAGCTAAAGCCAGGCGGTGGGGCAAAGATGGGTCGTTCAGCTGGCGCTTCTATCCGTCTAGTTGCTAAAGACGGTGGAATGGCTCAGCTACGTTTGCCTTCAGGTGAAATCCGTAACGTCGATGCTCGTTGCCGCGCAACCATCGGTGAAGTTGGTAACGCTGAGCAGTCAAACATCAACTGGGGTAAAGCCGGCCGTATGCGTTGGAAGGGCAAGCGCCCAACCGTCCGCGGTGTTGCAATGAACCCTGTCGATCACCCACATGGTGGTGGTGAAGGTAAGACTTCCGGTGGAC
>JAEMTJ010000048.1 GCA_016462375.1 Rhodoluna sp. | reverse complement strand
ATGAAAGTACATACCGATTAGTGAAATAACGAACGGAAGGCAAGAGCCAAAAAATCAATCCGCAGAGAAGTGCCACTGCCAGGACGGTTTGATGTTGCCACGGCAAGGTGGACCTAGAATCCAGAAAAAAGAACAAGCTAGCTATTACCCCTAAAAGTAGAACTGGAATTACCAGAGCAGAACCGTGCCTTCGCAAAGAAGTGAGTTCTTTTTCGCTAGAGGAGTTTTCTGTTGTGTTCACTTGACCTATTGTCGCAAGTGTTTAATGTCTCCCGCGGCAACGGCACGAATTTCCAATGGATCACTCAGTGCCACCAAGAGTCTTCCGTCATTGTCTAACCCAGCAGCTTTTCCGGTGAACTCTGATCCATCAGGCAATTGAACTAAGACTCGAGAACCGATGGTCGAAGATGCTTCGAGAACTTCAGCTCTAAGACCACTCTGTTCGGCGTCGCCTGACTCATCTGAGAACTGCTCGTAAAGGCTTCTAAAGGAAGCCAGGTAGCGAACCAGGATGTCATCCAGCTCAAACCCATCGACATCGTGCAAAGCGAGTGAAGTAGCAGTCGGAATGGGGAGAGCCAATTTGCTCTGTTTAAGATTTAAGCCTGCTCCGATGACGACGCCATCTCCAGTGGCTAGCACTTCTGCAAGGATTCCTGAGATCTTCTCGCCATTGACCAGAACATCATTCGGCCATTTCAAACTGACCTCTGCTTCATAAATAAGAGATTGAACACAATTAGTCATGGCCAACCCTGCCATAAGTGGAAGCCAGCCAAATCTAGAAATATCGAAGGCTTTTGGGCGAAGCAGGATAGAAACCGCTAAAGCATCTCCTGGGTTTGCCACCCAAGAGCGGTCTAATCGGCCTCTTCCAGCCGTCTGGTTATCTGTTACCAGCACACTGAAATCAGGCCATTCTGCCGATGACTTGGCAGCTAGTGCCAGTAATTCGGTATTAGTTGAGCCTATTTCAGGCAAATACAGTACTTTTGATGAAAATTCAGAACTTGCAGATAATTCCATAACCATAAGGTTAGACCCTCCTACCGACACCTCTTGGATAGAGTTGCTCTAAGCCAGAGAAATCAAACTAATTGGAGCTCCGCTTTGACCGATAAGAAACAACCCGACCTCTCAACGACTGCCGGCAGAATCGAAGACCTTAGAGATCGCTACCACGAGGCTGTCTACGCTAGTGGTGAAGCAGCTATCGCCAAACAGCACGCCAAGGGCAAGAAAACCGCTCGCGAACGTATCGAGCTATTACTAGACCCAGGTTCGTTTGTTGAGATGGATGAATTCGTTAGACATCGCTCAACGGCTTTTGGTATGGATAAGAACCGTCCCTACGGTGACTCAGTTGTAACCGGTATCGGAACTATTGGCGGCCGCCAAGTAACTCTCTTCTCTCAAGATTTCACCATCTTTGGTGGTTCGCTTGGTGAAGCTGCAGGAAACAAGATCATCAAGATCATGGACCTTGCAATTGCTACCGGTGTCCCACTGATTGGGATCCTTGATTCCGGTGGCGCTCGTATTCAAGAAGGTGTTATCGCTTTAGGTAAGTACGGTGAAATCTTCAAGCGTCACACGATGGCTTCTGGAGTTATTCCTCAGTTGTCTATCATTCTTGGCCCAGCAGCCGGTGGCGCCGTGTATGGTCCAGCCCTTACCGACTTTGTCATCATGGTTGATAAGACCTCAAACATGTTTGTTACCGGTCCTGATGTAATCAAGACCGTTACCGGTGAAGTTGTCGAGATGGAAGCACTTGGTGGAGCTCTTGCCCACAACCAAACTTCAGGTGTTGCCCATTATCTAGCCAGTGATGAAGATGATGCTATAGATTATGCAAGAAATCTTCTTAGCTACCTTCCTGAAAATAACCTAACTGAGACCATTAGCTATGAAGCGTTGGGTTCTTTGGAAATAACAGATGCAGATCGAGAACTGAACACAATTATTCCCGATTCGCCTAACCAGCCATACAGCATGATCAAGGTCATTGAAGCAATCGTTGACGATAACCAGTTCCTAGAAGTGCAACCGCTGTTCGCTCCGAATATCGTGATTGGGTTTGCTCGAATTGCCGGCTCTTCTGTTGCAATCGTGGCTAACCAACCAAATGCACTAGCAGGAACACTCAACATCGATGCAGCTGAAAAAGCAGCTCGCTTTGTTCGCTTTGCAGATGCCTTCTCCATTCCTGTTCTAACTTTGGTTGACGTTCCTGGTTACTTGCCGGGGGCAGATCAAGAGTGGGCTGGTGTCATTCGTCGAGGCGCAAAGTTGATCTATGCCTACGCAGAGGCAACAGTTCCTCTGGTGACTGTGATTACTCGTAAGGCTTACGGAGGCGCATACATTGTTATGGGCTCTAAGCAACTTGGCGCTGACATCAACCTTGCTTGGCCAACTGCAGAAATTGCAGTTATGGGTGGCGAAGGTGCAGTCAATATTTTGTTCAAAGACAAACTTAAAGCTGCTGAAGAAGCCGGTGAGGACATCAAGAAAGTTAGAGCACAGTTAGCCGCTGAATACACCTACAGCGTTGCAAGCCCCTACCTGGCAGCTGAACGTGGTGAGTTAGATGGCATCATCGAACCAGCTGCTACTCGTATCTCCGTAATCAAGGCCCTGGCTGCACTAAAAACCAAGCGTGCAGCAACCCCTCCTAAAAAGCATGGAAACATCCCACTGTAATGAGTAATGAAGAGAACATTGCCGAGACCATCAAGGTAGTAGCTGGGAACCCAACTGCAATCGAGTTGGCTGCCGTGATAGCCATCCTTGAAGCCCAATATTCTGAGCTTGCCCCATCCAAAAAATTGCTGGCGAAGCCTGCTTCCGCTTGGAATCGTAACGGCGCAGACCTGAGAAGCCAGCTGTCTCCTGGCCTTGCCCAATGGCAAGCACAATTCCGACCTGGGATGGACTAAAACAGGACTAGATTTATCTTCAGGTTTCAACAATCTGAAAGGACCTGACATGACCCGTGAACCATCAGACCTAGATCTATTAGCTGAAGACTGGGTAAAAAAGTTAGTTGAGCTAAGCCCAGAATTTGCAACCTACGCAGGTTTCAAAGTTGGCGAGGACAAGCTAGAAGACACCACTCCAGAAGCTGGCGCTGAATACAACAAATTACAAAATGAGATGCTTGCCAAAGTTGAGGCAACCGCAATTAGAGATGACATTGACAACGTAACCAAGTTAGCTATGACCTCAACGCTAAAGCTAAGCAATGAAATCTATGAATCCGGCCTTTGGCGCAGAGATCTAAACCCAATCGCATCCCCTGCTCAAGGCATCAGAGATATCTTTGACCTCTCTCCAACAGCAACAGTGGAAAACTGGGAAAACCTATCGAAGCGTATGAAAGCTGTCGACACTGCTGTCGATGGATACATCGAAACTTTACGGGTTGGTATCAAGCACAACGACACTCCTGCAATTCGTCAGATCAAGCTGGCAATCACTCAAGCTGAACAACTACTGACTCCAGATGGTTTCTTCAGAAAGTTTGCAGCTAACGCAGAAGCAACAGAAGGCTCAATTCCTGATTCACTCAAGGCCGAACTCCTAGCATCTGCTGAAGTCGCTACCGAAGGATATGCAAAGCTAACTAATTTCTTCAAGGAAGAATTACTTCCAGCTGGAAATAAGGAAGACGCAATCGGTAGAGAACGTTATGCATTGCTCAGTGCTCAGTACCTTGGTAAGCGCGTAGATCTTGATGAGACCTACGAGTGGGGTAAAGAAGAACTAGCTCGTGTAGTTGCAGAGCAAAATGCAGTTGCAAATGAAATCAAACCAGGAGCTACCGTCAAGGAAGCTATCGAGTTCCTAGATAACGACCCTAAGCGTAAGCTTCACGGCACTGAAGAATTACAGCGCTGGATGCAGAAGCTCTCTGATACTGCAATTGAAAAGCTCAGTGGTACTCACTTCGATATCGCAGAGCCACTAAGAAAGCTTGAGTGCATGATTGCTCCAACTCAACACGGTGGTATTTACTACACCAGCCCAACCGATGACTTCTCAAGACCGGGCAGAATGTGGTGGTCAGTCCCAGTCGGTGTTACCGAGTTTGATACTTGGCGTGAAACGACAACTGTTTATCACGAAGGTGTACCGGGACACCATCTACAGATTGCTCAGAAGGTATACAACAAGGCAGATCTAAACTCATGGCGCAGACTAGCCTCTTGGTCATCAGGTCATGGTGAAGGTTGGGCACTGTACGCTGAGCGTCTAATGCAAGAACTTGGTTTCTTAGATGATCCAGGTGATCGTTTGGGAATGCTAGATGGTCAGCGCATGCGTGCTGCTCGTGTTGTTCTTGACATCGGTGTTCACCTAGGTAAGCCAAGACTTGATGGCACCGGCAAGTGGGACTTCGATTACGCACTTGATTTCATGAGCAAGAACGTAAACATGTCTGAGCAGTTCATCAACTTCGAGGTGCACCGCTACTTCGGTTGGCCAGGGCAGGCTCCTTCATACAAGATTGGTCAAAGAATCTGGGAGCAGATCAGAGACGAATACAAGGTGCGCCAGGGATCCAACTTCAACATCAAGGAATTCCACATGAAGGCCCTGAACCTAGGCAGCATCGGATTAGATACACTGGAGACAGCTTTGCTGGGATAAGTGAAGGCCGTGCGGTGGCTCCTCTGAAAAGGGGAGCCATCTCCCATTTAAGCCCGTCCCCCAAAGTGGGGACTAATACCCACCATAGATATTCGGCAGATTAGAGCAGTCGGAGTTTAGTTTTATTCCGTCAAGTGAATTTCTGAATTTCAAGGGGATTTGATATTCACTCCAGGGGACGGGCCGAGAGTTGGTATATGCCAACTCCCAGGCCCGTTGGGGGGTTAAGCGCTAAGTCGCAAAGAAACGAGTGGCTCTGCTCGCCCCGATAGGGTTGCTACCACTGTCAATACAAAGCTCTCCCCCCTTGGGCTTCTGATAGTGACTCGTCCTTCAGTAACTCCTCGCAGTGACTCAACTGCCTTACTCATTAATTCATGTTTTGCAGTTGCCGCTAGATGATCTGTCCCCCCTTCATCAAGAACTGCCACTTCAACACCAAGGTTTCTCAATCTTTGAATTTCAGCCTTTAGTTCTGCTGTCAAAAGGTTTCTTCCCCTGATCTCATCACGCAACCTTAGCTCTAAAGACTTTGTCTCTCTCTTAAGTTCTTGCGAAAATGACTCTCGTGATTCAGCTATTTCGGTGAGCATTGGAATGGCTGCACCTAATATTTCCTGAAGCCTTGTAGTCCGTTCAATTCTCGTTGCAGTCGTTGCCGCGATTTGTGCTCTGGAAGTTTGTTCCTGTAGTCGGTAACCATCAACTTCCGAGTTTGCTTTTTGAATTCCAGAAGAAACTCCAAGACCCGCTAGCACGAGAACCACAGCCCCAACAAGCCCGGTTGTCAATGCAGCGATTGGGCCATACTGAATCAAAATTTGAATTGCTAGAGCTAAAGTGCCCAGCATTGCCAGCAGTCTCTGTTGGCGAACTGCTGTGGCAGTCATTACTACTGCGGTGCCCATGACAACCCACCCCCCAACGCTTTGATCGTGGATACTGTCTCGCTGAGAAATTACCAAGGCCGGCATGGCGATTGCTGCTCCGAGATTGTATAGGGCTTGGCCTATGGGCATTTTGAGGCCACTGTATAAAAGGAATGACGGAGCCACTGCCATGAAATAAATACTCAGTGCTAATAGCTCCAAACTTCGCTCAAAAGGATTTGGAAGCAATATTGATTGCACTGGTAGATAAATCGAGTAGATGAAGGGAATGAATGAGGCTACCCATCTGCTAATTGAGATCATGCTTGACTCCATTCCAGAATTACTGTGGTTCCTTGTCTTGGAGCTGAGACAATGCGGGCTTTACCACCTGCGCTTTCCATGCGTCCGTGAATAGAGAGCTTTATGCCAAGTCGGCCACGAGGCAAACGGTTTGGCCTAAAGCCAATTCCATTGTCCTTGATAACAATCTTCAAAATACCCTGTGATGATTTGAGGTGCACTTCGCGCTTCGCTTTAGATCCAGCATGGAGAACTGAGTTTTGAACTGCCTGAATGGTAGCTTCAGTGAGAGCCGCCGCAACTTCTCCGCTTACCTCAGTAGATGTTAGACAGGTCTTTTTGTGTTCGATGTCTGAGTCAATTCTTTTGACGGCCGTAATCACAGAATCGAACAGTGAAGAACATAGGATGCTTGCCGATTCTTCATAGCCACCTGCGGCGCTCTGGAGCCGTTTAATGGCCAATGCGGCCAGTTCTGCAGATGCCAGAGTTTCTTCTTTTGAGTTAGCACTACCTGAACTAATTAGAGCAGTGAGCACACTGTCGTGCACAAGTGCATCTAACCTAGAGCGCTCTTTAGCCTGAGCTTCCACCTGAGCTTCCAAGATTTCAGCTTCGATTCTTTGACTATTAGCCAGATCACTTTTTCCAGCTGCGTGCCTGAGCATTAGTGCGATAACGGCAACAGACCCATTGGTAAGAATTGTGTATAGGCCATCGAGAATCAAATTATTAACTGGATGGGACCCACCGATTGGTGTTGAAAACACGTACTGGGCTATTACATTGCCAACCAAGTAATAGGCGATAACCCAACGCAGGTTAAAACTCAAAGCTGCCGCTAACCAACCTGTCGACATCGCCCACCAAACAAACGGATAGAAGTTACCATCTACCTCTGGATTGGTGGAAACGATGAGAAGCCAAAACAGTGGCAGCAGCACTGTGTAACACGCGTGTATTTTTAGGTAAAGATAGTTGGCCGATCCAAACCAGAAAGTGACCACATAAGCAAGCGTTGTGGCCCAGAGGACACCCATGATGCCCCAAGCGAGCGGTTGATTCAGTAATGGTAGCTGAGCATAGAAGTTAGCAAAGCCTTCAAGTGCAAACAGAA
>JAEMTJ010000019.1:19805-26181 GCA_016462375.1 Rhodoluna sp. | reverse complement strand
GATAGTGCTCTGCTTTGTCTTGCAAACCAACCTGAGCCAGCAATTCGAGCCCCTGCTTTTTAGCTTCCTCAGCATCGATACCGGCAACACCGACAGGGGCTTCAATCACATTCTGCAGAGCAGTCATATGGGGAAAGAGATTGAACCGTTGGAAAACCATGCCGATGGACTGTCTCTGTTGAGCGATATCCTTCGGCTTGAGTTCATGCAAGACATTGCCCACCTGACGATAGCCCATCAACTCATCGTTAACATAGATGCGGCCACCGTCAATTGATTCAAGGTGATTCAGGCATCTAAGGAAAGTTGACTTCCCTGAACCAGAAGGCCCAATGATGCAGAGCACCTCACCTTGCTCAACAGTCAAACTCATTCCATTGAGCACCTGGTTTGAGCCGTAACTCTTTCGCACATTGCGAGCATCCACCATCAACTTAGCCATTAGCGTCTACCCACCTTGAATGCTCTAGGAGCAGACCTGCCACCAACGTTAGCGAAGCCTTTGCCATATTTGCGTTCAAGTGCTCGCTGTGGGATGCCTAAGACCGTTGTCATGATTAGGTACCAGAATCCACTGACTACAAGTAATTCAATCTGAGCAAGGTTAGCGGCTGAGATTGTGCTTGCAGCTGTATATAGTTCAGCTACGGCAATTACCTGAAGCAATGAGGTGTTCTTTAGCATTGAAATAAATTCATTACCCATCGGTGGAATAATCACTCGCATAGCCTGCGGTAAAACAATTCTGCGCATTGTGTATGGGGAAGACATGCCTAACGATTTAGCAGCTTCGACCTGACCACTATCAACTGCAAGTATTCCTGCTCTAACAATTTCTGCTGAATATGCAGCTTCGTTTAGAGACAACGCGATAATACCGGCAACGATGGCTGGAATCAGATCGCTGGTCTTGCCGCTAAGAAAAACAATTTCTGTATATGGAACACCAAGAATTAGTTGTGGGAAGATTATTCCCAAATATCCCCAAAACACAATTTGCAATAGCAGAGGTGTTCCGCGGAAAAATTCAATGAACCCGGTTGCTAACAAACGCTGGAGCGGGTTATCGCTGAGCTTCATAACGGCAAGCAAAGTAGCCAAGATGGTAGCAATAAACATACAAATAACAGTGACCACAACTGTGACCGCCATACCGATAAGGATTCTTGGATCAAAAAGGAACTTCGTCACGAGCTCGTGCTGAATAGATTTTGCGCTATAGACAGCCCAGATAAAACTCAATAGCAGCAGGGTCGCCATTCCGCCTGAGATCCATCGCCAAGGGTGACGAAGTGGGACAGCAACTACATCGTCGCTTAGATCCGTTTGCTCGGCCAAATTTCTACCTCAAAGTTGTGGTTCCTAAAATCCTATTCTTTAGTCTGCACCTTAAATGCAAAAGCCCCGAGCTAGCTCGGGGCTGATAGCAAATATCTTTAGCGCTCTACAACCGCTAGCACATCTCTGGCTGAAAGCACCAGGTACTCTTTAGCGTTGTATTTAAGCTCAGTGCCGCCATACTTCGAGAAGATAACTCGGTCACCGACCTTGATATCTAGTGGCACGCGGTTACCGTTGTCATCGATACGACCTGGACCCACGGCGATAACTTCAGCCTCCTGAGGCTTCTCTTTAGCGGTATCTGGGATTACCAGACCTGATGCTGTGACCTGCTCTGCCTCAACTGGCAGAACAACAATGCGATCTTCAAGCGGCTTAATTGAAACCGACACGTTTGACCTCTTCTGTTATTTAGAACGGGAATAAGCGCTGAAATAGGCTCAAGCGCAGACTTCAGTTTATCTGTTGATTAGCACTCACGCAACCAGAGTGCTAATTGCTGGCTGTTAGCGTTGACTTATGGACCGTGCCAGTTTTCTAAGCCTAATTAGCCCTGAGGGGCAGACTCTCTTGGCTCAAGTTGGAGATTTGGAGTCCAAGACCGATGTTCTAGCCTTGGTCAGCAAACTGAGAAAAGCGGGACACTCCTCTGAACTTGTTGCCAATGTCCTAAGCCAAGCCAAGCTTCGCAGAAGAGCACATGCGAAGTTTGGGGAATTTGCCAACCAGATGTTCTTTACTGAAGCAGGCTTGGAACAAGCATCAAGGCTCAAGGTTGCCGCTATTCACGCAGGGAGATTCCGACTAGCAGGGGTAACCAATGTTGCTGATCTTGGCTGCGGCATTGGAGCAGAATCGTTAGCCATGGCATCGCTCGATATTGAGGTTTCTGCCGTCGAGCTTGATGAAGTAACAGCGGCAATGGCAACCTATAACCTTGCTAACTTTCCAAAGGTAAAAGTTGAACAAGCTGATGTGACCACAATTAATCTAAGTGGCTATCAAGGTTTCTTCATAGATCCAGCCAGGCGAGAACTCGATGGTCCAGTCAGGGAATCAACGAAACGTAAATATGATATCCAAGACCTCACTCCATCTTTTGATTTTGTTTTAGAAACTGCAAAGTCCAAACCAACGATTGCAAAACTTGGACCAGGGATAGACCATAAAGATATTCCTCAAGACGCTGAAGCAGTTTGGATTTCCGATAACGGGGATCTAGTTGAAGCAGGCCTTTACTTCAACTCAGTAAAACGTCCCGAGGTTTCTAGGGCGGCACTTCTTCTAACACCAACTGGTTCATATGAAATAACCAGTGCTGCTAGAAATAGAACAGATGCCCCGCTGGGCGAGATAGGTGATTACGTTTATGAACCAGATAACGCAGTAATCAGGTCCCATCTAATCGGAGATTTAGCTTTAGCAAATGACCTGCATATCTTCGCTCCTGAGATTGCCTACCTCACAGGGGAAACAGAAATCTCCTCCCCTTGGCTCAAGTCATACAAAGTTCTAGACAATCTCGTATTTGACCGAAAGAAGCTAAAGGCTTATCTTCGGACAAGGAGCATAGGAACTTTAGAAATCAAAAAACGTGGAGCCGATATCACCCCTGAACAACTTAGAAAAGAATTAGATCCAAAAGGGCCTAATGCAGCAACACTTATTGTGACCCGTGTTGGCGCTGCACATAGAGTGCTGGTAGTTGAAAGCTTAAAGTAAAAACCCTCGCCTGTCAGCTTGGTGAGGGTTTTTACTGTAAACAAGGATCCGTTCGTTTCCGAACTTCTGGCACGTGATAACTTCAGCAACTCAACCTGAAAGCTGGCTGTATTTGGAGTGAAGAAAGCCTAGGAATCTAGGACTGGATTGCGGTAACCGACAGAGTCGAATCTGCCGAAAAATCAAGGGTGCTAGGTGCGTAGCCAGCTTGGACAAGTTGTGAACCTAGGATTGCGATCATTGCGCCGTTATCGGTGCAGAGGCTAAGCGGCGGAATCCTAAGTTCAATGCCGCTGGCAGCACACTTAGCAATAGCCACCTCTCTCAACCTAGAGTTAGCAATTACACCGCCGCCGAGTAAAAGTCTCGGAATGCTGTGATCCAGACAAGCAGCGATTGCCTTAGTGACCAAAACATCAACCACTGCTTCTCTAAAACTTGCCGCGACATCCGCAACAACAAACTTTTCACTCTTTGATTCTGCAAGTTCAACATGTCTGGCAACAGCAGTCTTTAGTCCTGAGAAACTAAAATCATAGCGATGCTGGTCCATGTCCTTGGGCAAGGTCAATCCTCTAGGGAACCTAATTGCAGCTGGATTACCGCCAAGTGCTGCCTTATCAATTTCAGGCCCACCTGGATATGAAAGCCCTAAAACTCTAGCCACCTTATCGAATGCCTCGCCGGCAGCATCATCGATGGTTTCACCAAGTAGTTGAACATCGTTAAGTAAATCTCTGACCAAGAGCAACGAGGTGTGGCCACCGCTAACCAAGAGAGCAATGGTTGGAACGGTGAGCTTGCCCTGATCCAGGATGTCTGCTGCTACGTGACCGACCAGGTGATTCACAGCGTAGATAGGTTTTCCAGTTGCGACAGCTAGTGCTTTAGCAGCGCCAACGCCAACCATGAGTGCCCCCGCTAAACCAGGTCCGTTGGTTACCGCTATCGCATCAAGTTCCTCTAGCGTTACTTTCGCTTGCGCTAATGCTTGCTCTAAGACTGGGCCTAGTGCTTCCAGATGAGCTCGGGCGGCAACCTCTGGAACCACACCACCAAAGCGTGCATGCAGATCCATGCTGGATGAAATCACGTTGGCAAGCAAGGTGTTTCCTCGAACAATTCCAATACCCGTTTCATCACAGGATGTTTCGATACCTAAAACTAAAGGCTCTGCGGTAACAGCAGGCAGGAGCGATGTCTTCATGACGAAAGCGTCGACCCCATCAGGTTGGTAATACTGTTTTCTAAGACCAATCTGCTTGAAACCAAATACCCTGTAGAGCTTCTGAGCAACAGTGTTATCGGCTCTAACCTCTAGGAAAATCTCTTTAGCGCCACTGCGCTTAGCTTGATTAGTTAGAGCAACCATAAGTGCTCTACCGATTCCTGTGCCACGTTGATTAGGTTTAACAGCAATCGTCTGAATATCTGCTTGAGTTGCTCCATCTAACTGACTAGATCCTGCATAACCAACCACCGCATCAGCAACAACAGCAACTAAATAATAAGTATGAGGAGCATTAAGTTCTGACTGCATGTTCTCTTTTGACCACGCATCATTGACAAAGCACTCAACCTCAATCGCCATGATGGCTTCAAGGTCAGTTTGCTTTGCTTCTCTGATTACAAAAGTCATCAGCCGCTCACCTTTTTTGCTTTACCAGGAACTGCATCTGGTTCACGAAGGTAAAGCGGAGAACTATCTTTACTTGTACCTGTATCGGTTAGTGCTTGGTAGTAAGCTACCTGACCTAGCGCAGAAGCAGTGATCGGAAGTTCACAAACCACATGCTTCTGATCTTTTAGATGGTCACTTAGGAATTCCGGTTTGTTGACACTTGGTCCTTCGACTCGGGAAGGGACGCCTTCGGTGATGCCTGTGTATAACGCCCAGAATACTTCTTTCCTTCTGGCATCGGTTGTGACCAGTAGTGGCAAAGACTGATCTGGATTAGCTAGGTAATAGCTATAGGCAATGGCGTCCAGAGAGCAGACACCAACTAGTTTCGCCTTAGCCCCAATTGCAAAGAACTTAGCTGCTGCTAAACCCACCCTTAGACCAGTAAAGGGTCCGGGCCCTCTACCAACTACCACCTGATAAATATCTCTCGGGGACACCCGTCCCTGTTTAAGCACATTTTGAATTGCACTACCAATTCGTTCTGAATGCGTCATTGGCTCTAGGTAGTTAACTTCAGCAACCACAGAACCTAAACTCAGCAAAGCGACGGTGGTTCCAGCTGAGGTATCTATAGCCAACGAGTAGTCAGGCAGTCTGGTTGAAGTCACATTGGTCAAATTTTCACCTGCTGCCAACGTGAACCAAAACCAGTTATCTGTATTGTTCTAGTTTCAGTTTCCCCTGTGTTGTCTCTAGCAATAGCAATCTCCAACCAGTTATCCGCAATACCATCGGTAAGCCCCTTGCCCCATTCAACTAAAACAATGGCCTCGCTAAATGAAATATCCAAGTCATCTAATTCGCTAGGTGAGCCTAACCGATAGGCATCAACGTGAACCAAAGCAGTGTCAGAGTTTTCACGCTTATGCGTTCTGGCAATTACAAATGTTGGACTTGAGACATTGCCAATAGCCCCTAGCCCTTTACCAACACCTCTGGTCAAAGTAGTTTTACCGGCACCCAATGGGCCGATGAGAAGAACTAGATCGCCAGCAGTTAGCACTGCTGAGATGGACTCTCCCAGACTCATCATCTCTTCCGCTGTTTCAATAATTGAATCGAAGAGCAGAGTGCTTGTGGTCAATTGCTACTTGCCTCAACAGCGCCAAGATAGACGCGATTTAGTCGAGAACCAATTCTGGTAACTATCTCGTAGTTAATGGTCTCGGCTGCATCAGCTAGGTCATCAGCAGAAGGGCCACAGTCACCAAAGATAACTACTCTGTCGCCTGGGCTTACCGAGGCATCGCCAACATCAACAACAAACTGATCCATAGCAATCCGAGATTGAATTGGGTAGAGATTTCCATTAATGCAGACCTTAGCTTTACCGGTTGCA
Organism: Rhodoluna sp.; assembly: GCA_016462375.1. Taxonomy (GTDB): domain Bacteria; phylum Actinomycetota; class Actinomycetes; order Actinomycetales; family Microbacteriaceae; genus Rhodoluna. Next base: position 20,095 of record JAEMTJ010000019.1, on the reverse strand, counting down.
TTGCGAGGAAGCCCTTCCGCATAGCCGATTGGAACTAGAGCAAGAGTGGTCTCACGCTCAGTGTGATACAGATAACCATAGGAAACCCCGCTACCGGCAGGAACTCGCTTAGTCTGAACCACCTTTGCTTCAGCACACATCACAGGAGTTAGCCCAAACTCTTTAGCTTTGTTGTCGCTAAAAGGTGAAAGCCCATAGAGCGCAATCCCACAGCGCACCATGTCATAGCGTGCTTGCGGATAACTCAGAGTGCCATCGCTTGCGGTTAGATGTCTAACTTCAAACTCAAA
>JAEMTJ010000019.1:0-19705 GCA_016462375.1 Rhodoluna sp. | reverse complement strand
GCTAAATCAATGTCATGGTTTAGGGCCGCAACAAAATCATCCTCTGGATCATGTAACCAGGACAGAATTCTTGAACTAATGCCCGCAGTTCTTAGTGTTAGCGCTTCGGTTAGATCTGCTGTACCTAGGAAATCAATTCCCTCTGCTTCAAGTTTTCTAGCTACCTGCAGCATGCCGTGACCGTATGCATCGGCTTTAACAACACCCAGCACTTTTACTTCAGGCCCCACAAGTTTCCTTATTGCAGCCAGGTTATTTGCAACAGCATTTAGATCAATAGTTAGTTTTCTCATCAGGCACCCGACTCTGCCACAACCATTGCGCAGGCTAGGCCGCCATCGTGACTTATCGAGAGGTGCCAATGAGTTATTCCCATTGCCTGAGCACGAGTTCGTGTTTCGCCTGAAATGTCTAGAAATGGCTTACCGAGTTCATCTTTAACGACAGCAACATCTTGCCAGCTAAGCCCAGCCGGGTTACCTAAGGCTTTTATTACTGCTTCCTTGGCAGCCCAGCAACCGGCCAGAGATTGAGTTGCTTGTTCGCGTTCGCTTGGAGTGAAGATACGGTCAACCAGAGCAGGAGTATCATCAAGCTTTCCCTGAAAGCGCTCAAGCTCAACTATGTCTACACCAATCCCGATAATCATAATTACTCAACCGTCACAGACTTAGCCAGGTTGCGCGGCTGATCAACATCTAGGCCCTTAGCAGCAGATAGTTCCATCGCAAATACCTGCAGTGGGAGAACTGTCAAGATCGGTGCAAGCATCCTATGCACAGCAGGGACATAACAAACCTGATCGGTAACTTGAGACACTGCTGTATCGCCCTGTTCGGCAATAGCAATTACCTTTGCTCCACGAGCTAATACTTCCTGAATGTTGCTGACCACCTTGGCATGAAGTGACTCTGGGTCGTTAACACTAGGCACAATAACGATTACCGGCTGGCCCTCTTCAATCAGCGCAATCGGTCCGTGCTTTAGTTCTCCCGCTGCAAAACCTTCTGAATGTATATACGCAAGTTCTTTGAGTTTTAGAGCACCTTCAAGTGCAATTGGGAAACCAACATTTCTACCTAAGAACAAAATCGTCTTGGCATCCTTGTAACTTCTCGCAAGTGCACGAATCGGATCTAAGCCAGTTAGAGCCTCAGAAATCTGTGCTGGCAGTTTTAGTAGCTCTCTACCGATTAATTGCAGTTCACTCTTGGAGTGGGCCGAGCGAGTATTAGCTAGGTGCAGTGCTAACAAATAAATGCTGGTTATCTGAGCAGTGAAAGCTTTGGTGGATGCAACTGCGACTTCAGGACCTGCATGGGTATACAGAACCGCATCTGCTTCACGAGCCAGCGTTGCTCCCTGAGTATTACAAATACTCAAGACCATCGCACCTGCTTCTTTGGCGTATCTTGTGGCCATCAGGGTATCCATGGTTTCCCCCGATTGGCTAACCGCAACTACCAGAGTGTTGCTGGTGAGAATCGGATCACGATATCTAAACTCATGTGAGAGTTCAACGCTTACTGGAATTCTTGCCCAGCCTTCGATCGCATATTTGCCAACTTCTGCAGCATATGCGGCAGTGCCGCAGGCAACCATAATGATTCGATCAATGGTATTTACTGCACTTCCTAGTGGAGCTAGTTCCTGAAGGTGAACTGTGCCATCAGAAGCAACTCGACCCATCAGGGTATCGCCAACAGCCTGGGGCTGGTCAGCAATTTCTTTAGCCATAAAGGAAGACCAACCGCCCTTGCTTGCAGCGCTAACGTCCCAGTCAACTTGGAATTCAGGATGAGTGACCTTATTCCCTGCAAAATCTTCTAACTCAACTCGGTCACTGCGCAGAATCACTATCTCATCTTGCCCAACCGAGATCGCACGCTTGGTGTGCTCCACGAATGCCGCAACATCTGAGCCTAGGAAGTTCTCACCGACACCAAGCCCAACAACCAGTGGAGAGTTGCGTCTAGCAGCTAGCACAACGTCAGGTTCATCTTCATGCATAACCAAAATAGTGAATGCTCCGTGCAATCTAAGAACCACTTTTCTAAATGCAGTGATTAGATCACCAGTCTTGTCATACTCAGCTGCAATCAAATGAGCAGCCACCTCAGTATCGGTTTCACTGGCAAAGCTAACTCCTGCTTCTAGCAGCTCTGATTTGAGTTCAGCAAAGTTTTCGATAATGCCATTGTGAATTAGGCTAAGTTTCTTATGCGCCCCACCTAGGTGTGGGTGGGCATTGCCATCGGTTGGTGGGCCGTGGGTAGCCCAACGAGTATGCCCAATCCCGATATGGGAAACACCTAGCGGAGTCTTTTCAATATCTTCAACCAGGACAGAAAGCTTGCCGGAACGCTTCCTGGTTTCTAAGGTTCCTGTGCTGTTTATGACAGAAACCCCAGCGCTGTCATAGCCACGGTATTCGAGTCTCTTCAGACCACCGAGTAGAACCTCAACAGTTGATTTTGGACCCACATAGCCGACGATTCCACACATAGTCCTAGTTTAAGACAGAATGGCATAGTGAACGCTGTGCCGGCAGGGCCAAACCCTATAGAGAATCAAGCAGTTTCTCCATTTGTTGAGATATCTAGAAACGATTGGGCTGAATTAGCCAAAACTAACGACAATCCCCTTACCGAACTGGAAATTGAGAATATCCGTGGTTTGGGAGATTTTCTAGATTTAGCTGAGGTTGCGGAGATCTATCTACCGCTATCTCAACTGCTAAACCTCTATGTAACCACAACTCAGCAGCTTCATCGTGTCTCCGGTGATTTTTTAGATAGGACTGCAAAGCGCACACCATTCATCATCGGTGTTGCTGGTTCCGTTGCAGTCGGTAAATCAACAGTTTCGAGATTGCTGAAAGAATTACTCTCTAGATGGCCAACCACACCATCGGTGGCACTGGTTACAACCGATGGGTTTCTCTACCCGAACAGTGTTCTAGAGGAAAAAGGTTTGATGACTAAAAAGGGATTCCCCGAATCCTACGATCGTTTGGCACTTCTAAAATTTGTTGCTGACATCAAATCAGGTAAAGAAATAGTGAAAGCTCCGCTTTACTCTCACCTCACCTACGACATCGTCCGTGGCGGGGAAGTGGTGGTGAACTCACCCGATGTTGTGATAGTTGAAGGTCTAAATGTTTTGCAACCACCTGGCCTCGGTCAAGAAGTTGCTTTGAGCGACTACTTTGATTTTCAAATTTACGTCGATGCGCCAACAGACGAAATCGAATCCTGGTATTTAGATAGATTCAAACAACTGAGAGAATCAGCTTTTAGAAATCCGGAGTCATATTTCCACAAATACGCAGAGATGCCTATTGATGAGGCGTTAGATAGAGCCAAAGAAATTTGGCGAACCATAAACTTGCCAAACCTTTTGGAGAACATAATCTCGACAAAGTCCAGAGCAACTTTGGTGTTACAAAAAGGCATTAAACACAGAGTTGAAAGAGTCCTGCTTAGAAAGATCTAGAGACTTAGATTCTTTTCCACTACACGAGCGATGCGGTCAGCCCAAGAATGAGCTGTTCCTTCATCGGCAGCTTCAACCATCACTCTGATTAGCGGTTCTGTTCCAGAGGCTCGAAGCAATACTCTTCCAGTGTTACCAAGTTCAGCTTCTGCCTCAGCTACCACCTCTTTCAAACCAGCATCACTATCGACTTTGCTTAGATCGACACCGCGAACGTTGATAAGTACTTGTGGGTAAAGCTTCATCTGACTAGCTAGCTCCGAGAGTTTTTTACCTGTCGCCTTAACTTCAGCAGCAATCATCAGTGCTGTGAGGATGCCATCGCCGGTGGTTGCATAGCGACTAAAAATGATGTGCCCTGACTGCTCACCACCTAGGGTGTATCCACCTTCACGAATCTGTTCTAGAACATAGCGGTCACCAACTTTGGTTTCCAGCATCGTAATCCCAGCATCCTTCATAGCAATGCGAAGACCAAGGTTACTCATCACTGTGGCAACCAGAGTGTCTCTAGCTAGTTCCCCCTTAGCCTTTGCGGAAAGAGCGAGAATTGCCATCAGTTGGTCGCCATCAACAATTGCACCAGTTTGATCAACTGCTAAACAACGATCAGCATCACCATCGTGGGCAAAGCCCAGGTCTGCATCATTTTCCAAAACCGCAGCCTGCAGTGCGCTCATGTGAGTTGAACCATAGCCAGCATTGATATTCAATCCATCGGGATCATTACCAATCACAATTACCTTAGCGCCAGCATCAGCAAATGCCTGTGGAGAAATGGCTGATGCTGCACCGTGAGCACAGTCAATAACTACCGTCAAACCCTCAAGAGTGTTTGGGATTGCTCCAAGTAAATGAACTAGATACCTATCTTCAGCATCAGCAAATCTCTGCACTCTACCAACAGCTGCACCGATAGGAGCTAACGGTTCTTCTTGCATCGCTGCTTCAATTTTGTCTTCGATGTCATCAGCTAGTTTGTGACCACCGGCTGCAAAGAACTTGATGCCGTTATCTGGGGCTGGGTTATGAGAAGCAGAAATCATCACACCAAAATCTGCACTGAAATCTGCAGTCAAGAAAGCAGTTGCCGGAGTTGGCACGACACCTGCGTCATAGACATCGACCCCGGAAGAAGCTAAACCCGTTGCCACAGCTGCGGCTAAATATTCTCCGGAGATTCGTGGGTCTCTTCCAATAATTGCAATTGGGCGACGACCTTCACTGCGCGCAGTTTCACCTAAGACCAGTGCAGCAGCTTGGGCTAAGTTGAGGGCGAGGGAAACGGTTAGATCGCGATTAGCAACACCGCGAACACCGTCGGTACCAAATAGGCGGGCCATGGATTTAGATTAGCCGAGCAGTTGCTCGAAGCGAATTAACGCTTAGAGAACTGAGACGCCTTACGAGCCTTCTTAAGACCAGCCTTCTTACGCTCAATAACACGAGCGTCACGAGAAAGGAAGCCTGCCTTCTTCAAAGCTGGACGGTTGTTCTCGCGGTCGATCTCGTTTAGAGAACGAGCAATACCTAGACGAAGAGCTCCAGCTTGACCTGCAACTCCACCACCCTGGATGCGTGCGATAACGTCGTATGAATCCTGAAGACCTAACACCTTGAAAGGGTCGGTGATTAGTTGCTGGTGCAACTTGTTTGGGAAGTACTCTGCAAGTTCACGACCGTTGATTTTGATAACTCCGGTACCTGGCTTGATGCGAACGCGAGCGATTGCTTCCTTACGACGACCTAGACCTGCACCTGGCACGGTTAGTGGACCACGTGACTTAGCTGCTGTCTTAGTTTCCTTAGCAACAGGAGTTTCGGTGGTAAAAGATGATGGTGCGGCTTCGACAGCTTCAACAGCTTCGACAGCTTCAACAGCTTGAACGACTTTCTTAGTTGGCATTAGTCTTCTTTTCTTCTAAGCGCTTACTGCGCTACCTGACCGATTGTGAATGGCTTAGGAGCCTGTGCTACGTGTGGGTGTTCTGCACCACGGTAAACCTTAAGTTTTGCAAGCTGGTCGCGACCTAGAGTGTTCTTAGGAAGCATTCCACGAATAGCCTTCTCAACTGCCTTCTCTGGTGACTTCGCTAGAAGTTCAGCATAGGTAGTTGCAGTTAGACCACCTGGGTAACCAGAGTGACGGTATGCGTTCTTCTTCTGAAGCTTTGATCCGGTTAGAGCAACCTTCTCTGCATTGATGATGACTACGAAGTCACCGTTGTCCATGTGAGGAGCAAAGGTTGGCTTGTGCTTACCGCGCAGTAGTGCGGCAGCAGTGGCGGCTAGACGGCCAAGAACTACGTCAGTGGCGTCGATTACGAGCCAGTCGTTCTGAAGCTCATGAGCCTTCGGTGAATAAGTACGCACGCTAGATTGCCTTCTATTTCTTATATCGGATTGGCGATGAATCTAAGAGTCATCAACATGGGCTAAGCCAAATGGCTTACGGCACCAAGGGTCAAGTTTAGCCCGAAGTTAGCAGTAAATGCAACCCGCAGATATTGGCTAATTATCGTCCAAAGACCTAGTGTGCTGGGTGGTAGCAACCTGCTTGGCATATTCGCTCTTAGGCGGGTAGCCGACCTCAACAAGGCTCAACCCCTCAGGAGTGACTACTTTGTATGGATGAGCCCTGGACTTGGATTTTAGGGCCTTCTGGAGGTCCTTAGCCGTAGCTCTGCCTGCCCCAACCTTTATTAGTGCTCCCACGATGGATCTGACCATATTGTGGGCAAAAGCATCAGCCATCAGCTCAATTTCAATGACATTGCCCAAAGCCTTGTTTCTAGAAACCTTGATAGACCTGAGTTCCCTAATTGTAGTTGCCTTGGGCTTTGGCTTACTAAAAGCGGCAAAATCGTGTAATCCGATGAATTCTTTGCTGGCTTCCTGCATGGCTTGAAGGTCCAAAGGGTATTTCAACCAAAGGTTGTAACGAGCTCGAAGCGGATTCCAGCCACTGGTTGCATCAGCGACGGTGTATCGATACCGGCGATGGGTAGCTGCGTATCTGGCATGGAAAGCAGCAGGTGCTTCTTCGACTTTGATAACCCGAACATCAGGGTCTAAAAGTGAATTCATCTTCATCCGAAGATCCATGCTTCGGCCTAAACGCTTTAACTGCCCAGGACTAACATCAATGTGAACAACCTGATGCTCAGCATGAACTCCAGCATCAGTTCTGCCCGCTACACGAAGCCCAAAATCGGTATCTGAAGGACCAAATATCTTTGTCAGGACTGAAACAACCTCAGCCTGAACAGTTCTAAGTTTTGGCTGTTTGGCCCAGCCGTTAAATTCAGTTCCGTCATAAGCCAGATCAATCCTTAAACGAGTCAAGCCGTCGACCAGTTGGTCAACGGCTTGTCTCATTAGATTCTCTAAACCTTAAGCTTCGTCAGCCTTAGGAGCGTCGCCAGCTTCAGCTTCTGCTTCTGCAACAGCTGCTTCTTCGGCAGGTGCAGCTTCTTCAGCAACAGTCTCAGCAGGAGCTTCTTCAACAACCGCTACCTCTTCGGCAACAGGTGCAGCTTCTTCAACTACTACTTCTGCGACTGCTTCAACCGGAGATTCAACAACCGCTACCTCTTCGGCAACAGGTGCAGCTTCTGCGACTGCTTCGACAACTGCTTCTTCAACGATGTTCTCGTCAACAACAGTTTCAGCCTCGGTGTGCTCAACGACTTCTGCAACAACAGCGGTTGCTTTAACGGCGTTAGTTATCTTGGCCTTAGTTCTTGCAGGCTTTGCAGTTACTGGCTCAAGAACAAGTTCGATAAGTGCCATCGGAGCGTTGTCACCCTTACGGAAACCTAGCTTGGTGATTCTGGTGTATCCACCAGAACGGTCTTGAACTAGAGGAGCTACGTTGGTGAAGAGCTCGTGGACTACGCTCTTGTCAGTGATGTCAGCCATTACTTGACGACGGGCATGAAGATCTCCACGCTTCGCAAGTGATACTAGCTTCTCGGCAACTGGCTGAACGCGCTTAGCCTTGGTCTGAGTTGTGGTCACTGCCTTGTGTGTGAAAAGTGATGAGGCCAGATTGTTGAGCATTAGACGCTCGTGAGCTGGACCTCCACCTAGGCGTGGACCCTTAGTTGGGCGTGGCATTTTTTTCTCCTATTAGTTTCTTGACTCAGGACTAGTCCTGGTCGTCCTCGTCAAAGCTTGGGTTGGCTGAGAAGTATGCTGCTTCGAAACCAGGAACTGAATCGCGGAAACGAAGTCCCATTGAAGTTAGCTTGTCGCGCACTTCATCAACAGACTTAGAACCAAAGTTACGGATGTTCATTAGCTGATCTTCGGTTAGGTTGATCAGTTCACTAACAGTGTTGATGCCTTCACGCTTTAGGCAGTTGTATGAACGGACGGTTAGGTCTAGTTCTTCAATTGGCTTAGCAAGCGCTGGTGGTAGGTCAACTGGAATTGCTGATGCAGGAAGGTCAATACCTTCTGCGTTCTCATCCAAAGCTGCAGCTAGACCGAATAGGTTAACCAAAGTCTTTCCAGCTGAAGCAACTGCTTCGCGAGGAGTGATCGATGGCTTGGTCTCAATGTCAACAATTAGCTTGTCGAAGTTGGTGAACTCACCCGCACGGGTTGCCTCAACACGGTATGAGACCTTCAAAACTGGAGAGTAAATTGAGTCAACTGGGATGATGCTGTTGTTAGCCATGTCTGGCTGACGGTTCTGAGATGCCTGAACATATCCACGACCAGCTTCGATTGTCAACTGCATGTCAAGGGTTCCCTTGTTTACAGTTGCGATAACTAGTTCTGGGTTGTGAATTGTTACGCGCTCGTCAGCGACGATGTCTGAAGCCTTAGCTTCACCAACGCCAGCTTTAAGGCGAACGATAACTGGCTCATCTGCGTGAGATGAAACAACTAGATCTTTAACGTTCAAAATAACTTCGGTAACGTCTTCCTTCACACCATTGATTGGTCCGAATTCGTGACTGATACCTTCGATCTTGATGCTGGTAACAGCAGCACCTGGGATAGATGAAAGCAATGTGCGACGCAGTGAGTTTCCAAGTGTGTAACCGAAGCCTGGCTCTAGTGGATCTAGAGTGAAGCGCGCGCGGTTAGGGAAATTGCTGTCGATTTCTTCGTGCAGAACTGGTAGCTGTGCAATTAGCACTGTGGTTCCTTTCATGGAGACATCCACTATTTAATGTCTCGTTTGTTGGGGTTTGCTATTTAGTGGCCACTAAACAGCGTTTATTTAGTTATATGTGTTTGCAAAATTAGATACGGCGGATCTTTGGTGGACGACATCCATTGTGAGCCTGTGGGGTCACATCTGAGATCGAACCAACTTCTAGACCTGCTGCTTGAAGTGAGCGGATGGCTGTTTCACGACCAGAGCCTGGGCCCTTTACGAAAACATCTACCTTCTTCAAACCATGTTCCTGCGCCTTACGAGCTGCAGATTCTGCTGCCATCTGTGCGGCGAAAGGTGTTGACTTACGTGAACCCTTGAAACCAACATCGCCTGATGATGACCAAGAAATAACAGCACCGGTTGAGTCAGTGATTGACACGATGGTGTTGTTGAATGTGCTCTTGATGTGAGCCTGTCCGTGAGTAACGTTCTTCTTTTCTTTACGACGTGGCTTGCGAACTGAACCCGCTGCCTTAGTCTTCGGTGCTGCCATGAGTTTTCTCCTAAATCCTTTATGCGACGCGAAGAGCCGGGGCTACTTGCGTGCCGCCTTCTTCTTACCGGCCACAGTACGCTTTGGACCCTTACGAGTACGAGCGTTAGTTTTGGTGCGCTGACCATGAACAGGCAGCCCCTTGCGGTGACGGACACCTTGGTATGAACCAATCTCAACCTTGCGGCGGATATCAGCTGCAACGTCACGACGAAGATCACCTTCGACTTTGTAGTTACCATCGAGGTAATCACGAATAGCAATCAACTGGTCATCAGTTAGATCTTTAACGCGGGTGTTCTTATCGATGTTGGTGTCGGCTAGAACTTTTACACTGCGTGTGCGGCCGATTCCATAGATGTAGGTTAGGGCGATTTCTACGCGCTTGTCGCGTGGAATATCGACTCCGGCAATACGTGCCATTGGATTTCTCCTGTTGTTTAGAAGGTCTGCAGCAGTGTTGTCTTGAATAAATTCAAGCTCTCGCCTTCTCGAGAGGTGCCGGATTAAAAATCCTGAACACTGCCATTTGTTTTATTTAGTTGTGCCACACCGAAGTGTGGATGCTACAAATCTGTGTGCTTAGCCCTGGCGCTGTTTGTGGCGAGGGTTCTCGCAGATGACCATGACGCGACCGTGGCGACGAATGACCTTGCACTTGTCACAAATCTTCTTGACGCTTGGATTAACCTTCATGTCTCTTTTTTCTGTTCGTGGTTTTAGAAACCGATTTACTTGTATCTATAAGTGATGCGCCCACGATTTAGGTCGTAGGTGCTGAGCTCAACAATCACGCGATCCTCAGGAAGAATACGAATATAGTTCTGTCGCATCTTTCCAGAGATGTGCGCTAAGACCTTGTGCCCGTTGGTCAGCTCTACTCGGAACATCGCGTTCGGAAGAGCCTCAACAACTATGCCCTCGATCTCGATGACGCCGTCTTTGCTGGCCATAAACTCACTTATCTTTTGCTTTGCGCTGTTCCAAAGCACGCGAAAAACCAACCGAAAAAATTGGGATTTTACGTGCCGAAACACCAAGACTCAATCTTAGGACAAAAGTCCAAGAATTGGTAGTTAAGGATTTAAAGGAACCGGCTTAACCCCGTATTTGGCTAGCCCAGCTTCTCCGCCATCTTCGGCGGTAAGCACCCAGATACCGCCTGAATGCAAGGCAACGGTGTGCTCCCAATGGCTAGCATCTTGGCCATCTTTGGTAGATATGGTCCATTCATCGGCCAAAATCTGTACTTTCTCGCTGCCAGCAGTAATCATTGGCTCGATAGCGATAACTAGACCAGTTTCAACGACTGGCCCTAAATCTCTGGTCTGGTAGTTGAAAACAGCTGGATCTTCATGCATTGATCTACCCACCCCATGGCCTATGTAATCCTGCAAAATCCCGTATCGCCCTGAATTTCTAACGCTTTTCTCAACGGCTCTACCGACTTCGTTTAGCCTTACTGCGCTGGCGAGAGCTGCTATTCCTGCCCAGAGGGAGGATTCACAGGCATCACTTAGTGCTTGACGTTTAGCTGAAATAGCTACATCTCCCCCAGGCACTAGATAACTGAAAGCAGCATCGCCATTCCAGCCGGCGGGGGTAATTGCTCCGCAATCTATAGAAATTAGGTCCCCGGCAGCCAAAATGCGATCTTTGCTAGGAATGCCATGAACCACTTCATCGTTGATGCTCGCACAGACAGTGTGATGGTAACCAGCTACCAACTTGAAATTGCTCTTAGCGCTTAGATCAATGATGGTCTTTTCGGCGATGGCATCCAATTCCAAGGTTGAAATACCTGGCACAATTGCCGCTTTGACAGCTGCTAGGGCTTTGGCGGTAATTAGCCCAGCCTCACGCATGAGAAGAATCTCAGCATCGGTTTTTAGGCTGATTTTTTCGCGACCCAAGATAAACCTAGATTGCTGGGCTAAGGCCGCGAGCAGTTAGAGCATTGAGGATGCGCTCAGTAACCTCACCGACTTGACCCAAGCCATCAATCTCTACGACAATCCCCCGAGCGCTATAAATTTCAATTAGCGGAGCGGTTTGATCAAGATAAACGGTTTGGCGATGACGGATAACCTCTTCGGTGTCATCAGCTCTGCCCTGCTCTTTAGCACGGTTAAGTAATCTACGAACAAGTTCGTCTGGATCCGCTTTTAACAAAATCACTGAATCTAATTCATTGTTGTCGCTACCGAGAATGTCATCAAGTTCTAAAACCTGATCACGAGTTCTTGGATAGCCATCAAGCAAGAAACCAGCTAGTGCATCTTGTTGAGCTAAGCGATCGCGAACTAAGTCATTGGTTAGTGAATCAGGAACATATTCACCGCGATCCATAAAGCCTTTAGCCTCGACGCCCAGTGGTGTTTCAGCTTTTACGTTCGCTCTGAAAATATCTCCAGTTGAGATCGCTGGAATGCTGTATGCCTGAGCTAGAAGCGTGGCTTGCGTTCCCTTGCCGGCACCCGGAGGGCCGATCAAGAGAAACCGACTCACTTCAGGAGACCTTCGTAGTTACGTTGCTGCATTTGCGCACTAATCTGCTTCACTGTCTCAAGACCGACACCAACGATGATCAAGATTGATGTTCCACCGAAAGGGAAGTCTGAATTAGCGTCTATCAAGGTCAATGCAATCAACGGAATCAAAGCTACTATACCTAGATACAGAGATCCAGGAAGTGTGATTCTTGAAAGCACATACTCTAGATACTCAGTAGTTGGGCGTCCTGCCCGGATACCAGGGATGAAACCACCGTACTGCTTCATATTTTCTGAAACTTCTTCGGGATTGAAAGTAATTGACACATAGAAGTATGTGAAGGCAATGATAAGTAAGAAATACATCAACATATATAACGGGTCATCACCCTGAGTTAGATTTTGGTCAATCCAAATAACCCAAGCTGCGATCTTGCCATCAGCTGGACGGTTGAATTGAGCAATCAGACCAGGAAGATAAAGCAAGCTAGACGCGAAGATGACGGGAACAACACCGGCCATATTTACCTTTATAGGTAGATAAGTAGATTGACCACCGTAACTTCGTTTACCGACCATGCGCTTGGCATACTGTACAGGGATCCTTCGTTGTGATTGTTCCACCAAAATAACTAGGAGGACAATTACTACACCTACGGCTATTACACCTAGCAGAGCTTCGACTCCCTTGGTCTGACCAATTGAACCTAGGCTTGCTGGGAAGCGGGCTGCGATGGAGGCGAAGATCAACAGTGACATACCGTTACCGACACCGCGCTCAGTGACCAACTCTGCAAGCCACATGATTACACCGGTTCCGGCGGTCATTGTGATTATCATCAGTGAGATTGCCCACCAAGAGGTGTCACTGAAGACGTTATTACAGTTGCTACCAAAAAGTGCTCCCTGTCTTGCAACAGAGATAAGAGTTGTTGACTGAAGAAGTCCTAGTCCGATAGTTAGGTAACGGGTGTATTGGGTTAGCTTTGACTGACCTGCTTGACCCTCTTTGTGCAGGGTTTCGAAGCGAGGAATAACCACACGCAAAAGCTGAGTGATGATCGAAGCTGTGATGTAAGGCATGATGCCCAGAGCAAAGATAGATAGCTGAAGTAAAGCGCCACCGGAGAAAAGATTTACCAGTTCGTAGATGCCGTTGACACTGCCGTTGCCTGCGTTAAGACATGCCCTAACGTTTGCATAGTTAACAAAAGGCGCAGGGATGAAAGATCCCAAACGATAGATGGCAACGATGGCGAGCGTGAACAGTAGTTTGTTTCGCAGGTCAGGTGTGCTAAACGCACGCTTGATGGCACTAAACATTCTTCGCCTCCTGAGGCTAGTTAATACTTAAAGAGCTACTTACTCAGTTACAGAGCCGCCGGCAGCAAGAATCTTTGCCTTCGCCGAATCTGAGACCTTGTCAACCTTGACATCAAGTTTAACGCTAGTCTCGCCCTGGCCAAGAACCTTTACCTTCTCGTTCTTGCGAACTGCTCCCTTAGCTACTAGGGAAGCTACAGTAACTTCACCGCCCTGAGGGAAAAGCTCAACCAAAGTTTCAATGTTGACTACCTGGTACTCAACTCTGAAAGGGTTTTTGAAACCACGAAGCTTAGGGGTTCTCATTACTAGACGAACACCACCACCTTCGAAGCCTGGACGAACCTGGTAACGAGCCTTAGTACCTTTAGTACCACGACCTGAAGTCTTACCCTTAGATGCTTCACCGCGACCAACACGGGTGCGCTCCTTCTTAGAACCTGGGGCAGGACGAAGGTGGTGCAGCTTTAGAAGGTTGCTCTTCTCCTGAACCACTGCAGGCTTCTTTACAGGAGCCTTAGCAGCAGCCTTCTTAGCAGCTGGCTTCTTTTCCGCTACTACAGCCTCTTCGACTGACTTGTTTTCTTCGGTCATTAGTTGATCTCCTCAACCTTAACTAGGTGTGCTACTGCACGAACAAGTCCACGCATTACTAGGCTGTCGTCTTTGACGATGATGTCGCCAATACGCTTTAGACCTAGTGTGCGAAGAGAGTCGCGCTGACGCTGACTGTTGCCAACACCACTTTTAACTTGGGTAACTTTTAGACGTGCGGCCATGATTAGGCACCTGCCTTTGCTGCTTCTTGGGCGCGAAGAAGACCCTTAGGGGCAACCTCTTCGAGCGTTAGGCCACGACGCGCTGCAACAGCTGAAGGTTCTTCAAGCTGACGCAAAGCTGCGACTGTGGCATGGACAATGTTGATGGTGTTTGATGATCCCAATGACTTTGAAAGTACATCGTGAACACCAGCACACTCAAGTACTGCACGAACTGGACCACCGGCGATAACACCGGTACCAGCTGCTGCAGGACGAAGAAGAACTACACCAGCTGCTGCTTCACCCTGAACTGGGTGAGGGATAGTTCCACCAATGCGAGGAACTCTGAAGAAAGACTTCTTAGCTTCTTCAACTCCCTTAGCGATAGCTGCTGGAACTTCCTTAGCCTTACCGTAGCCAACACCAACCATGCCATTGCCGTCACCGACGACAACTAGAGCGGTGAATGAGAAACGACGACCACCCTGGACAACCTTAGAAACACGGTTGATAGTAACAACACGCTCTAGGAATTGGCTCTTGGTCTCTTCGCGTTCGCGACGTTCGCCTCGAGGTGCACGCTCACGAGAACCGCGACGAGCATCGCGCTCGTTGGTTTCGCTAGGTGCACTTTCAGCTACCACAGCAGTGGTTTCAGTTGCTTCAGTAGACAACACTTGCTCCTTGTTTTCTTCGCTCATAGAACCAAACCACCTTCACGTGCACCATCAGCAATAGCTGCGACACGTCCTGCATATCTGTTACCACCGCGGTCGAAGACAACTTCTGAAATACCAGCAGCCTTGGCCCGCTCTGCTAGAAGCAGACCAACAGCCTTCGACTTAGCTGACTTGTCATCAGATGACTTACGCAGATCCGCTTCCATGGTTGAAGCTGAAACTAGGGTGTGCCCCTGAGCGTCATCAACAATCTGGACGAAAACGTGTCTAGCTGAACGAGTTACAACTAGGCGAGGTCGTGTTGCTGTGCCTTCAATCTTCTTGCGAAGACGTAGGTGACGACGACCACGAGCGGCTGATTTGCTCTTACCGCGAGTTCTTGGAGTTAGTCCCATGATTACTTACCTGACTTTCCGGCCTTGCGACGAACAACTTCGCCGGCGTAACGAACACCCTTGCCTTTGTATGGCTCTGGCTTGCGTAGCTTACGAAGGTTTGCAGCAACTTCACCAACAGCCTGCTTGTCGATACCGACAACAGTGATCTTGGTGTTTCCATCAACCTGGAATGAGATGCCTGATGGTGGCTCAACCAGGATTGGGTGAGAGTAACCAAGAGCAAACTCAATAGCTGAGCCCTTAACCGTTACACGGTAACCAGTTCCAACGATTTCTAAACCTTTAGTGAAACCCTTGGTAACACCTTCAATGTTGTTAGCAATCAGGGTTCTGGTTAGACCATGCAGTGAACGAGAGTTACGCTCGTCATCTGGACGGGTGACGATGATGTTGCCATCTTCGAGAACAATTGTGATTGGGCTAGGAACGGTGTGAGAAAGAGTTCCCTTAGGACCCTTCACGTCAACGACCTGACCATCAATCTTTACTTCAACTCCAGCCGGAACTGGGATTGGCATCTTTCCAATACGTGACATGTGGGCTTACCAAACGTAGGCGAGAACTTCTCCGCCTACTCCCTTCTTGGTTGCCTGACGATCGGTTAGAAGGCCAGAAGATGTTGAAAGGATTGCAATACCTAGGCCACCGAGAACGCGAGGGATCTCAGTTGACTTTGCGTAAACACGCAAGCCAGGCTTTGATACACGCTTGATACCAGAGATTGAACGCTCACGGTTAGGACCGTATTTCAGTTCAATGTTCAAGTTCTTGCCTACCTCTGCGTCTGAAACCTTGATTGCAGCAATGTATCCCTCTGCCTTCAAGATCTCTGCGATGTTAGCCTTCAGCTTCGAGTAAGGAAGGTTAATTTCCTCGTGGAACGCTGAGTTCGCATTGCGCAGCCGGGTCAGAAAGTCTGCTACCGGGTCTGTCATTGTCATTTGATTTGTTTCCTTCTTTGTCGGTTTCTGAAAACTTTACGAGTAATCAGACCTATCCAATTAGTAGTTAGTTGTTCTCTGGAGTCTTGAATGGGAAGCCCAGTGCAGTTAGTAACGCACGGCCTTCTTCATCATTTGAAGCTGTGGTAACCAAGGTGATATCCATACCGCGTGGGCGGTCGATATTATCCTGGCTAATTTCGTGGAACATTGTCTGCTCGTTCAAACCAAAGGTGTAATTACCCTTGCCATCGAACTGCTTGTCAGATAGACCACGGAAGTCACGGATACGAGGAAGTGACAGAGACAAAAGTCTGTCTAGGAATTCCCACATTCTGTCGCCACGCAAAGTTACGTGAGCACCAATTGGTTGACCTTCACGAAGTTTGAACTGAGCAATTGACTTGCGAGCAAGGTTTACCTGAGGCTTCTGACCAGTGATAGCGGTTAGATCCTTGATAGCAAATTCGATTAGCTTGCCGTCCTTAGATGCTTCACCAACACCCATGTTCACAACGATCTTGGTAAGACCTGGAACCTGGTGAACGTTGGTGAAACCGAACTGAGTCTGCAGTTCGTTCTTGATTTCAGCTTTATAGCGCTCTTTCAGACGAGGCTGTACTTTAACGTCAGTCATTAGATTTCCTTACCGGACTTGACGGCAATACGAGTACGGATGGTCTTCGTCTTGCCATTTTTGGTTTCGGTTGTGACCTTGACACCTAGGCGAGTTGCCTTTTTGGTGGTTGGGTCAATAAGAGCAACGTTAGAGATGTGAATCGGAGCTGGCTCAGTAATGATGCCACCATCTTTCACACCACGTGAGTTCTCAGTAACACGAACGTGCTTCTTAACTAGGTTCATGCCTTCGACAATGACGCGGTTCTTCTCTTTGTCAATAGACAAAACAATTCCAGTCTTGCCGCGGTCGCCGCCACGAGCTTCGCTCTTGCCAGTAATCAGAATTACTGTGTCGCCTTTTTTAATACCTGCCATGATTAAATAACCTCCGGTGCTAACGAGATGATTTTCATGAACTTCTTATCACGAAGCTCACGACCAACTGGACCGAAGATACGGGTTCCCTGAGGTTCGCCGTCCTTCTTGATGATCACAGCTGCGTTCTCGTCAAACTTGATGTATGAGCCGTCTGCACGACGGACTTCCTTCTTGGTGCGAACGATGACAGCCTTAACAACGTCACCCTTCTTAACGCTTCCACCAGGGATAGCGTCCTTGACAGTCGCAACTACGACATCACCTAGGCTCGCGTAACGACGTCCTGAACCACCCAAGATACGGATAGCTAGAAGTTCTTTCGCACCGGTGTTGTCGGCAACCTTCATTCTGGATTCTTGTTGAAGCATTTTCTATCTCCTACTTAGCCTTCTCAACGATCTCAACTAAACGCCAGCGCTTAGTTGCAGAAAGTGGACGGGTCTCGTGAATGATGACTAGGTCGCCGATACCAGCAGAGTTTGCCTCGTCGTGAGCCTTGATCTTGGTGGTGCGGCGGATAACCTTGCCGTAAAGCGGGTGCTTCACACGGTCTTCTACCTCAACAACGATGGTCTTATTCATCTTGTCGCTGACAACATAGCCACGACGTGACTTGCGGTCACCGCGGTCTAGAGTGTTTTCAACTTCAGCCATGGTTATGCCTCCTCAGTTTCGACAACCTCAGCGGCTGCCTTAGATTTGCTTGCAGCCTTCTTGACTGGAGCTGGCGCAACAACTGCACGGATACCTAGTTCACGTTCACGCATGACTGTGAAGATGCGAGCGATGTCGCGCTTAACAGCCTTGATGCGTCCGTGGCTTTCTAGCTGGCCAGTTGCTGACTGAAAACGAAGGTTGAAAAGTTCTTCCTTAGCCTTCTTAAGTTCTTCAACCAAAACTGAATCCTCAATTGAATCTAGGTCAGCTGGAGTTAAATTCTTCGATCCGATAGACATTATGCGTCACCTTCTTCACGCTTGATAATGCGAGCCTTTAGAGGAAGCTTGTGGATGGCACGAGTCATTGCTTCGCGAGCAACTTCCTCGGTAACACCAGCAAGTTCGAACATTACGCGGCCTGGCTTGACGTTAGCTACCCACCACTCAGGTGAACCCTTACCGGAACCCATACGAGTTTCAGCAGGCTTCTTGGTTAGCGGACGGTCAGGGAAAATGTTGATCCAGACCTTTCCACCACGTTTGATGTGACGAGTCATAGCAATACGAGCAGACTCAATCTGACGGTTAGTAACGTATGCAGGAGTTAGAGCCTGAATGCCCCACTCACCGAAAGCTACCTTTGTTCCACCGGTAGCTGCACCACTTCTGTTTGGGTGGTGTTGCTTACGGTGCTTGACCTTACGTGGAATCAACATGTTTATGCCTCAACGCTTTCTGCTGGTGCTTGTGCTGGACGACGTCCACGGCCTTCGCGAACTGGCTTGGCGTTAGCCTGCTCCTTCGCTAGTTCACGGTTGGTGATGTCACCCTTGTAGATCCATACCTTCACACCGATGCGACCGAAAGTGGTCTTGGCTTCGTAGAAACCGTAATCGATGTTGGCACGAAGTGTGTGTAGTGGAACTCTGCCCTGACGGTAGAACTCTGAGCGGCTCATTTCAGCCCCACCTAGACGACCTGAACACTGAACACGGATACCCTTGGCACCCTGACGCTCAGCACCCTGCATACCCTTACGCATTGCACGACGGAAAGCAACACGAGCTGCTAGCTGTTCTGCAATACCCTGAGCAACAAGTTGTGCATCCATTTCCGGGTTCTTGACTTCAAGAATGTTTAGCTGAATCTGCTTCTTGGTTAGCTTCTCAAGATCAGTTCTGATAGCTTCAGCTTCCTGGCCACGACGACCGATAACTAGCCCTGGACGAGCGGTGTGAATGTTGATCTCAACACGGTCACGAGTTCTCTTGATCTCGATGTGTGAAACACCGGCACGGTCTAGACGCTCAGTTAGCAGAATACGAATACGGATGTCTTCTGCAACATAGTCCTTGTAACGCTGTCCAACCTTGGTCGAATCAGAGAACCAACGTGAACGGTGGTCCGTAGTGATTCCAAGTCTGAATCCGTAAGGATTTACTTTCTGACCCATTACTTGGTCCTCGCCTTCTGTGCGGTCGCCTTAGCAACAATCTCATCTGGTGTTGAAACTACAACTGTGATGTGGCTTGTGCGCTTTAGGATCTGAGCTGAACGGCCCTGAGCACGAGGCATGAATCGCTTCATGGTCGCGCCTTCATCAACGAATGCTGCAGAGATGATTAGGTCGCTCTCGTCCAAACGAACGTTAGCTGCATCTGCCTTCACTCTTGCGTTAGCAACAGCAGAAGCAATCAACTTGTTGACTGGCTCAGCTGCAGCCTGCGGTGCAAACTTCATCAGCGCTAGAGCCTCTTCTGCACTCTTGCCACGGATAAGGTCGACAACTCGACGAGCCTTCTGCGGTGTAATACGAACACTGCGTAATTTAGCGGTAGCTTCCATGATTACTTCCTGCGACCCTTCTTGTCGTCCTTCACGTGGCCACGGAAGGTACGGGTAGGTGCGAATTCGCCTAGCTTGTGACCAACCATGGTCTCAGTGACGAAAACTGGGATGTGCTTGCGACCGTCGTGCACTGCGATGGTGTGACCCAACATGGCAGGAACAATCATTGAGCGGCGTGACCAGGTCTTGATCACGTTCTTGCTGTTGGCCTCATTCTGCTTAGCAACCTTTTTGAATAGGTGCTCATCAATGAAAGGGCCCTTCTTTAAACTTCTTGGCATATTCTTCTAGCTCCTACTAGTGGCTTCCACGTGGACGACGGCGAACAATTTGCTTGTCGCTTGGCAATTTTCTCTTACGGGTACGGCCCTCAGCTTGACCCCAAGGAGTCACTGGGTGACGTCCACCAGAAGTCTTACCTTCACCACCACCGTGTGGGT
>JAEMTJ010000018.1:18792-26272 GCA_016462375.1 Rhodoluna sp. | reverse complement strand
ATTTTTTGGCTCTTGCCTTCCGTTCGTTATTTCACTAATCGGTATGTACTTTCATCCAATCGAATTGTCATCTATAGAGGGCTTACGGGGAAAGAAGCTGACCAGGCTAGTTGGAATGAAATAAACGGTGTCTCAGTCTCTAAATCATTGATGTCTGTTTCGGGAAATATCCATCTCCATCGTGAATTTGGTCAAGATCTAGTTCTGACTAATGTTGCGAGTTCTAAGAAAATTTGCCGAGCTATTGAAGCGCATCTTGCTTTGAGAGCTAAGACAAAATCGAACTGAAAGAATAAATTGTGCTCAGAACAGTAGGGATTATCGGCGGCGGTCAGCTAGCTCGAATGATGATTGTGCCTGCCCTTGAACTTGGCTTTGAAGTCAAGGTATTAGCTGAAGCGGAAAAGTCACCAGCGAAATTGGCAGCCACTGTCGGTGATCATACCGACCTACAAACAGTTAGAGAATTCGCCAATACTGTCGATGTAATCACTTTTGATCATGAACATGTTCCTCTTCAAATACTCGAGGCCTTGATTGCTGATGGAGTGAATGTTCAACCATCTCCAAAAGCCTTACTCTTTGCTCAAAATAAGTTGGCAATGCGAAAGCGTCTGGCTGAGCTAAACGTTCCCATGCCAGATTGGGCAGAAGTTAGCGCAGCAGAAGACATCGATGCGTTTCTGGCTTCACATGGTGGTGTTGCAGTTCTAAAAACTGCAACCGGTGGCTATGACGGTAAAGGTGTTCGGATAGTTAGATCGGGTGTTGATGCAACAGATTGGTTAGCGGAAGGTAAAGCACTTCTCATCGAAGAGAAAGTTAATTTTGTTCGCGAACTGGCTCAGCTTTCCGCGAGAAATTCGAGTGGACAGTGGTTGGCCTGGCCAGTTGTTCAGACTATTCAGCGAGAGGGTGTTTGTTCGGAAGTCCATTCACCAGCAGATCATGCGGATTCTGAATCGGCAGCAAAGATTGCTGAAGCAATTGCAACCGGTCTAGGTGTCACTGGCGTTTTAGCAGTGGAGCTTTTTGAAACCGCAGGCGGGAAGCTATTAGTAAACGAACTAGCGATGCGTCCACACAACTCAGGGCATTTCAGTATTGAAGGTTCTGTGACAAGCCAGTTCGAACAGCATCTGCGAGCAGTTCTTGATCTGCCACTTGGTTCGACCGAAGGAACTAGCGCGTATGCGGTGATGCTAAATCTTTTGGGCCCAGAAACTTCCAATACTTTTGCTGAGAACTTTGAGAAGGCATGGGTGCTTGAGAGTAATTCACACATTCACCTCTACGGCAAGGAATATCGGGCTGGCCGCAAGATGGGTCATATCACCGCTTTATCTAGCGACTCGTTGGCTGATGCCAGAGCTCAAGCCCTAGCTACCTATAACGCCCTGCTTGCCTAACCTGATTTCGCGGTTGGTAAATCTAGACTTGCAGAAGTAATCAAGAATCTAGGAGAAACCATGACTGCACCCATTGTTGGAGTGATTATGGGCTCAGATAGCGATTGGGCAATCATGAGTGCTGCTGCTCTGGCCCTCAAAGAATTCGGTATCGAGTATGAGGTTGAAGTTCTTTCTGCTCATCGCACACCAGATCGAATGATCGAGTGGGGTAAAGCAGCAGCTGGTCGAGGAATAAAGGTCATAATTGCCGGTGCTGGCGGAGCTGCACATCTGCCCGGCATGATTGCTTCAGTCTCTAGACTTCCCGTTATTGGAGTTCCGGTGAAGCTAAAGAATCTTGATGGTATCGACTCACTGTTGTCTATTGTCCAGATGCCTGCAGGAATTCCTGTGGCGACAGTTTCAATCGACGGCGCTCGAAACGCGGGCATTCTGGCTGCCAGAATTATTGGTGCTTACGATGAGAAAGTTGCAGCTGCTCTAGAGGCTTTTAGCAGTTCCCTTGCCGATCAGGTTGAGATTAAGAACCAGAACCTAAAATCGCAGCTATGAGTCGTCGTAGCGCTGACGGCGAGATCAATACGCCTTTTCGTGATGTTGATCGGGCAAGTTCCAAACAAATGTCTAAACGTGCATGGTGGCTTATTGTCCTGAATTTGTTTGTGCCAGGTTCTGCCCAGGTTGTTGCAGGCAACAGAAAATTAGGCAGATTAGGTCTATTTTTCACATTTGGTTTCTGGGGCTTTTTAATTCTGAGCCTGCTATTAGCGCTCGTTTACAAGATTGCCCTATTCAGTATCTTCACCACAGCATTCATAGCTATTCCGCTGGGAATTCTCTTTATCGGCTACGCGTTTCTACTGGTGATTCTCTCTTTAGATTCGTTGCGGTTAATTAGACCTAATACTTTGGGCACTGCTAGGCCAATAGTCTTGGTAGCGCTAACCATCACCGCACTGTTTAGCTCGTTACTGGTTGGCACAATTGGTTCAACAACAATTAGTGCAAGTAATTTCTTTTCAAACATCTTTACCGAATCCGGCTCTTTGCAGCAACATAAAGGCCGATACAACATTCTTCTATTGGGTGGAGATTCAGGCTCTGATCGTTTTGGACTGCGTCCAGACAGCATTGCTGTGATGAGTATTTCTGCAACGACCGGTGAAACAGTTAACATCGCACTTCCTCGAAATCTCACTCATATTCAGTTCACCAGGGGCACTCCAATCCGTAAAGTTTTTCCTTATGGTTTCAACCATGACTGCGGTGGCGAATGTATGTTGAATGCTATATACAAATCAACAATTGATAACTACTCATACCTTTATCCAGATGCCCAAAAACACGCGTCCACTTCTGGTATTGAAGCAACAAAGTCTGCAGTTCAGTGGGTTACCGGTCTAAAGATTGATGCGTATGTTCTTATCAACATGAAGTCATTTACTGGTCTAGTTGATGCTCTCGGCGGCATTGATGTGAACGTGAAGAAAGCACTACCGATTGGTGGCCATGAGGATTGCTATCCGGCAGATAACGAACACGAATCCATTTGCCCTGATGCCATGAGCTGGATCGAAAAGGGTAAACAGCACATGGATGGAAGAACTGCGCTCTGGTATGCCAGGTCTCGTCACAATACGAATGACTATGACCGAATGAAGCGTCAGCGTGAAGTCGAAACAATTATTTTGAAAAAGATTGATCTACCAACACTAGTTTTGCGCTTTGGTGCTATTGCTGGAGCTAGCGCAAAGTTGATTAGAACCGATATTCCTAGTGGATCAGTTGGAGAATTGATTGATTTAGCTCTGAAAGCTAAGTCAAAAGGTCTAAAGAGTTTGCAGTTGTCTTATCCAACTATTCAGGCTGATAACCCCGACTTCTTCCTGATGAGGCACTTGATAGCCGTGAAATTGCGAAAGTATAAATAGGCTTCTCCCAGTTTCAAAGAGTGCTTTATTGGACTCTGAAAGTTAGTCTAAAAACATGAAGAAGTTACCTTTAATCACCTTAGCCGTTTTGTTGGTTGCAGTTCTCAGTGGCTGCTCGTTTTTGTATCCAAACTGGGGTAAACCTACAGATAGCCCAAGCCCAACCAAGACATCAACAGGAACCTCAACTCCAGACCCAACTGACACTGAGACCACTAGCCCAACACCGACCGATAAGGCAGAGGCAACTGTCGAAATCGTTGACGCATATGTTGATTCACCAAATGGAGTGATTCAGGTGATTGCTCAGATCTCTAACTTCAGTGAAGATGGTGGAACATGCACGGCTACCTTCACCAGTGGTTCTAAAACAGTTAAAGTAAGTCAAACTGCTGAATCAAATGCGGCCAATACTCAGTGTCATCCAATGGAAATAAACCTTGGTGGATTACCCGCAGGACAGGGCAGCATAACTGTTACCTACGAGTCCACGAAATACTATGGAGTCTCCGCTCCAAGCTCGGTGACTATCTAAGTGGTTTTCAAGCGGCTAACTAAGTTTTGGGTTGCAACAGTTGCACTGTTGCTAACCTCACTTAGTCTGACCGCGATAACATCAGCAACTGCTTTAGATGGATCAAAGTTTGATCCGGGTCTAATCATCAGCGACAGTGTGTTCTTTGATTTTGGCACCATGACCGTTGAAGAAATTCAAAGGTTCCTAGAGTCTCAGGTTCCGGTTTGCAAGTCTGGCTCAACTGGAATGCCATGTCTAAAAAACTACAAAGCTGACACACCAGCAAAAGTTGCCGATCCTGGCAAATGTGCAGCGATGCCCGCCAAGACGAACATCTCAGGTGCTCAGATAATCTACGACATCGCTAGAGCCTGTGGTATTAACCCGAGAGTGCTTTTAGTAACACTGCAAAAGGAACAGGGTTTAGTCCAGTCCAGCATCCCATCGGCTTATATGTATAAAGCTGCGATGGGTTACGGCTGCCCTGATAGTGATCCAGGTATTTGTGGAAAAGTCTGGACCGGGTTATTCAATCAGCTTTATAAGGCTGCTGGGCAATTTCAGTGGTACGGAGACCCAAACGGATCTTTCACATATCTTCGACCTGGCAAGGTCATCTCCATTTCTTATCATCCTGATTCTTCCCGAAACTGTGGAAGAAAATCTTTCACGCTAAAGAGCCAAGCAACGGCTAACTTGTATTACTACACACCTTTCACCCCAAACCAGGCTTCTCTTAGTAATCTCAGGGGCACGGGAGACAGCTGTTCAGCATATGGCAACAGGAACTTCTGGCGCTTTTACTGGGATTGGTTTGGTTCACCCATCGGCGGCGGTTTCTTACTCAAGAGCTCTACCAGTGACCCATACTTCATATCGAATGACATCAAGTATCCAATTACTGATCCAGAATTGGTAACCGATCTAGCGCCGCTTGGACCACTGGGTGAAATTTCAACCGAGTATTTAGATTCATTCAAGACCGGCATTGCAATGACCAGGATCATAAAAACCGCACCGGTAAATAGTGTCAGCACGTATTTCTTTATAAGTGGTGGCAAGAAGTATTTGATTGCTAACTGCGATCAAGCAACAAACATGGGGTTGAACTGTGCCACAGCTGTTCAGCTAACCCAGGTGCAGCTGGACGCATTGCCAACAGGAGCCTTTAGACCTGATATCACGGGAGTTGTTAAGAGCATCCCCGTTGCTCCCGCAACGGCTTCGTATTACTTGGTCAACGCCACTACCAAGTTCCCGTTGGATTGTGCGAGAGCGACGTCGATGGGCTTTAGCTGCGATAAGGCAACTGCCACAGCTGATGACAAGCTGAATGCCTTAACCACAGTTCGCTTCACCGCAGCGACTACGGGAATTTCATCAATGATTGTGAATGCTGACGGGACTCGCTATTACATTTCAGCAGGCCTCAAACACGAAGTTTTAGATAACGCATCCCTGGCCGATGAGAAAATCGTCTATAAAGCGCCGTCGCCTTTGACCATAGCTTCTTACAGTTATCTACCTTGGGGAGAGCCGATTGCTAAAGACGGCAGTCTCTTTGTAAATCGAGATCTTCAAAGACAAGGAGTAATTGTTGATGGTAAATATTTCGACATTCAAACTGCGACGAGAACTGATGTCGATTTCAGTCAATGGTTCACTACTTCAACAGGAACTCTAAGTTCTCTTGGTCTAAGCAACATTGCGGCGGTTTCGCCCATCTCATCATTGGTCGTTGATGAAAGTGCTCAACGCTTTTTGCTAACCAATTCAGGCTTTATCCCGGTAACAGACAACTCTGACTGGGTGAATCAAGCAACCCCAATAACAAACTCGCTGCGAGCTAGCATTCCGAGCATCGTTGAGTTAATTGAAGGTTTTGACTACATCAGGGCAAAAGGTCAAACCACAATCTACTTGCTAAAAGATGGAACAGTCAGAGCTACCTTTAATTCTGCCGATAGAGTCGCGCTTGCCACGGGCATGAGCGATACAGGGGTTTTGACTATTTCACCAAGCGCATTAGAGCTGATTCCTAAGAGTGTGATGATTCTGCCCAAGGGCGTAATAGTTAAGAACAAGAAGAGCGCACAGGTTGGCATCATCGATGGCAAGAGCCGATTGGTAACCATAGGCTCAACTTCGATGCAACTAAATTTGCCAACGCCAAGATTGCTGTCAACATTACAACTAGTTGGTTATGGCGATACTGAAGAGCTTGGTTCATACAAACTCAGATGCAGGGGCAGGCTATACATCGTTGCTGACACAAAGTTATATCTTGTTGATGCAAATGTTGCAAAAGACTATCCAGGCAGAGCGACGAGCCTAAGTGGAGAAACCTGCGCACTGCTTGATGCAGATATTTCAGGCTTATCCTTCGGCCACTACGTTGGGCTTATGACGAAAGATCCTTTGACCAAGAAAACTAAATACAAGGCCTATAAAGTCTCCAAGGGCAAGAAGCTCCCGTTCAGGAATCTGGCCGACTACAAGGCAGACAACCTATCTGGCGCAGCCATCACTTGGGTGTCACAGAGTTTCTTGGACAACTTGACACTAGGGCCGGAAGTAGTGATTGCAAGTAAGCCAGATGTTCCTGGCCCTCAAGCCAAGTCATACACCATCGTCTCTGGTGATTCTTTGAGTTCGATTGCGCTCAAGTTCAGAACAACCGTTCAAGTACTGATGCAGTTGAATTCGATTACCAATGCCAACCGCATCTCAATCGGTCAGGTCATCAAGCTGCCTTAGCGTTTTTTTAGTTTGGTTATTGGATGCTTACGAAGGGTTGCTAATTTAGGCTCTTTGGAGTTCTCCTCGAGCATGTGCTCTGGGTCATAAGCCTTCACGGTAAAGATAATCAACATCAACATTGCAGATTGAATCAGCAATCTAGATTCAGTGATTCCCCGAATTAATTGAGCAACAAGGATCAAGATCGGCCAGAGGTATAGGGCATTGCTGCGATGGACTCCCAAACGCCAAGTCTTCACAAATGCTCTAGTAAAGAGAACCAAAAACAGGATGAGGCCCACTAATCCAAGCTGTAGCCAGATGTCCAAGTAAGTATTGTGAGCTTGGAAATACTCAATTCCGTTGATTACCACTAGGCCAGAGAAAGGCTCAACGCCCGGCACCCAGACTCCTGTGAAACCCCAGCCTTCAAGCGGTCGCTCTGAAATGAAGGACAATACCTTTCTCCAGATATCGCTTCGATGAGTCATATCTGGGCTCTTGCCTAAAAATTCAAAGACTGCTCTTCTAAAAATCAGTACTAAGAATCCAGCGCTTCCAGCTGCCACCCAAGCTATTCGGTAATACCTATGTCTGGTCTCGCGATCTTTACCCTCAGAGACCAACAAGACGATTGCTGCCAAGATTACGGCAACAGAGGCGAAGATTATTCCCGCAGATTTTGAAAGTGTGATGGTAAGAATGCTCAGACCGAGGCTCACAAAGGTTAGTGCTTTGTGACGGTTGCTGATTGAGAACTCAATCAAGAACGTAATCACTCCAAACAGTGCCCACGCAGCCATGAAGTTGTTGCGAAGTAACATGTCGTCAATACTGCGCCCGTCTGATATTTGCCCCAAACTCTGTAGAAAGTGCAGGAC
>JAEMTJ010000018.1:0-18692 GCA_016462375.1 Rhodoluna sp. | reverse complement strand
TCAAGTTTAGGGTGGTTGATGCCGCTAGGCATTTCCCCTTAGTTAGGCTAGTGGAGTGCTTGTGAAACTTACCAACCAACCACTTGATTACGCGTGGGGTTCAACTACCCTGATCAGCGATCACTTTGGTCTTGCCTCAACTGGAGAGCCGATGGCCGAGATCTGGTTCGGCACCCATGATGGCTCGCCAACTCAGGTAGTTGGACTAGATATCTCATTGCATGACCTATTACTAGCCAGAGGCAAAGATGCTAGATTGCCCTTCCTGCTAAAAATCTTGGCTGCCGAGAAGCCACTGTCGATTCAGGCTCACCCAAACGAAGAGCAGGCCATCCTAGGGTTCGCGACAGAAAACGCTGCTGGCTTGGCATTGACTGCTTCTAATAGAAACTACAAAGACGATAAGCCGAAGCCTGAGTTTATTATCGCCTTGAGTGAGAGCTTTGAAGCGCTAGTCGGCTTCGCTGATCCCAGACTTATTGCCGAAAAATTCGCGGAAATCTTAGAGGCTACGAGCTCGGAGAAACTCACCAGAGTGTTAACGGCCTGGATAGCAGGCCTAGGCAAACCTAACGGCACACAAAAGGTATTTCTGGACACGCTTAGTTCGGATGATTGTGACGACCAATTTATTACTGAACTTATCGATGCTGCTGAGCAGTGCCCTTCATTAGTTGAACTTATTTCTCACCTGAACACGCACCATGACCTTGACCGCGGTATCGTCAGTTCGCTTTTGTTGAACCATGTCAGCCTAAGTAAAGGTGAAGCAATCTTTGTTCCTGCCGGAATGCCGCACGCTTATCTCTCGGGGCTCGGTGTTGAGGTAATGATTGCCAGCGATAACGTTTTGCGCGGTGGTCTAACACCGAAACACATCGACGTCGCAGAGTTAGCCAAGGTACTGATCTTCGAAACCACCAACCCGACTCCAGCACGGGTTAGAAAAATTGCAGTTGGCTTGGAGCAGTTTGAGATTCCGACCAACGAGTTCAACTTTTATCGTGCAGCAGTTGGGTCAAACAATTTGCTGGTCGACATCAACCTGCCGGGCGATGCAGTAATTCTCTGCACTTCAGGAGCTATCGCCGTTAGTAATTCACTAGGTGAGCGTGAGGTCATTGATAGGGGAGAAGCAGCTTTCCTCTCCGATGATGCAAGGGTCTTTAGTCTTACTGGAAACGGCGAAGCTTTCATCGCGATCACTGCAAAAGGGTATTCATCGAAATCATCTTTTGCTGGCAGTCATACTCCAGTTTGATAACGGATTTACCAACAGATTTACGGGCAACTAGGCGGATTAGGCCTTAAATTGCATGATATTTGAAAGCCTCACTTGCGAAAGCTTTCGCCTCTGGGGCAGCAAAATCTATCTAAAAGGGGAGTGTTTCCTAGCCTGAAAAGATCCCGCGGCTCAGATCATCCAGAACTATTGGCTGATGCCCAGCGGAAACAAGGCCTCTGACCAGATAACGTCCGACATATCCGGCCCCTCCGGTCACCAAGAGTTTCATACCTCAACGCCAACTTCCAGAAGCCCCTTGCTAGCAGTGTTTAAGCTTAGGAAACCCAATGTTAACGCTTTATAACACTCCTCGATTTGACCTATGGTCAACTTGACAGCACAATACTTACAGCGTTGTAATTACAATGGTGCAACCCAGCCAAGGGCTGGAATTCTTGAAAGGAACTGATGTCACTTAACAATGACGACGGCTTCGTTGCCGATGACTGGCATGTTGACCCGATTATAAGAATGTTCTTGGGGGGCGATACAAGTGCAGATACCAATCCTTTGGCTTGGCAGCGAGATGCTCTTTGTTCACAGACTGACCCAGAAGCTTTCTTCCCTGAGAAGGGTGGATCTACCAGAGACGCTAAGCGAATCTGTTCTGGTTGCGATGTCCGTCAACAGTGTCTTGATTACGCTCTTCAGAACGACGAGCGCTTTGGAATCTGGGGCGGACTAAGCGAACGCGAACGCCGCAAGCTTAAAAAGCGCGCTTAGTTCAAGGCAGGCCACGGCATGAGCATGCGTGTGGTGGCTGTCGTTGTCTCCAACGATCAACCCCAATACCTTAAGACCACTCTGGGCGCTCTAGAGAAACAAAGTTTCCGAATTGAACGGACTCTAGTTGTTGACAGTTCGGTTGAAGAGGGGATGCCTGAATTATTAGTTGACTTTGAAAAGTCCTCTCCGCGCAATGCCGTGTTAAAGGTCTCGGAAAGAGCAAATTTTGCAGAACTTGTTGCAACAGGAATCAAACAAGTATTAAACGGCTTCGATGAGCTGACGAATATCGCAATCTGGGTTTTGCACGATGACACAATTCCTGAAGTTCATGCTTTGACTGAACTGGTTAGAGCATTGGAGCTCTCACCGCTAGTTGCAGTTGCTTCACCAAAGCAGGTCGCTGTCGAGAATCAAAAAATCATCCTGCAGCAAGGTCTGACTGTGACCAGATCGCTAAAACCTTTCTCTTTGGTAACTGACGAATTAGACCAAAAACAATACGACTCGATGACTGATGTTTTGGCGGTTACCAGTAACGCGATGTTGATTAGAGCGACCAGCTGGTCAGACCTTGGTGGCTTTTCACTAGATGCGCCTGAATTTGCCGCAGATATAGATTTGGGTATTAGAGCACACCAGGTTGGCAGTCGGGTAGTTGTAGTCCCGACCTCTCGTGTTCGCCACGCACAGCTGTCGCTAAATGGCTTGCGTCAGAAGAAATGGCTTGGTGGTTCAGTCAAGTACGCAATGGCAAAGGCAACCAACCATCTTCGGTTAGCACACAGCCCACTGTTTCTCGCTTTTCTCTATTGGCTAGCACTACCGGTTTATTCAGTTCTACAAATCCTGTGGTTACTTCTAGTCAAGAGGCCAGACCGAATCCTGTTCACGCTAAAGGCCAACCTCTGGGCTTTTTTCACTATCAGAGCTAGATTGCGCGATCGCCACGGTGTCTCATTGAAGTCATTGACGGCGCTGTTAGCAACGCGTGAACAGGTAAAGGCAAAATCTAGGATTGCCTTCGAGGTAGCGGAACAAAAACTCAAGTTAGAAAACTTTGCAGCTGAGAGCACACTAAGAGTCGGTCAGACCGGTTTTGCTGCCAGCGGTGGACTCTGGTGGATGTTCGCGCTAGCAGCGCTCTCTTACCCTTTTCTGCCGATGGGGGAAAGTATCTCTGGGGGTTACGCGCTGCCTCTAAGCAGCAGCTGGTTACAGCTTTTTTCTAACACGGGCGCAAGTTTTCAAAACATCGGTATGGGTTTAGCTGCTCCGAGTGATCCGTTCAACTGGGTTTTGCTACTCGTTGGTTCTATATCTTTCTGGGCTCCGAACTTAGCTCTTAGCTTCTTGTTGTTAAGCGCGAAGGCCGTCGCGTTCTTTGGTGCATGGCGATTGTTATCGCTAGTTACGGCAAGAGGGTCATTGCGAGCGGTCTTTGCTCTGCTTTACGCGTTGTGGCCAGCTTTCGCTATTGCGCAAAACCAAGCCAACTTTCCAGCAGTTATCTTCACAATGTGCTTGCCATGGTTTATTTTCAGTTTGGCGCGTTCCGCAAGATTAGGTATTACAACTTCAATTAGGTCTTCTGAGCAATCCTGGTCCTGGATAGCCGCCAGCGGTTTGCTCTGTGCAGTGGTTAGTGTTTCAGCCCCGAGTGTGTTGATCACCTTGCTCATTATTGGACTGGTTTTTGCGGTTGTGGCCAGAAAGCGACTAGCTGCACTTTCCTTGATTGCACTTCCTGCAGCCACCCTGATGCTTCCATATTTGGTTTACCAGGTCTTTGGTAATCAGAGTTGGCTGGGTGTTTTTGCAGACCCGACAATTTCATTGCCGAGTTCTCAACAGACAATCCTTGAATCTTTCCTCGGGCAAGATTCGATATTCGGTTGGGGCTCCGTCGGTGTGCTCGGGCTAGCAACATTCGCACTGTTATCAAGAGCAAAAGGTCTATTGCTGTGTTGGGGCATTGCCCTTATCGCGCTGGTCAATCTCTGGGTTATTCAAGGAATTCGTTTTACTTCTGGCGCTGTGGGCTCAAGCTTTTTAACCCCTACCGAGTGGGTCTCCGACAGCAGTGCTCCAGCTGTTGCTCTAGCTGCACTGGCGGTTTTAGTTGCCTTGGTTATTTGGTTGGATTCGATTACCCGATCTGGGTTCAGAAGATTTGTTACTACCGCGGTGTTTATCTTGGCAAGTTTGCCCTTGGCACTCAGTTCAGCGCTAAGCCATAGTGACCTAGTTTTTACTGAGGATAGAAATCTTCCTGCAATTGTCGCTGCAGAAGCTAAGGCTGGAAGCAATCTAAAACTTTTGGTAATCAGTCGCGATGAAGACGTGAAATTCAGAGCAGAGCTTATTTGGCCTGATGGCATCAAACTCGACACCGTCTCAACTGCCTATCGATTGAGTTCACTAAACGCGGGCAGCACTAATGATTCTCAATTGCAAAGCTCACTTTCTAATTTGGTGGCCAATCTGGTGTCGGCAAATGGCAGAAACCCAAGCCAGGAGCTACTTGATGCTCAGGTTGGTTTTGTGCTTGTTCCAGAGCGCACCGGTAATGGTGATTTGGGTGTTGCATTGAATAGCGTTTCTCAACTAGATCAAGTTGGTCTAACCGAATTTGGTCAATTGTGGCGAGTGAAAGCTGCGGTTAGCTCAAACCAAGAAAAACTATCACTGTGGTCAATTACTAAAACTGTTCAACTTGTCGTGCTATTGGGCTACGTCCTCCTGGCCTTGCCAACCTCTAGAGGACGTAAGCGCAAAGACGCTCTTGCCGTGTCTGATTTAGAGCCAGATGAGGTGGAGCAATGATTCTGAGAGTTATGAGAACTGCACTGGTAGTTTCACTAGTTACTGCTGCGTTCTTGTTGAGCCCGAAACTGATTCTTGGCTCAACCGAAAAGGTTACTGCTGTTGATCACAATGTCAGCGCTAGAGATTTGACCATCACCTGCACAGGCCCAGCTTTGCTAGCTGGCGGAACCTCTGGCACTTCTGTCTCAAGTTTCAAACGCACAGGAACCAGTTTGATTTCAGAGTCTTATTCTGGGGCTGCCGGCACCGCCCTGATAAAACCTAAAGGTTCAAAGATAACTGGCTACGGGAATCGACAAGACTCTTCGGAGCGCTTCAAGTCAGTGGGGTCTCTGACTGTCGCGGATTCGACCGGTTCGGTCGCTCAAGGATCCAGTCTGCTCACCGTCAATCAAATTCAGTTAGTGCAGAACAAGAAACTTCGCGGGCTACTAGGCGCACCTTGTCTTCGGGCCCGGAGTGAGTTCTGGTTAGTTGGCGGCTCTGCCGCTGTCGGTAGGGAAGCTCTCCTGATTCTTAGTAACCCTAGTCAGGTCGATGCCACAGTCGATCTCGAGATCTATACAGAGAATGGAATTTCACACAGTGCTGGCCTCACGGGAATTTCTGTGCCAGCAGGAAAAACTGAAGTGCTACCGATGGCAGCTTTTGTATTTAGGGCAGATTCTCTTGCTGTCCATGTATTGAGTCACGGTGGTTCGATAACTGCTCTAATTCAGCAAAAAGCAATTCGCGGCTTGGGTGCATCTGGTGCTGATTACATTGCACCAACAATCGATAGTTCAACAGAGAGTGTGCTCCCCGGCATCTTGGTTAGAGGTTCCGCAGACAGCAACAAGTTGCGCAAAGAAGACGATAGGTATTCTGATGTGCAGCAATTGCTGAGGGTGTTTGTTCCTGGCAATAACGATGCACAAGTTATTTTCCAGGTTCTAGGAACAGACTCAAAGACATTTGGAACAGTTCTGTCAGTTACGGCCCCGGCAGGTAAAGTCTCGGATTTTGAGATCCAAGGCTTAGCCGATGGTGACTACGTTGGTTACCTAAAATCTGATATTTCGGTTTATAGCAGCGTTCGTTTGGTTAGAAGTAAAGTTAGCTCCGGGAGTTTTACTGATTTTGCTTGGATAAATCCTGCCGAGAGCTTCTTGAGTGCGAGGGTGATTGCAATTCCAAACTCTGGCATAAGCAAACTGTCATTGGTTAACCCAAGTGATGCCTCAACAAAGGTCTCGGTAAAGTTTGGATCTCAGATTATTAAACGAAATGTTGCTGCCGGTGCAGAGATAGTTCTACGAGCTCCAGCAGGCCAGTCAGTTACCATCACTCCCAGTGATAAGCCAATCTATGCAAACTTGGTAGTGGATGTCACTGGAAGAGTTGCTGTTTTACCTGTCCTGGATGAGAAGAACATCGGTGGCACTGTTCAGGTTAGCGTTTACTAGCTGTCTGAATCACTACCAAAAATAAGTTCCCATGGCTCTTTACCAGTAAGTTCTGCTGCTGCTTCGAACACATAGTGTTCGATTCGGACTCTGTCTTCAATAGGGTGATTTCCACTTAGGTTATCCAGTCGAAGGATAGGTAGTCGATAGATGACTATGGTCATGGTCTCTACTCGTGCACTCCAACGCCTGACTCTGGTGGAGTTAGCGCCTAGCACGGGGGCATCCATAATTTTCCAACTCAGCATGCCTAGCTCATTGGGCCAGGTTTCTCTGAGGTAGTCACAGGTAGTGGCGATGATGCTAGAGAACTGATCGCTGTTAGACGCGCCGGTTCTATAGAGTGAGCCAGCTAATGAGTGCCTGATGCCCCGCCCGTGGCGGTCTCTGGAACGTTGGGCTCTGGCTCTATCTAACATGGTGCCATTGTATTCTTGACTAGTTGATCGAAGGGTAATTGTGAGCGTTAATTGGGATGCCATTGTCAAGACATACGATGTTCGTGGCTTAGTGAATGTTGATTTAACCGCTGATGTTGTTGAGGCTTTAGGTGCTGGTTTTGTTGATGAGTTAGAGGCAGCAGGTCATTCCGTCATTGTCGGGCACGATATGCGCGATTCGTCACCACTGTTTGCTGAAGCTTTTGCCAGGGGAGCGCAGAAGCGCGGAGCTCAAGTCATTTCAATCGGTCTCTGCTCAACGGATGAGTCCTATTTTGCTTCAGGTGTGTTAAATCTTCCAGCCGCCATGTTTACCGCTAGCCACAACCCAGCAACCTATAACGGGATTAAATTCTCTAGAGCAGGTGCACGGGGGGTAAGTCTCGATACCGGTTTAGCGGCAATAAGAGATAGAGCAAAGGCATATCTTGCCGATGGCATTCCAGAAGTTTCAAGCCCCGGTGGTTTTGAAAAACGTGATGTGTTAGCTGAGTATGCAAGTTATCTTAGAAAACTAGTTGACCTAAGTGCTGTCAAACCGATGCGAATAGTTGTTGATGCGGCCAATGGCATGGGAGGTCTAACTGTGCCTGCCGTGCTCTCAACTGCTGCGGGATTAGCTGCCCTGCCAATTGAAATCATTGATATGTATTTCGAATTAGATGGCACTTTTCCCAACCACGAAGCCAACCCGCTAGAGCCAGCTAACTTAGTCGATCTGCAAAAAGCGGTTATTGCACATAAAGCAGATTTAGGTTTAGCCTTTGACGGCGATGCCGATCGTTGTTTTGTAATTGATGAAAATGGCGATGCAGTTACACCCAGTGCAGTAGCTGCGATGGTAGCTAGAAGAGAAATTGCCAGAGTGAAATCTTTAGGTGAAGACAAAGACATCACTGTTCTTTACAACTTGATTACTTCCAAGGTGGTGGCTGAAGTCATTGAAACTGATGGCGCTAGAGCTGAAAGAACTAAAGTCGGTCACTCGTTGATTAAGGACCGCATGGCTGAAACGAATGCCATCTTTGGCGGTGAGCATTCAGCGCACTACTACTTCAGGGATTTCTGGGGAGCAGATAACGGAATGTTGGCAGCGATGCATGTTTTGGCTGAATTTGGCTCGCAGCCAGAGACCTTGAGTGCAATTGCCAAGCAATACAACCCATATTTCCTAAGCGGGGAGATCAACTCCACGGTCCAAGATGTGCCAGCGGCCAAGGCCAGGGTAGAGCAGGCTTTTGCTGACCGAGGGGACTTTGAATACTTTGATGGCCTGACAATCTCAGGTCAGGACGCTTTGGGCTCCTGGTGGTGGTTCAACGTCCGTGCGTCCAATACTGAGCCACTGCTGAGACTCAATGTTGAGGCTCAGGAGCAGGCCACCATGGTTCGAATCAGGGATGAAGCGCTAGCCCTGATTCTTGGCTAATTTCTGGGTTTTATAACGAACCGGAAACGGGGATAATAGAGACAATGAATCCTGTAACGAACTCCACCGATACCCGCGTCGATTACAAAGTCGCAGACATGGCTTTAGCTGACTATGGACGGAAACAGATCCAGTTAGCTGAAAACGAGATGCCCGGACTCATGTCACTGCGTGAAGAGTTCGGCCCACTGCAGCCGCTTCGTGGAGCTCGCATCGCTGGCTCACTGCACATGACCATCCAAACTGCGATTCTTATTGAAACGCTGGTGTCCCTGGGCGCGAAAGTTCGTTGGGCATCTTGCAACATTTTTTCTACTCAAGATGAAGCCGCAGCTGCAGCTGTCGTTGGTCCGCATGGAACCGTTCAAGCGCCTAAAGGAGTTCCGGTTTTTGCTTGGAAGGGTGAAAGCCTCGAAGAATACTGGTGGTGCACTGAGAGAATTTTTGACTGGACTGAAGAGGCTATGGCCGAAGGTGCAGATTACATCGGTCCAAACATGATTCTTGA
Organism: Rhodoluna sp.; assembly: GCA_016462375.1. Classification (GTDB taxonomy): domain Bacteria; phylum Actinomycetota; class Actinomycetes; order Actinomycetales; family Microbacteriaceae; genus Rhodoluna. Next base: position 10,030 of record JAEMTJ010000018.1, on the reverse strand, counting down.
TGATGGTGGCGATGCAACACTTTTGGTGCACAAGGGCCGTGAGTTTGAACTTGCTGGTTCAGTTCCGCCAGCGGGAGTTGAAGACAACGACGAGTATCGAGTAATTCTTAATCTTCTAGCTGAGCAGTTCAAGCTATCGAACAATCGCTTCACTCGAATTGCTGAAGAGATCTATGGCGTTACTGAAGAAACCACCACCGGCGTTAAGCGTCTCTATGAGATGTTGAAGAGAGGGGAACTACTTTTCCCTGCCATCAACGTCAACGACTCAGTTACTAAATCTAAATTTGATAACAAGTATGGAATTCGTCATTCGCTGCCAGATGGTCTAAACCGTGCAACCGATATTCTCATCGGTGGTAAGACTGTGTTTATTGCAGGATACGGTGATGTTGGTAAAGGTGCAGCTGAAGCTATGCGCGGTCAAGGTGGTCGAGTAATAATCTCTGAGGTTGACCCAATCTGTGCTCTCCAAGCTGCGATGGATGGTTTTCAAGTAACAACCATTGACAGAGTTGTTCACGACGTTGACTTCTTTGTAACTGGAACAGGTAACGCAGGAATCATTCGACCAGAGCACATTGAGAAGATGAAGCACCTGGCGGTAATAGCTAACATCGGTCACTTTGATAATGAGATTGATATGGATGGCATCGCACGCATGCCTGGTATCAAGAAGATTGAAGTCAAACCTCAGGTTCACCAGTGGGAATTGCCTAATGGAAAATCAGTGCTTATTCTTTCAGAAGGAAGATTGATGAATCTTGGCAATGCCACCGGTCACCCTTCTTTTGTTATGAGTACATCGTTTAGCAACCAGGTACTAGCTCAGATCGAGCTTTTCACCAAGAGGTCGGAATACCCAATCGGCGTCTACATTTTGCCTAAACACTTAGATGAGAAAGTTGCTCGTCTACACCTTGAAGCGCTTGGAGTTGAACTAACTGAACTTTCAAGCGATCAGGGGAGATACATCGGAGTGGAGCCACAAGGCCCATTCAAGCCGGACCACTACAGATACTAGAAAGTGCACTGGATGTCTAAAATACTTATAGTCGAAGATGACGACGCTTTACGCGAGACTCTTGAAATAGGTTTACGTTCAAACGGTTTTGATGTTTGCCAAGCAGCCACTGGGTTAGAAGCGATTCCCGTGTTTGAGAAGCACAAACCAGACCTTATTCTTCTCGATTTGATGTTGCCAGGTAAAAACGGCATTGAAATCTGTCATGAGATTCGTCAGACCTCAGGTGTGCCAATCATCATGCTTACAGCTAGAACTGATGACACTGACATGATTCGAGGGCTAGAAGCAGGGGCAGATGACTATGTCACCAAGCCTTACAAGATTGAAGTGCTGGTTTCTAGGATCAAAGCAAGACTTCGACCTATGAAAAAAGTTCAGCACACCATAATCAAGCTTGGTCCCGTTGAGCTTGATACCCTCAGCCACGAAGTTCTTAAAAACGGCAAGAAGGTTTCTCTTACTCCGCTGGAGTTCAAACTTTTACTTACTTTGGCTTCCCACCCTAACGAAGTCTTCTCTAGGGAAATGCTTTTAGAGCAGGTCTGGGAATACACATACAAGGCAGACACTCGACTAGTCAATGTTCACGTTCAACGCCTTCGTTCAAAGATTGAAGAAGATCAGGAAGATCCAAAGTTAGTGCTAACCGTTCGCGGCTGGGGCTATAAAGCAGGACCTGAGTAGATGTTCATTAGCCGCATTTTCAAGGCGGCTTTAGGCCGATTCCGGTCTTCGCTGCAGCTAAGAGCACTCGCATACACTGTTGCTCTGTCTGGTTCCGCACTTGTTCTTTTGGGTGGGGTACTTAGCGTATCTATCGGCAATGGTTTATTCAGCACTAGAACTGAGCAAGCAATTCTTGAAAGTAACAGAGCATCATATGCTGTCTCTCGTATTTTCGCTGGCGTTTCTGGCAGCGATCAGAAACAGTTGAATGAAGCTTTGGAAGAAGTGGTTCCAGAACTTGAATCAATAGGTGTTTCGCAGAGCCGTCAGGTGGCTTTTCTGTATTCGACTGGTGACAATAATCCACTGCGACTAAACAGTCCTAAATCACTAACCTTAGATGAAGCTCTGATCACAGCAGAATTTAGAGATAGGGTTCACTTCAGCAAAACTGTGCAGAGCCAAACAGTCCAAATCTCTAGAGCGGGTGAATCAATTCCTGCAATTCTGGTCGGCCAAAAATTTACCGTTCCAGGCGAAGCGAAATACGAGCTTTACCTTGTCTACGATATGCATAACGAACAGCAAACGCTTGGGTTTGTGCAGAGAACCCTGGTACTCGGTGGATTGGTAACCCTGATCATTATTGGTTTCTTCTCATTCCTAGTAACAAGCTGGCTGGTAAGGCCTGTTCGTGATGCTGCTGAGGTCAGCGAGCTCATTGCTTCAGGAGATATTGACAGAAGGTTGCCGGTCCGAGGTAGCGACGTTATTGCTGTGCTAGCCACATCGTTCAATCACATGGCAGATAGCGTGCAGGAGAAGATAATAGCGATGGGTCAGCTTTCAACTATGCAGCAACGCTTCGTCTCTGACGTTTCACATGAACTCAGAACACCGCTAACGACGATGAAGCTAACTGCGGATTTCCTATATTCGCAGAAGGACAGTTTTGATGATTTGAGTAAGCGTTCTGCTGAAATCATGCGTTCACAGGTTGACAGATTCGATAAGTTGCTGGCTGATCTTTTGGAAATTTCTCGTTACGACGCTGCCGGAGTAAAACCACAGTACGAGGTGCATGACTTGAATGGAATGGTTGGAATTGCGCTTGAAGCTATTCAACAGTTTGCTGATTCAAAACAGGTTTATCTTGATGTCGAGATTCCATCCGGAGCCGTTCAATGCGAGGTCGACATCAGAAGAATAGAACGAATCCTAAATAACCTGTTGACTAACGCAATTGAACACAGTGAAGGAAAACCAGTCAAGATTCGCGTTGGTCAAAACGAATCTGCGGTGGCAGTGACGGTGACGGATCAGGGAATCGGAATGAACGAGGCAGAACTTGAGCAAGCGTTTGAAAGATTCTGGCGAGCAGACCCATCACGGAAGAGAACCACGGGTGGAACCGGACTCGGTTTGGCTATTTCAATTGAAGATGCTCAGCTGCATAACGGCATGCTTGAAGTAACAGCCGCACCTAATCTCGGTGCGTGTTTCAGATTGACGTTGCCGAAGCGTCAAGATATTGCGATGGGTGAATCACCAATTCCACTAAAACTTGGAACTGAAACCTAGTTATCAACACCTAGCCAAGAAACCATATTTCTGTTTAGAAATAAGAGCATGCTATTTGAGTGGATCAACTACTGAATCTCTTTCTGCCGACCCCTTGTATTGGTTGTCAAAAACCAGGTAGTCCTTTTTGCTTAGAGTGCCAATCAAATTTTGAGTTCATTGGGAGAGAAGTCACCAAAAGCACAGTGCATGGTTATGCATTCTGTGACTATGGATCATTAGCGGGGGATATCATCAATGCCATCAAAGAATCAGGTCAAACCAGTTTGATTGGACCGGTTGCCAGTCTTATGGCTAAGAATTGGCCTACTGAATTAGCTTCACCAGTTCTGGTGCCAATTCCTTCATCTCCAGCTAATTACAAACGCAGGGGTTACCAGCACACACTCAAGCTGGCTAATGCTTTAGAAAAACGAATACCAGGTGGTACTAGTCGCTCACTGTTGCGTTCTACCGGTGACCGCCTTGACCAATCAAAGCTTCTGTCGGCAGAGCGACGAAGCAACCTAGAGGGAGCTTTTGAGGTTGATTTGAGGGGTTTTGTAGACAAAGGCAAGTTGGTAGTGCTGATTGATGATGTGGTCACTACAGGAGCCACTATTGCGGCTGCCTGCTCAGCTCTAGCCGAGGCAGGACTTAGCTCAGTTACTTTCTGTGTAATTGCGGAGACTAGGGCCAAAACTGCCTGAGGTTAGCCAATTTCTGGCAAGGCTGGCTCAGTCTAAGATGGTAAGGCATACCTGAAAAGCGTTTGGAGTTTATTTTGGCATCAATTATCGACCGTCTATTGCGTGCCGGTGAGGGCAAAGTCCTAGCCAAGCTTCGGAACACAGTAACTCAGGTGAATGCCCTAGAGGCGAGCTTTGAGTCGCTGAGCGATGAAGACCTGCTTCAAGAGACCGCTACCCTGCGTGATCGATACGTAGCTGGCGAAACTCTGGACGAATTACTTCCTGAAGCCTTTGCAGCTGTTCGTGAAGCATCAAAGCGAACACTTGGAATGCGTCACTTCGATGTTCAGATCATGGGTGGAGCAGCTTTACACCTCGGCAACATCGCGGAAATGAAAACGGGTGAAGGTAAGACTTTGGTTGCCACCCTGCCGGCATACCTCAATGCGATTGCGGGTCGTGGTGTTCACGTCATTACTACCAATGATTACCTAGCTGAATATCAGGGTGAGCTAATGGGTCGCGTTTATCGCGCACTGGGCATGAGCACCGGAATTATTCTTTCTGGTCAGAATCCAGAGAACCGTAGAGAGCAGTATTTAGCTGACATTACCTACGGCACTAACAACGAATATGGTTTTGATTACCTGCGCGACAACATGGCACAGAGTGCTGGAGATTTAGTTCAACGTGAACACTTCTTTGCCATCGTGGACGAGGTTGACTCGATTTTGATTGACGAAGCAAGAACACCTTTGATCATTTCTGGTCCTGCATCGGGTGAAGCAAACCGTTGGTTCAATGAGTTTTCCAAGATTGCTGAGAAACTTCAACCTGTAGTTGACTACGAGGTTGATGAAAAGAAGCGCACCGTTGGAATCTTGGAACCGGGTATTAATAAGGTTGAAGACTACCTTGGTATCACTAACCTTTATGAGTCAGCTAACACCCCTTTGATCTCATTCTTGAACAACTCCATAAAAGCAAAAGCGCTATTCAAGAAAGACAAAGACTACGTTGTCATGAACGGTGAAGTTCTCATTGTTGATGAGCACACCGGTCGAATCCTTGATGGCCGTCGCTATAGCGAAGGTATCCACCAGGCAATCGAAGCTAAAGAAGGTGTGCAGGTAAAAGCTGAAAACCAAACCCTAGCTACCGTTACCCTGCAGAACTATTTCAGGCTTTATAAGAAACTCTCCGGTATGACAGGAACTGCCGCTACCGAAGCGGCAGAATTCATGAGCATTTACCAACTCGGGGTTGTCCCAATCCCAACCAACATGCCGATGGTTCGCCTTGACCAGAGTGATCTGATTTATAAGAACGAACAGGTCAAATTCTCCATGGTAGTTGAAGACATCGTCGCAAGACATGTAACCGGTCAACCGGTTCTGGTTGGAACTACCAGCGTAGAAAAGAGCGAGTATCTCTCCAAGTTGCTAGCTAAGCGAGGCATTAGACACGAAGTGCTAAATGCGAAGAACCATGCTCGTGAAGCGGCTATTGTGGCGCAAGCCGGTCGTTTGGGCTCTGTAACAGTGGCTACCAACATGGCTGGACGTGGAACTGACGTAATGCTCGGTGGCAACTCTGAACACATTACCTTTGAGGGACTGGAAAAGCGTGGACTTGATTCGGTTGAGAAGCCTGAAGAGTATGAAGCCGCTTGGGCTATTGAATATCCAAAGGTAAAGGACCAGGTAGCCCAAGAAGCTGCCAAGGTAGTCGCCGTTGGTGGTTTGTATGTTTTGGGTACAGAGCGTCACGAATCACGTCGCATCGATAACCAGCTTCGCGGACGTGCTGGTCGTCAGGGTGACCCAGGCGAATCACGTTTCTACCTATCACTCACTGATGATCTAATGCGTCTATTCAACTCAGGAGCAGCTGCTGCTTTGATGAACCGAGGCAATGTTCCAGATGATATTGCCATTGAATCGGGTGTGGTCAGCAAAGCAATTGCTTCAGCACAATCTCAGGTAGAAGCTCGTAACGCTGAAATCCGGAGAAATGTTTTGAAGTATGACGATGTGCTAAACCGTCAGCGTGAAGCGATCTACACCGACCGCAGACACATTCTTGCTGGTGATGATCTAACCGGTCGCGTCGACACCTTCCTAGAGGACGTCATCACTATTGTTGTCGATAGCCAAATATCCGAAAACAGCGGCACCGATTGGGATCTTGAAGCACTCTGGAAAGAACTTGCTACTGTTTACCCGGTTGGCATAACCGTTGAAGAGGTCTTAGTTGAAGCAGGTACTCGATCCAAGCTAACCAAGGCATGGTTGACTCGAGAAATTCTTGCCGATGCTCGTATTGCTTACGGTAAGAGATCTGAAACTGTCGGTGAAGCACCGATGCACGAGCTTGAACGTAGAGTCGTTCTTTCAGTTCTTGACCGTAAGTGGCGAGACCACTTGTATGAGATGGATTACCTCAAAGAAGGTATCGGGCTTCGTGCCATGGCACAGCGTGATCCACTGGTTGAGTATCAACGCGAAGGCTTCAACATGTTTACCGAGATGATGGGCTCAATCAAGGAAGAATCAGTTGGTTTCCTCTTCAATTTAGATGTTCAAGTTGAAAACAGAACGCAGGAAGCTCCTCCAGCTCAGGCAAATCTCACCTTCAGTGCACCAAGCGAAACTGGAAACAGGGAAGTTAGAGAAAGCAAACCGCAAAAGCCAGACAATGGCGAAGGCAGCTCTTTCTTCAAGAAATAATCAAAGCACTGCCACGCTCTTTGCCCGCCAGCGGCCGTTATAGCCCTCTAAGCGAATAGCAACGGCCCTTGCTCTGTCTCGGTTGTGGACAATTACTACGCCTTCGACTACGCCGTCGCGGGGGCTGAAGGTAGAAATCTTGCCAATCACTAAATTTGGTCTCATAGCAGGCTGATTCTTATCTAGCCTTGATCGTTTGCTGGCGAGTGACCGCTGGCGAAGTTGTTGGTAGACGCTATCGCTGAGCCATCTTGCTGATTGGTCTACATCCCTGACTCCGGCGAGCGTCTCAATAACGGACTGGGCTAGAAATGCTAAAACTGGTTTGGGATCGCCCAATTCAGATTTCTTGGCAGTTTCAATTGCAAAATACCCATCAGTTTCAACTGGGGCATTTTGCTTTCGACGGCCACTGGCTTGCTTTGAAGATTTGAAGTTTGGCTCCATGAAACATCTAGCTTCCCCCCTGCATGAGTAAGCCAAAGATATCAAAGAATGCAACAACTTTGGCTTGGGAACACGGGTTGTGGATAACAAGTTTTACCAGGTTAAAACTCTAGAGAATCAAGTATGGATATTGAAGCGACTATAGAGGACTTAGAGGCGCAAGCTTATTTCGCTTCACTTGGTGCCACTGGAATTGGAGACGCCTCAAAAGAAATAGTTCAGGTGAATTACAGTTCTCCAGAGAATCCAACCTGTTATTTGAGCCGGCCGCTTATAGGCAAAGACTTTATTGCTGGTTTTGACACGAAACGGCAAGACGGCAAGTCAGTTTGGTTGCTGATTCCTACTACAGCCTTGCAATCCGTCCAAAGTAGCCTTGGTGAAATTGAGTTAGGGGAGCTTGAGGCGATCCATCTCTTGAGGAGCAAACTTCTTGGCGAACGGATACAGGTCAGGCTTGTAAATCGAGCTCCGGCAATCTCCGGGATTCTAATCAAAGTTCAGGAGAATTTACTTTCAATACAGCTTCCTTCGCTGAGCCTTATCCACGTAAACCTAACTGCTGTTCAGAATCTGGCTGTGGAGAAACTAAAAATTAGAGACCAGCATTGGGCATGATGAAGCAATGGTTGTTTTGAAGAGAAGATTGGGAAGAGTTTCTTCTAGATTCGTTGGCTCTCGTAATAAGTTTCTGTTGTTCTCTGCGCTAACTCTTTTAGCAGCAGCAGCTTGGCTAACTAACAGCAATCAGGGTCCTGTAACTCAGGAATTCTTTGTCGCAAGCAGAGATTTACCAAAATCAACAGAACTTGATTCATCAACGGTCTCTGTTGTAGAGATTCAAATGAATGATGTTAAAGATAAATACTTATCAGCTAATCAGAATGAACTAGGAAATTGGTTTCTAACCAAACCTGTCTTAGCTGGTGAACTTATTCCACTAAGTGCTATATCTTCAACAAAAGAGGCGAACTGCACACCAATAATTCTGACGCTCGATTCGATGCTTCCAACCGCTATCAAGATTGGCTCTGATGTAGATATATGGGCAGCACAGCAATCAAGTTCGATTGAATCTATGCCTCATGAGGTTGCTCTCAGCGCTGAGCTGATTGGAATCAGAGTTGACAACGATGGAATAGGTCAAGCTAACCAGAGCATAGAAGTTTGTGTTTCGGTAGCTGAAGTTAGATCTGTTGTCGAGGCCATAGCCAAGAATTCGACTGTCGTGGCAGTCAAGGCCTTCAAATGACATTGCTTGGGACAAGGCCTCGTGGAAGAAGAGCTCATCTAGCGCTGGTGTCTGATACCGATACAGTGTCGGCAAGACATGAAAACATATCGCGGTTTCCAATAAATGTAATTAGTTGTTGGGGACCCGCCGGTTCGCCCGGTAAAAGCACCATTGCTAGTAACTTAGCTTGTGAAATGGCCCTACTCGGCCAAAGAGTGCTTTTAGTGGACCTTGACACTCTGTCTCCAGCACTTGCAATTGCATTAGGCCTTGTCGATACCCCAGCAGGTCTTTCCGCTTGTCTGCGACTCGCGGAGCAGTCAAGGCTCACTGTGGATGAGTATGAGCGACTGACTGTCTCAATTCAACTTGGTAGGAATGAACTTCGGTTCATGCCTGGACTGAACTCACCGAGCCGCTGGCCAGAAGTCACAATTGAAAGATTAGAGCAACTCCTAGACTGCATCGAGTCTGAAGTCGATCAGGTTGTGTTTGATCTTCCACAGGCAACTCAATTCAGAACAAATCTCAACCATCCGTCTGCGATGAACCAACCAATAGATTTAGGCAGGGACCAATTGCTTGTGAACCTGTTAAGGCAGAGTTCAAAACTAGTAATGGTTTCTGGATGCGATCCGGTTTCCGCACATCGGTTCTTGGCTGCTCAGGAGTACTTGGAAGAAAGTGGCTCTAATCTAAACCCATACACAGTAATCAACCGCTTTAGAACATCAGCGCTAGGTAGCAAAGCTAAAGCTGAGTTAGAGGAAACTTATCTCACCTTAGCCAAGATAAGAATCGATGCATATATCCCTGATGAGCCCGAAAACATTGACCGAGCTCTACTCAATGGCTTGCCGCTAGCGCTCCTAAAACGATCTTCCCCTGCCCGGCAAGCAATTAGTGATTTGGCCAGACAACTACTGCTAGATAGTGCTTCGGGGGATGCGCTGGCTAAACTTTCTTAGGTGTCCACACTTTCCGATTTAATGAAGCAATACGGGCAGACCCATAATGCCGATATTGAATGGCTGCACGCTCTGACCGGGGACTGGCAGGTCATAGCAGATCTAAGTTTTGCAGATCTTGTGCTTTGGATTTCTGACGGTAAAAATGGTTTTATAGCCGCCGGTCACGCAAGACCTTCAAGTGCTGCAACTGTTTTCTATCGTGATATCACTGGAAAGCCAGTGGAGAAGGCCTGGTCTGCTCTTGTCAGCAGCGCATTCAAAACTGGTAAGAGCGTGGACTACTCAGAGCCAGATAAATACCAGGGTTTGCCTGCGCGACTCAGTGCAGTGCCAGTTTTTAGAAGACTGAACATTGAATCCGGAACTGACCTCACTCCAAGTCCAATTGCTGTTGTGACTAAGCACACGAACTTAGGTGAAGCAGCTGCTCCAAACAAAACCAGAATCAACCTCTCAGTGCTTGGCGATGTTCTGCTTAACATGGTTGTTGATGGCAGTTACCCGGAATTCAATAAACAAAGTTCTCCAAGAAGAGGTGCCCCTCGCGTTAACGATGGACTCCTGCACCTAGATGCGACTGGTGCAGTGGTTTTCTCATCACCAAATGGAATTTCTGCATTTCAGAAGCTCGGAGTTACCGGTGAACTGGAAGGCAGAAGTCTTTTAGATGTAACCAAAGAGATTAACAAGAACAGTGTCAACGT
>JAEMTJ010000082.1 GCA_016462375.1 Rhodoluna sp. | reverse complement strand
CCTGAAGTTCCAAAGTATTCTTCAGTTGCTTTTGCAGAAGCTATTAGTGCTTCTTTACTTAAATGGATTCTCTTGGGAGTTCCAGTTGAACCACTGGATTCAATAATCAATGCGGTGTTAGAAACACCTGTTGGTAGTTCTTGTATTTCAGGTTTGACTCCAGCAATCTCTGGACCGCAAATATACACAGCGCCGTTACCAGCAAGTGCTTCCCCTAACGCAATAGTTGCACCAACAACATCATTAGCAGGAATTACTTTTAGCGTCATAGATTTAGAAATGCCAAGGGAAAGGTGACCAGTTTGGTTCACGCTTTTCTAAGAAAGCTTCTTTACCTTCAACTGCTTCATCAGTTCCATAAGCCAAACGAGTAGCTTCACCTGCGAAGAGTTGTTGTCCAACTAAACCATCGTCAATCATATTCATTGCATACTTCAGCATCCTGATTGACTGCGGAGACTTAGAAAGTATTTCCTTAGCCCAACGCACACCTTCAACTTCTAGATCTTTATGAGGAACGACAGCGTTGACAACACCCATCTCATAAGCACGCTGTGCTGAATATTCTTGCCCTAGGAAGAAGATCTCTCTAGCAAACTTCTGTCCGACCTGACGAGCAAGATAAGCAGAACCATAGCCCGCATCAAAAGAACCAACATCAGCATCAGTCTGCTTAAATCTTGCATGCTCACTAGAAGCAATAGAAAGATCAGCAACAACGTTTAGTGAGTGACCCCCACCAGCAGCCCAACCAGGCACTAGTGCAATAACAACCTTTGGCATGAACCTAATAAGTCTTTGCACTTCCAAGATATGCAATCGAGCTGTTGTCCCGGTTTCTCCATACTCATAACCCTCACGACCACGAACCTTCTGATCGCCACCAGAAGAGAAAGCCCAACCACCATCTTTAGGAGAAGGACCATTACCGGTAAGCAATACAACGCCAACCTTGGTGTTTGATTGAGCATGAGTGAGAGCTTTAGCTAGTTCATCAACAGTCTGTGGTCTAAAGGCATTTCTAACTTCAGGTCTATTAAATGCAATACGCACCACCCCAAGAGAAACATGCTGGTGGTAGGTGATGTCAGTCAAACCCTCAAAACCAGATACTTCTTGCCAGATTGACTCATCAAAGAGCTCAGAAACCTTGTTTGCCATACTCCTAGACTAACAATGTGGAGATAACCCCAGAAATTAGAGAACAAATCCTTGCCACAGCCAAGGTCCTGGCTATCCCCATGCGCACCAAGTTCAGAGGTCTAACCACCAGAGAAGTCCTCCTATTTGAAGGCCCTAACGGTTGGGCAGAATGGTCTCCCTTCACAGAATACGAAGACGAAGAAGCCAGCATCTGGCTAAAAGCAGCCATTGAATGGGCCTTTGGAGATATCCCAAAGACAGACGTAAAGACCATCAAAGTCAATGCGACTCTCCCTGCTGTCAAAGATGTAAGAGCTGCCCTTGCTCCCTTCGGCAAATTTGAAGTTGTAAAGATCAAAGTTGCCGAAGCAGGTCAAACCCTTCAAGACGATCTCGATCGCATCCACCAGGTTAGAGAACATTACCCAGAAGCTCGAATCAGATTAGATGCCAACGGCAACTGGGATATAGAAACAGCTCTAAAGATTGCCAAAATCATCTACCAAGAAAACATTCCACTGGAATACCTGGAACAACCAGTGAAGACCATCGCAGAAATGGCAGAACTAAAACTAAAACTTCAAGAATTCAACATCAAGATTGCAGCAGATGAATCAGTTAGAAAAGTAAGTGACCCACTAGCTGTTGCACAAGCAAATGCTGCAGACATACTCGTCCTAAAAGTGGCGCCACTAGGTGGAATCAACAACGCACTAGCAATAGCAAAAGAAGCAGGCTTACCAGTAGTAGTTTCCAGCGCATTAGAGACATCTGTAGGCATAAGCATGGGTGCACACCTAGCAGCACTTCTTGGAAGCGAGTATGCGAGTGGGTTGGCTACAGCGGC
>JAEMTJ010000047.1 GCA_016462375.1 Rhodoluna sp. | reverse complement strand
AAGGTCTTGAGCCAAAAAAGCCCTTGCTTGCAGATAGTGGGCTGGGATGAGCTGACTCGATAATTCGAGCTCTAGCGAGATATTTGAAGTTATGCATTTCCGGAACTATGGATTGTGCGAATCTGCCCCAGAGCATTAAGACAATCGGCTGATTTTCCAGAATGCGTTCGACTGACTTTAATGTAAATTCCTGCCAACCAAAATCCTTCCCAACATGAGCGCTTACTTTTCCTGCTTCAGTGCTCAATGCTCGATTCAGCAGCATGACGCCCTGCTGCGACCATCTAGCCAAATCAAAGGAGCTCTCATCAAGAACATATTGCGGCCCAAGATCTGACCTGAGCTCTTTGGCTATGTTCTTCAGACTCCTCGGTGGCCTTCGAATAATACCCATAGCAAAAGCCAAGCCGACAGCATCCCCTGGTGTTGGGTATGGGTCCTGCCCTAACAGAACTACCTTTATTTGCTTTGGATCACTTGTAAAGGCCCTCATTATTAAGTGTTCGGGCGGAAGAATCGCTTCGCCTAGAACCTTAGACTCAATGGTTTCCAGCAATGTTTTCTCCTGGGCGAGCCAGCTCTGCCAGGTTGGGTGCATTTGCTCGAAGAACATAACTAAATCGTAGGCGTCAGTAGTCTCAGATATAGTGCCAAAATAGAAATATCAACCTAAAGAGATGAGATCGTCGTGGACTACGAATTACTAAAGACCCAGGCTAAGGCTAAGCAAGCTAACCTCGTTCAGGTTAGACGCGACTTGCACCAAATACCGGAATTTGGTTTAGACCTTCCCAACACATTGGCCCGTGTTCTAAAAGAGGTTGACACTCTGGGTGAAGTAACCCTTGGTAAAGACATGACTGCAGCAGCAATCGTCATTAGGGGTGCCCAGCCAGGACCAACAGTTCTCTTGCGTGCAGACATGGACGCGCTAGCCGTGACCGAAGACACTGGGTTAGCTTTCTCTTCTACCAACGGATACATGCATGCCTGTGGACACGATTTACACATGGCCATCGGTGTCGGGGCTGCACAACTCATCGCTGAGAACAAAGACCAGCTCAAGGGAAACGTTGTTATGTTCTTCCAGCCTGGTGAAGAAGGTCACGACGGCGCTGGCGTAATGCTTTCTCAAGACATGCACCTAGCCTCCGGCGAAAAGCCAATCGCAGCATTTGGAATCCACGTTTTCTCAATGGATGACCCTGGGGTTTTTGCTTCACGTAAGGGAACCATGATGGCATCTGCTGGAGATGTCATCGTTACCCTCAAGGGTAAAGGTGGCCATGGCTCAATGCCTTGGAACGCAGTTGACCCGATCACCGGTCTTATCGAAATCCTAAGTTCCATCCAGTCATTCATCATCAAGCACTTTGATGCTCTAGACCCAATCGTGCTAAACGTGGGTTGGATTAAAGCTGGAAACGATCACACCACAAACATCGTCCCTGAGGTAGCTAGCTTCGGAGCAACCGTGCGCTCATTTTCAAAGCAAGGCTTCGAGGACACCAGAACCAAGATTCCAGCGTTCATCAAAAACATGGCTGCAGCTTTCGGTTTAGAAGCAGAAATTGAATTTAGCCCCGCAACCAAAGTGCTCGTAAACGACCATGCTGCGATTGACAGAGTCGAGCGAGTCACTAAGACCGTATTTGGTGAGGGTCGTTATGAGAACATGGATCAGCCAATACCTGGTGGAGAAGACATGGCAAGCATTCTCGAAGAAATTCCTGGTGCCTTTATTTTCTTATCTGCAGCCGACCCAAACTTACCTATGGAGAAGCGCCAAGCTAACCACAGCAACAAGGCAGTTTTTGATGACTCGGTTCTCGCTGACGGAGCGACAATGCTGGCAGCACTAGCATTTGATACTCTTGACGAAGCAGCTGGAGCTAAATAGTTCCTTTCCTGCTTTTGCCAATCTGGCTAACGCCGTTCAGACCAACCCAAAAGTTACGCCACGTTTCATAGGGTATTTGGGCTATTAAGGGTCTTTCCTTAGCCTTGGAACACACAACCTCCTATTTACAAGAAAGTACAAACATGTCTAACGATCCAGCAAACTGGGGCTTTGAAACTGCGCAGATCCATGCCGGGGCAACTCCAGACCCAACTACTAACGCAGTGGTAACCCCTATCTATAACACCACTGCCTACGTATTCAACTCTTCTGAGCACGCCAAGAACCTTTTTGGCCTTGCTGAGTTCGGAAACATCTACACCAGAATCATGAACCCAACCCAGGATGTTGCAGAAAAGCGCATTGCTGCCCTTGAAGGTGGAACTGCTGCTCTGCTACTTTCTTCTGGTCAGGCTGCAGAAACCTTTGCGATTCTAAACATTGCTCAGGCTGGCGACCACATCGTCTCTTCATCAACTCTTTATGGTGGAACATACAACTTGTTCAAGTACACATTGCCAAAGCTTGGCATCACAACTACTTTCGTAGAAGATCAAGATGACCTAAGTGCTTGGGCAGCTGCAGTTCAGCCAAACACTAAGTTGTTCTTTGCCGAAACCATTGGTAACCCCAAAGTCAGCATCTTGGACATCGCTGGAGTTGCAAAGGTTGCTCACGAGAATGGCCTTCCACTAATTGTGGATAACACTGTTGCAACCCCTTACCTAATCAAGCCTCTTGAACACGGAGCTGACATTGTTGTTCATTCAGCAACCAAGTTCCTCGGTGGTCACGGTACCGTTGTTGCCGGCGCAATCGTTGACGGTGGAAAATTTGCTTGGTCGAAGAGCAATAAGTTCCCGGGACTAACTGAACCAGACCCTTCATACCACGGTGTTAACTACACAGCAGCTCTAGGTGATGGCATTGCATACATCATCAAGGCTCGTGTTCAACTACTTCGTGATCTAGGTTCATCAATCGCACCTACCAGCGCATGGCAGCTAATCCAGGGCATTGAAACCCTCAGCCTTCGTGTTCAACGTCACGTTGAAAATGCTCAGGCAGTTGCACAGTGGCTCGCAAAGCACCCTCAGGTTGAAAGCGTTAACTACGCAGGACTGGAAACCTCTCCTTGGTTCGAAGCTGGTAAGAAATATGCACCTAAGGGCGCAGGAGCAATCGTTTCATTCGAACTCAAAGGTGGCGTAGGGGCAGGTCCTAAGTTCGTTGAATCACTTAACCTATTTAGCCACGTAGCTAACATCGGTGACGTGCGCTCGCTGGTTATCCACCCGGCAAGCACAACTCACTCACAGCTAAGCCCAGCTGAACAATTGAGTGCCGGTGTAACACCAGGTCTAGTTCGTCTTTCTGTTGGACTAGAGTCAATTGCAGACATCCTTGCAGATCTAGAATCAGGATTTGCGTCAGTTTAAGTAAGGTTCACACCTAGTAAATGGACTTTCAAACTCCAGAGGACACCGTCCCCTCAGACTTCATAACCGAAGAGCTAGCCAGACAACTTGTTGGTAAGCCCAAGGCAACTGGAGCCTGGCGGGACGGTGACCCTGCGGGTGAAAGATTATTTGCTCCGGTTGGAAATCTAAATCTTGAAGGTGGCAAGATTCTTCACCAAGCTCGTCTGGCATATGAATCTTGGGGAACTCTAAATAAAGATTCATCAAATGCAGTCCTAGTCCTTCATGCCCTCACCGGTGATTCTCACGCAGTTGGCAAAGCCTCTAAAGAACACCCCACCGAAGGCTGGTGGATAGACCTAATCGGTCCAGGTCTCTATCTAGATACCAACAAATACTTTGTAGTTGCACCTAACATTCTCGGTGGCTGCCAAGGTTCGACCGGTCCTTCTTCGTTGGATAAATCAGGTAAGGAATATGGTTCTCGTTTTCCTTTCCTGACCATAAGAGATCAGGTCCTTGCTCAGGTTAAATTAACCGATCAGTTGGCTATCGGCACTTGGCACGCGGTTATTGGCCTCCATGGGCGCAATGCATGTTTTGGAGTGGGCGATTGACTATCCAGAGCGAGTCCAAAGAATTGCTGTCATTGCAGCGCCGGCTGTTACCGGAGCTGATCAGATTGCTCTGAACTCTGTTCAAATTGAAGCCATCAAAGCAGATCCTAATTTTCATAAGGGAAACTACTACGACGCTAAAGCAGGCCTTGGACCACACGCAGGCTTAGCTTTAGCCCGAAGAATGGCCTTACTGAACTACCGAAGCCCAAGCGAACTAAATCAACGCTTCGATAGAACCTGGCAATCAGATATCAACCCACTTGGCGATGGTGGAAGATTTGCTGTGGTTTCATATCTAGACTTCCATGGCAATAAGTTCACTAGAAGATTTGATGCCAACTCATACATCTGCCTAGTGGAGGCAATGAATTCGCATGATGTTGGTCGAGGCAGAAAGTCAGTTAAAGCTGCCCTCGGGAAAATTAAAGCAAAGGCCCTAGTAATAGGTATCGATAGTGATCGCTTATTCCCTATCGAGAACCAGAAGCTAATTGCAGAGCACATTGGATCTGAGTTGCTTGGTGGGAAACTTCACACCATCACTTCAGAGTATGGGCACGATGGCTTCCTAATCGAACACGAAAAGGTTGGACCGCTGCTCGCTAAGTTACTGCGCAGCTAGTTTCTTGTTACCCAATTTGGTTAGCTGAATATTTGACCAAACCAAGATTGCAACAACTGCAAGGTTTCTCACAATCAGCAACCCGACGCCCAGCGGTTTGCCATCAAGCAAGTAACCATAGTAAATCGGGAAAATCAACCAGGACATACCGGATGAAAATATTGTCAACCACAAAACTGGCTTCCATTTGGCCGTACCGAACAAGACACCAGCAAAAGCTGCTCCGATAACCCACATTTCATACTGTGGCGAACCAACCTTGTTGAATATCAAAAGGTCTAAAGTTGCAGTCAGAAAAATCCAAGCAAAGAGAGTGTTGGTATCAACACCTTTACGCTTAGCCCTGATGCCAAGGAAGATGGTGATAGCAAGAGCCGCGAACTGAACCAAAGTCATGAGGCTCGCGATCTCAGTCACTCCAAGTCCTGAGACCTGGAAAGTAAGGATTTCGTTGTCATAGTAAATCTTTGCACCAGGGATTCCGAGCAAGATTTGCACTAACCAGATAATTCCAATTGTGGATTCAACTTGAACTCCACGACCACTTTGCATGCCAACAAAACTAAACATGGCTGAGTTTCCACCAAGTAGTAAACCAAGAATGACAATGGCTGCTGTTCCATAGATTAGGTGGAGGATGAACTTACGTTTGTTATTGGTTATCACGAATCCAGTAAAAATAGCAGCCACAGGAGCAACCTTTATCCAGGTAGCTAGGTTAAAGAACTGCATTGATAAAGATTCTCTTTTGTTCCAGAGTGCTATCGAACCTAAAACAGTCAGAATCAGACTGAAGACTTCAAATCTTCCTAACGCAACCGGACCACAGAGGAAAATGCAAGCGATTAGGAACCAGGCTGCATTACTTCTTTCCATCTTTTTACCCCAGCCCAAAAGATAGGCGAAGGTCAGCATGTTTAGATTCACTGTGACTAAGAACCAACCAGTCATGTAGTCACCAAAGCTTACAAAATGGGCTAGCCATAGCGGGATCTCTGCAATAAATGGATAAACCCATGGCTCGTTTATGCCGAGAATATAACCGTGATCGAGCATGCTGGTAATCCAAGCCGCATAGGTGTATCGGACATCACCGAAAGGATCACCGCTTGCCGTTCCCAACCAAATCAAAGTGAGCTGGGCTAGTAAAGCAATGAGCAGAATGAACCAGAACTTTTTTGGTAATGCAAGTAATCGTGTAGCTAAAGTTGTCACCAACGAATTCTCCAAAACCGGCTAAGTGCCTCAAGATTGATTCCCTGCTCAAGTCTAAGAGTGCTAACACTTATTAGGCTGTTGCTATGGCTAAGTTATTTGAACCCTTCACAATCCGTTCTAAAACCTCTCGGAATCGCATTTGGATTGCTCCAATGTGCCAGTATTCCTGCGAAAACAAAGACGGTATGGCTAGTCAGTGGCATGTTGTGCACCTAGGTTCTAGAGCTCTGGGCGGAGCAGGACTGGTTATGTGTGAAGCAACCGCTATTCGTCCAGACGGCAGAATAAGCCCCTGGGATACCGGCATCTGGAACGATGAGCAAGCCAAGGCTTGGCAGCAGACAACAAAATTTATTAAAGAAGCAGGTGCACTAGCTGCAATTCAACTAGCGCACGCTGGAAGAAAAGCCAGCCATTATCGTGAGTGGTCTGGATCTGGTGCAGTGACCGAAGCAGACGGTGGTTGGCAGCCAGTATCTTCAACTTCTGAAGAATTCCCGGAATACAACACTCCTAGAGAACTAACTACAGCTGAGATAAAGGAACTAGTTGACCAGTGGGCGCAAGCTGCTAAACGTTCAGTAGATGCAGGTTTTGATGTTATTGAAATACACGCAGCACATGGCTATCTAATTCATCAGTTTCTCTCCCCTATCACCAATCAAAGAACTGATGAATATGGCGGAAGCAAGGGTAACCGAGCACGCTTCCTGCTTGAAATAGTCGAAGGAATTCGTGAAGAAATTGGTGAAAAGATTCCCCTAAGCGTTAGATTCTCTGCAACTGACTATCGTGAAGATGGATTCACAGTTGCAGACTGCGCTGAGGTAGCTAAATGGTGTGAAGAAGTTGGTGCAGATCTTTTTGATATCTCAAGTGGTGGTTTAGTCCTCGGTGTTAACATTCCTTTCGGGCCTGGCTATCAAGTGCCGATGGCTGACGAAATTGCAGAAGGGGTCTCTTCTCCTGTTGCAGCTGTTGGTCTTATCACTACTGGTGTTCAAGCAGAAGAAATCCTGCAGAGCACTCATATCGAAATCATCATGATTGCCAGAGCATCGCTTAGAGACCCGTATTGGCCGCTGCGTGCTGCTTTTGACCTAGACGTTGAACTTGATTACTGGCCACATCAATACACCAGAGGAAAATTCAAGAAATAATTACTCGCGCCTAGTAGCGTCTTGAACTTCACCAACTAGCTCTTCCAAGATGTCTTCAAGGAATAGAAGTCCCAGCAAGTTACCTTCGGTGTCAAAGCTAGCCATTAGATGCTGGCGATCTTTTTGCATTAGAGCCAAAGCATCTTCTAGTTCAACACCACCACCGATGGACTTCACTGTTCTAATGAGTTTTCTCTCAACTGGCTCGTCCGCTTCTTCTTCATCAGCATCAATCACGTCTTTTAGGTGAAGGTATCCTTCCAATGAACCATCAGCTTCGAGAACTACGTA
>JAEMTJ010000017.1:18591-27273 GCA_016462375.1 Rhodoluna sp. | reverse complement strand
GGTAACCTCGGTCTCATTAGAGCAGTTGAGAAGTTTGACTACACCAAGGGTTATAAGTTCTCTACCTACGCAACTTGGTGGATCCGCCAGGCAATCACTAGAGCTATGGCCGACCAAGCTAGAACTATTCGTATTCCTGTTCACATGGTTGAAGTGATCAACAAACTTTCTAGAGTGCAGAGACAGCTGTTGCAGGATCTAGGCCGCGAACCTACTCCTGAAGAACTTGCTCGCGAACTGGACATGACACCTGAAAAGGTAGTCGAGGTTCAAAAGTATGGTCGCGAACCGATCTCTCTTTCAACGCCTCTTGGTGAAGATGGTGACTCTGAGTTTGGTGACTTGATTGAAGATACCGAAGCGGTTCAGCCAGCTGACGCAGTTGCATTTAGAATCATGCAACGCGAAATCGAGCGCCTATTAGACACTTTGACTCCACGTGAAGCAGCGGTTATCCGCAGCCGCTACGGAATTGGTGACGGCGTTATGAAAACTCTTGACCAAATTGGTGAAGAGCACGGGGTAACCCGTGAGCGTATTCGTCAAATTGAAGCTAAGACGATGTCTAAACTGAAGCACCCTTCCCGAGCGCAATGGCTCAGAGACTTCATCAAAGAGAACTAATTCGTGCGCTACTTAGCAGCAATTCTCATCGGACGCTTGATAAGAGTTGCCGTGAGGTTGATAAGACCTGGTGGAGGTTCTGCACTCCCAGGGCTTGTGGTGTCAAAATTAGCCCCGAGCCTGTTTTACCAGACGCTGAGTTCATTTCCATCGGGCTATGTCGCGATAACGGGTACAGCCGGTAAATCAACTACAACCAAGATGGTCGTAGCAATAGTTCGAGGGCATGGCGTCGATGTATTTACAAATCCGTCAACAGCAAATATCGAACAGGGGTTTTTCAGCTCAATAATTAGAAATGGAAACCTGCTCGGCAAGGTTCCTGGTTCAATTGCGATACTCGAGATGGACGAGGCTCATGCAGCGAGTGTCGCTAAGAATGTAAAACCGTCTACTTCCGTGATCCTCAACATATTGGAAGACCAGTTAGATCGGTTCGTAGATCCCGCTCTAGTTCGTGAAACATTGTCGACCGTCGCTGAAAACACATCAGGCACGGTCTTGCTGAATGCCGATGATCAAAACTGCTTGCAAATATCGTCCAAAGGTAACTTCTCGAGTTCGGTAATCTGGTTTGGGTTTTCAGAGAAGGAATTAAAGTCGTCCAACCTTCAATATGCACCAACATATCTGTCCGCATTGCCCAAACCTACAACTAGTGTGAGCTTGACCAGTCAAAATGACAGAGAGATAACCGTTCTGGTTGATTCGGCTACTGTGTCGTTTCGACTGCCCAGTCGAGGTGCGCATTTTGCATTAGATGCCGTAGCTGCAATTGCAACGGCCAAGGAGATTTTGGGAAAGTCCTTTGACGCTGAACTAGCAGCATCAATACTTGATTTGTTGCCCCCAGTTTTTTCTAGGGGAGAGGTACGTGAAGTTGATGGCGAGAGCATTGAGTTCATTTTGGTTCAGAATCCGGCTAGTTTGCAGCTCAATCTTGACAACCTAGAGAGTGATGTTGAACAGGTGTTCTTCGCCATAGGAAGGGATGTTCACGACCCTTCATGGCTGTGGACAGTCAACTACGACAAGCTTCCTCAAGTAAAAATGCTGAGTGGATTCAATTATGCGGATGCAGCCTTAGTTTTAAAGTACAACGGCACCCAAGTTGACCGCGTTGAAGCTGACTATTTCAAAGCCATTGATGAGTTTCTAGCATTACCAAAACCTAATCGAGGGATAAAGACAGTGCTATACAGCGCTGATGCGATGAGAAGACTAAGGCGTTACAAAGGCTTCACTGACCCTGAGGATGTCTCTCGTGCATAGACAAATCAAACTGGCGGCCATATCCCCTCATCACCTGAACTTAAACGGTGATTTAGGTAATCTACTTGTTTTGCAAAAGCGACTTTCTTGGCGTGACGTAACAAGCTCAATTTTTCATTTGGACGGTTCTGAGATCCTGAGTGAATTTGATTTCGTTTTGTTGGGCCACGGATCTAATGCGGCTTGGACGCAGTTGCTTTCAACTCATCCGGATCTGCCCAAAAATGTCGTGTCGTTCATCAACAAAGGTGGAGCGGTTCTCGCTGTTGCTTCAGCGGCCGATTTTTTGCGATCACTGTTGACCGGCGTGGACAGCGCCAGTGGGGCGTGGGTAAGCAAATTCGTTGAAATGGATTCCGTAGTTGGGTATCTAAACACAGCTAGTAAGTCGAACTATGTTGAATGGATTGAGAATGCGTTGTTGACACAGTTGCATGGACCAGTGTTGGCTAAGAACCCAGCGCTGGCTGACGGGATTATTTCAAAAAATGGTTGGTCCGACATCAGCATTAGAAGTGTTGAACTCCACGAGGTGGATGAGCTTGCGGAGCAATCAAGAAAGATTGCTTTCGAGAATTAGCTTGAAAGCTTGTCAGTCTCGTCTTGCCAGCTGATGGCTATTGGCTCTAGCTTCTCTTTATTTGCGGTGCCATGGTGGCCGCAGAAAACAAGGTCACCGGATGCTAGGACCACACGGATAAATGCTTGTGCTCCACAGATATCGCAGCGGTCCGCTGCAGTTAGAGCTGGAAGCTCAACTACTGGTTCGGTAGTGTCTTGAGTCTGTTGCGTTTGGTCCATTAGTTCCTCCATACCTAGATAAACACACAACTGCGCGATAATCTTCCAGATTAGGCTTCATTTCGCTATCTGCGAATAGTTTTCTTATGCCTGAGTGTCTTAAGGCTTGCTTTCTCTGGGGCTTGCTTAGGCTTTAGAGGTGCCTACTAATGATTATTCAGCCAGACATCTCTCTGTATTAGAGGGTCTTGAGGCTGTTCGAAAACGTCCAGGCATGTATATCGGTTCTACCGATAGCAGAGGTTTGATGCATTGCATTTGGGAGATCATTGATAACTCTGTCGATGAAGCCCTTGCAGGGTATGGCAAGCTCATCAACATAACTTTGCACAAGGATTCAAGTATTGAGGTAACCGACGTCGCACGAGGCATCCCAGTCGATATAGAGCCCAAGACCGGGCTCAGTGGCGTTGAGGTTGTTTTTACTAAGTTACATGCTGGTGGAAAGTTCGGCTCTGGTTCATACGCTGCCTCCGGAGGATTGCATGGTGTTGGTGCATCGGTGGTTAATGCTCTGTCTGAACGATTGGAAGTCGAAGTTGATCGCGAGGGTAAAACTTGGGCGATGTCATTCCATCGCGGAGAGCCTGGCACCTTCGATGATAAAAAAGCTTTTGCACCAACTAATCCATTCAAAGCCTTCAAAGATGAGAGCGTTCTGAGGGAAGTTGGCAAGGTTGCGAAGACCAAGACTGGCTCGAGAGTAAGGTTTTGGGCTGACCCACAGATATTTATCAAGGATGCGGCTATTTCGCTAGATGATCTTTTGTCTAGAGCTAGACAAACGGCGTTCCTCGTTCCGGGCCTAAAGCTTGTCGTGTCAGACCAGCGAAGTGGCAAACCAGACAACCATGAATTCCTATTCAATGGTGGAATAACAGAATTTGCTGACTTCTTGGCTAAGGATGCTCCGCTGAGCAACATTTGGCGACTTAGTGGAACCGGTGCATATTCTGAAACCGTTCCTGTGCTGAATGCTTCGGGGAATATGGAGTCCAAAGAAGTTCAGCGTAACTGCGAAGTCGACGTTGTAGTTCGATGGGGGACTGAATATGAGACAGAAGTCAAGAGTTTTGTCAACATCATTGCAACGCCTAAGGGTGGAACTCATCTTCAAGGTTTTGAACAAGCATTACTAAAAGTTTTTAGGTCACAGGCGGAAGCGAATTCTAGAAAGTTCAAGCTCGGTTCGGAAAAGATCGAGAAAGAGGATGTTGCTGCTGGTTTGACGGCCATCGTAACTGTTCGATTGCCAGAACCTCAATTCGAAGGTCAAACCAAAGAAATACTTGGAACACCTGCCATCAAGAACATAGTTGCCGGCGTGGTTAGCAAAGCCCTGACCGACCGCTTCAATAGCTCCAAGCGTGAAGATAAAGCACAGAGCGCATTAGTACTTGAAAAAGTTGTGAATGAAATGAAGTCGAGAATCTCGGCTAGGACTCATAAAGAAACTCAAAGACGCAAAACAGCACTCGAATCATCATCATTGCCAACCAAACTTGTTGACTGCCGGACACAGGACACCATCGATTCGGAACTGATTATTGTCGAGGGTGAATCCGCTTTGGGAACTGCCAAGTTGGCACGCAACAGCGAATTCCAAGCGTTGTTACCTATCCGTGGAAAAATCCTAAACGTCCAAAAAGCCGCTATGACTGACATGCTCAACAACACTGAATGTGCATCAATCATTCAGGTTATTGGAGCAGGATCAGGAAGAAGTTTCGATATCAATTCAGCCAGGTATGGAAAAGTAATTCTCATGAGCGATGCTGATGTTGATGGGGCTCACATCAGAACCCTCCTTCTGACACTGTTTTACAAATACATGCGCCCCCTGGTTGAAGATGGCAGGGTTTTTGCAGCTGTGCCGCCGTTGCATCGTGTGATGGTAATCAATCCTGGTTCTAAAGCAAACGAGGCCATCTACACCTATTCACAAGCGGAACTCGAATCTTTATTAGCCAAGCTGGCCAAGGCTGGCAAGAGGTATCAAGAGCCTATTCAGCGTTACAAGGGCCTAGGTGAAATGGACGCGGATCAACTAGCCGAGACAACGATGGACCGAAAATCTAGAAGTCTGCGACGAGTAACAGTTGAAGACCTTCAAAAAGCTGAAGACATGTTTGAACTCTTGATGGGCAATGAGGTTGCTCCTAGACGTGACTTCATTGTTGATAGAGCAGATACCTTTGAAAGGGATCGAATCGACGCTTAGGCGTTACCGGCCGAAACTACTGTGGCACTCAATGGAGTTCCAGATGCATCTCGTTTTGAGAGCTGTGTTTCAACATCCAAAGGCTTTCCTGAAGATGTTGAAGTTAGTACAGGGCTATTACCGACGTAAGCAAAGTAAAGCTGGTTTTCGTCTCTGATGAACTTTTGAGCACGAACTCCACCTGTAGCTCTGCCCTTTGCAGGAAACTCCGAGAGTAAAGAAATCTTAGAACTTCCTGAATCGACAGCGCCGAGCGAATCGCGGTTGTTAGCTGCAGTTAGAACTTGTGTGTGCTTGGTTGGGTTAATTGATGTGAAATAAATCGCCTTTGCGCTTTCTGCAAGTTTTATTCCGGCGATACCTGCTGCACCACGCCCCTGTGGGCGAACACTCTCAGCGCTAAAACGAAGAAGTTGTGCATCATCGGTTAGGAAGACTAGTTCATCCTTGTCGGAGCTTAGTTCAGCTCCAACTACTTGATCACCTGGCTTAAGAGAAATAACGTCGAACGCGGATTTGGGTGCCCAATCTCCAGTAATTCGCTTTACGATGCCCTGTTGCGTGCCTACGGCAATTGTTGTGGTCTCAGTTAACTCGAAAGCCCCAAGTACATTTACGTTTTTTGCTAGACCTAGGAATTCCGAAACTGAGAGACTGCTAGCTGAATCGAAACTACCCTCGATCCCTGGAATATCACTGGCGTGGACTCTATGCATGACTCCGTCGCTGGTCAGGAATCCGATGTCTGTTCTAGTAGTTGTGGTTACAAGGTTTCTAATAGCGTCATGCTTTTTACGCTTGTTTCCTGGTGAACTCAATTCACTTGTGCGAAGAATTTGACCACTGGATGTGAGGACCACATGGCACGGTGAATCAGCAAGTTGGGCGTCGATTGCCGAAGCTTTTGCAGCGCTCACAGGCTTCAGTTCGAGATTCCCATCAGCGATTGTTGTTCGTCGGTCATCTCCGTATTTGTCGGACACCTCCTGAAGTTCTCGAGTAACGACCTCCTTCAAGTTCTTTTCACTCGATAGGATTTTGCGCAAATCTGCGATTTCTTTTTCAAGTGATTTTGATTCGTTCTCTAGTTCAAGTTTCGAAAATTTAGTGAGTCTTCTGAGTTTTAATTCGAGAATGTACTCAGCTTGTATCTCGGAGAGGGCGAATCTCTTCATCAGTTTTGTTCTGGCTTCGTCTACTTCATCAGCAGCTCGAATAATCTTGATGACTTCGTCGATGCTCAGGATTGCCTTCAGTAGCCCTTCAACCAAGTGCAACCGAGCAAGTTTTTTACCAAGCCTGTTTTCACTTCTTCGCTTGGTGACAACTACTCTGTGAGCCAGGTAGACGCCCAACATGTCTCTAAGACCCAGCGTCTCAGGTCTGCCTTCAACGAGAGAAACGTTGTTGATACTAAAGGACTCCTCAAGAGGGGTGAATCGATACAGTAGATCTAGAACCACATTTGGATCAAATCCCGTTTTGAGTTCAATGACGAGCTTTAGGCCGTTAGTGCGGTCGGTTAGATCAATTACATCTGAGATACCTTGCAGTTTCTTAGAATTAACACCGTCTTTTATTTTTTCTATGACTCGCTCTGGGCCGACAAGGTATGGGAGTTCTGTGACCACGAGAGCTAACTTCCGAGGTGAGACAGATTCGATACTGACTCGGGCACGGGTTTTAAAACTTCCCCTGCCAGTTTCATAAGCTTCTTGAATTCCTTCGGTACCCATGATAATTCCGCCAGTTGGCAGATCTGGGCCTGGAATGTATTTCATAAGGTCGATTGATTCGAGCTTGGTGTTGTTTAGAAGCGCTATAGCACCGGTTATAACTTCGCGCATGTTGTGTGGAGCCATGTTTGTTGCCATACCAACAGCAATACCTGCGGAGCCATTTACGAGGAGGTTGGGGAATGCTGCAGGAAGAACCTCAGGTTCAGATAGTTGTGCATCGTAGTTCGGCTTGAAATCTACGACATCCTCATCCAAGCCTTCATTCATGAGAAGTGCTGCAGGGGCAAGTCTGGTTTCGGTGTATCGAGCGGCAGCCGGTCCATCATCGAGAGAGCCAAAGTTTCCGTGGCCATCAATGAGAGGTACGCGTAAGGTGAATGGTTGAGCCATGCGAACCATGGCATCGTAAATAGCCCCATCGCCATGAGGATGGAGCTTTCCCATCACTTCTCCGCTTACTCGAGCAGATTTGACGTGACCTTTATCTGGCCTGAGCCCCATTTCGCCCATTTGGAATATGATTCTGCGTTGGACAGGTTTTAGACCATCTCTGGCATCTGGCAAGGCTCTGGCGTAGATAACCGAATACGAATACTCAAGAAAGGAATCGCTTAGCTCTTGGATTAGCTCGATGTCCACGATTCGCTCGTCAGGGAATCGTTCCTCAGGCTTCTGCTCGGTCATAGTCTTTCGTCTTGATTTAGCTGCCCTGTGGCAGACTGGTTCGGATGCTTACGATGTTACCTTCAGCCCCCAAATCATTGGGGAGGCTTGGCGATGTGTTGATAAGTGCCCTAAATTCAACACTTGGAGAGACTAACTCCCTAGAACTATCTGCCAAACGCTCTATTTGCGTGATTCTGGTCGATGGTTTGGGCGCTCATAATTTAAGGAACGCCGCTGCTCACGCAGGCTTTCTAAACTCAATTGCAACCGAGCTCGCCATGTGTTGGTTCCCAGCAACCACGGCAACTTCTATCACCTCATTCGCAACCGCTAGCGATCCTTCGAGTAATGGCTTTCTTGGATACCAGGTTTTCAATGCATCCAACGATAGTGCTATGAATTTGCTGTCAGGCTGGTCTAGCTTTGAAGCAGGAGCAAATTATCAAAAGATTGCAACAATTGCTGAACAGGCGCAAACAAAAGCAGTGCAATTCCACACCATCGCACCCTCAGCATATGAGCGTTCAGGATTCACTGGGGCAACAATGCGGGGGAGCGCATTTCATGGCGTGAACTCCATATCTGACCGATTCCAAAAGGCTAAACAGTTGTTGAAAGACTCTGAAACGAAAGTGGTCTATTTATACATTCCAGAACTAGATCAGATTGCTCATGCGCAGGGTTGTAGTTCTACCGCTTGGTTAAACGAACTTGAACTAGTGGATTCGCAGATTAGGGAGCTCAGTACCGCTATTTCGAAATCTGCTGGAATAATTGTGACGGCAGATCATGGTGTAGTTGACATAAATGAGGCGAACCACATATATCTAGACGAATTTATTTCTGGGGATGAATTCAATTTTGTTGGCGGAGATACTAGGGCGCTCTATCTCTACTTCAAGAACGATGATGTCTCTGAATTCAGGAAGCTTCTTGAAGAAAAGGTAGGAGACTCTTGTTACATTGTCACAACGGCTGAGTTGATTGCTGCCGGATACTTCAAGCCATTGAGCGCAGCGTCAGCAAAGGTTGCACCTGATTTGTTTGTATTAGCGCGAAAACAAGTCGCTTTATACCATCGCAGTTTTGCAAAAGTAAAATCATTAAAAATGGTGGGCCACCATGGTTCAATTACCCACGAAGAGTTAGCGATACCGTTGATCAAGATTGGTTTTTAGGACTCGGTTTCATCTTCATGTTTTGAACCGAATAAGACTTCTGCCCAGCGGCTGGTACTTGCTGGTGGTGAACTTTGCGGAGCACTCTCTTCAAGAACCTCTACCTTGAGAATCTCATCAACTGTAACCTGTGGCTCGTCTGGAATAACCTCTTCAACAGCTCCGAGTGGTTCATCCAGGT
>JAEMTJ010000017.1:12990-18581 GCA_016462375.1 Rhodoluna sp. | reverse complement strand
GTTTTGAACCGAATAAGACTTCTGCCCAGCGGCTGGTACTTGCTGGTGGGGAACTTTGCGGAGCACTGGTCGGAACACTCTCCTCCAGAACTTCTACCTTGAGAATCTCTTCAACTGTAACCTGTGTCTCGTCTGGAATAACCTCTTCAACAGCTCCGAGGTGTTCATCCAAGTAATTTGATTCGAATATGCTTTCCGGTTCCTCCGGAATAACTCTTAGAGTTGGTCTGCTGGAGGTCTCTTCTGGCAAGAGCAAGACTTCAGTTTTGGTTTCTTCCACAAATTCTGGCACCACGGAGAGTGCAGTCGGAGTGTCAGTTGCTGAGAGTGATTCGTTAACTGGGTGGACAAATCTAGTAGTCATTTCTGGCTTAGAAATGGCAGGAACTTCAACAGATTTTGCAATGTTCAACGTCATTCCGTTTGATAACTGGATTGCCGTTTGGTTTTCAGGAGTCAACAACAACTGTTTTGGATTAAATGACCATGTTGCCGAACCAGGTGTCGAACTGACTTTGAAATCAACTGTAACCAGCCACTGTCCTTCTGCTGATTTCCTGGAAGACCATGTCAGGGACTGCGCACCATTGGTTTTTAGTCGATCATCCATCACCAGGCCGAATTCAATGTGAGCAGGGTCTGCAAATCTGTCTGTTGCAAGATTCAGGCGAACGTTCCGCGCCAAACTGACTACGTGGTTCAGTTCGGAAACTATTGGTGCACCAAACTTTCTGATGGCATCTTCGTCTGAGGGGTTCGCTAGCAACATTTGTTCAATACTGGTTCCCAGACGAAGCTGCTCTTGAATTTCCCTAGGTGTGAGTGCTTGACCGGAAGTTGAGGGCTTCCTGCTCTTTAAGGCTTTTAAAAGGTCTTCCGTGATTTCAAGTGTGTGCTTAGAGCCATCTTGGGACTCAAGTTCTAGGTGGCTGGTTGTGACACCAGTGATACGCAAATCGGCCATAATGCCCTCCTGCCGATAGTTTGGCACCTAAATTGGCTAATTTCGCGCTCATCTTTGGTGTGCCGCGACACGCCCAGAGGCTAGGTTACCTGAGAACTGGCTGAACATGGTCTGTAATGTAGTTGCTTTATAGGTTTCGATGCGTGATACTTCGTGCGCCTACCCATTTTGTTTGAAAGGAAAGTAATTGGCTACCGATTACGACGCCCCCCGCAAGAACGACGACGATACAGAGTCGCTGGAGGCTATTAAAGACCGTATTCCCGAGGGGACAACGGCAAGTTCAGATGTCGATGACGCCGATCATTCAGATTCATTCGCTATTCCTGAGGTCGCAAACGAAGAGCACGATGTTGTTGTCGTGCCGAAACAAGATGATGAATTTACCTGCAGCGAATGTTTTATTGTCAAACACCACTCGCAAAAAACGCGCAAGGACGGTCAGTATGGGCCTGTCTGCGTAGATTGCTCAAACTAACTTTTTCTAACTAGCGCTTGCACTAATTGTTTAGGTCTCTTGGTTGAGAGTAGCCAATAAGGTGTTGGATCATTAGGGTCAACGATTTGAATCTTGACTAGACCTCTAACCCCAATCTGAAATCGCGAGAAAGACTTGATATCGAGGTTGGGGCCACGCTCGAAAAATGCATCTGACTTAGATATGTTAGAAACTTCACCAATCTGAGCTTTTGGCACCTTCACTCGTCCAACGCGGAGGCTCGTGGCACTGACCTCAATGATCGGGGCAAAGCTGATGCTCAGCCCAACGATAAGAATTTCACTTGCAACGAACGCTACCATTGCCCAAAATTCATCAAAAGCTAGAACTATCAGAAATAGAGCCACTGGGACAAATAGAGTCGCTAGGTAGAAAGAGAAGCCTGGAACAATTCGCTCTCTATACAGGGTTGCCTCCGAAGATTTGGTCATGCGTTTAGAATACGCTCATGACAACTATTGAAGTGCTAATTAACTGCTCTGACGAATTTTTGCCAACATCTGCTAATTCAGGAGATGCTGGTTACGATCTAAGAAGTGCTGTTAGTCATGTTTTAAAACCAGGGGACAGGGCATTATTGCCAACCGGAGTTAGCCTTGCGCTTCCTCCGGGTTACGTCGGTTTAGTTCACCCAAGAAGCGGGTTAGCAGCTAAACATGGGGTGACAGTTCTCAACGCACCTGGAACAGTCGACGCTGGCTACCGCGGTGAGATAGCTGTAACTTTGATCAATCATGGCGATGTTGAATTTGCAATTGCTAAAGGAGATCGAATAGCACAAATCGTTTTTCAGAAATTCGAGTCAGCGTCCTTCGTTCAGGTGAGCGAGCTACCTGGCTCTTTGCGTGGGACAGCAGGTTTCGGATCTACAGGGACTAAATAGTGAAGCAGAACAGCAAGCGAGACCAAAATGGGCAACTGTCAGGGCCGTTCGATGAATCCGAGTCATTGGATTCAAGCGAGTTAGCTGAGTTCGGTTCGATCGCTTTCGTGCCCAACCCGAGAGTCAATGTTCGAGCAGAAATTGAAGAAGGCAATGGAAGAATGGTTGCCCTGTCATTTGACTTTAACGAGAGCTCCTTGCAGGTGCAAGCTTTTGCTAGCCCTAAGGGTGAGAGCATATGGGATGAGGTATTGAACGACATGGTGCTAAATCTCGAATCTCAAGGAATAGCTCTAGAGCGTCACTCAGGACCATTTGGAACTGAGATTCACGCTCAAATGCCAATGGGAACTGACGCTTTGAAGGCAGTTCGCATGTTTGGTTACTCAGGCGATCGTTGGTTGCTCAGAGGTGTTATTTCTGGTCCAGCAATTAATGAGTTGGAAAGCAGAACCGAACTCGAGAGCATATTTCGCGGAATAGTTGTTAGACGCGGTGAAATTCCTTTACCTCCTAGAGAGCTTTTGCCACTATCTCTGCCAGAAGGCGCAATCGTGCCGAAAGCTAATTAATGTCAGAACAGGATAAGTCTGCCAAGTATGGACTTCGGAAAACTGCTGATGGGTATCAGGTCGATGCGAAGAGCCTTCTAGACAGTGTCGGTGGAATTCAAGGCCTAATTGAAACTACGTTGCCCGGGTTTCTATATGTTCTCAGCTATTCAATCTTTCGCAATCTAGAACTGTCCATTGCTGTTGTAGTTATTTCCGTTATAGGCCTCACAGTAAGGCATGTAATTAAGAAACGTCCTTGGACTCAACTGATTGGATCTCTGATTGGTGTTGGGGTGGCCGTCTATTTGACTCTGAGACCAGGTGGACAAGCCGAGGATTACTACGTCAAGGACTTCTGGATAAACGGTGCCTATGGGGCGGTTCTTCTATTGAGTATCGCTGTCAGATTTCCACTGATAGGCGTTATCGTCGGATTGCTTACCAACCAGGGATTGCAATGGCGGAAAGTGCCAAAAAAGCTCAGATACTTTGATCTAGTGACCCTGCTGTGGGTCGGCTTATTCGGTGTCAGGCTTGCTGTTGAGCTTCCTCTTTACTTTGCTGGAGAGGTAGTTACATTGGGCTTTGTGAAGCTTGTCCTTGGTTTGCCCTTCTATCTGACCATGATCTGGGTGTCCTGGCTTCTGCTAAGACGGGTTGTTAGAGCTGAACTAGATGGTAATTTGGACTAAGAGTATCTAGTGTTGCCCTTAGGAGTTGGCTTTTGTCCCAGATAAACAGTTTTGGCGCACGTTCTGTGCTAGAGGTCGACGGTAACCAATACGTGATTTATAAGTTGGGTAGCGTCCTCAACAATGCGCTGCCATACTCACTGAAGATCCTTCTTGAAAATCTTTTGCGAACCGAAGATGGTGCCAACATCACGGCGTCGCACATTCAAGCAATCGCGAATTGGGATCCAAATGCCGAGCCTGAGATTGAAATTCAATTTAGCCCCGCTCGAGTAATAATGCAGGACTTTACCGGGGTACCTTGCATTGTAGATCTAGCGACCATGCGAGAAGCGGTGGCAGCTCTGGGTGGAGATCCGACGAAGGTTAACCCACTTGCTCCAGCTGAGTTGGTAATTGACCACTCTGTGGTGATAGATGTAGCTGGTTCACCTGATGCCTTTGAACGAAATGTTGAATTTGAGTATCAGCGCAACGGCGAGCGTTACCAATTTCTACGTTGGGGTCAAGGCGCATTCAACAACTTTAAAGTAGTTCCACCAGGTACCGGAATTGTGCATCAGGTCAACATCGAA
Source organism: Rhodoluna sp. (assembly GCA_016462375.1). Lineage (GTDB taxonomy): Bacteria > Actinomycetota > Actinomycetes > Actinomycetales > Microbacteriaceae > Rhodoluna. Next base: position 14,414 of record JAEMTJ010000017.1, on the reverse strand, counting down.
TATCTTGCTCGAACAGTTATGACCGTAGAAAACGATGGCGAGATTGTTGCCTACCCAGATAGCTGTGTTGGCACAGACTCACACACCACGATGGTTAACGGTTTAGGTGTGCTCGGTTGGGGAGTCGGCGGTATCGAAGCAGAGGCAGCGATGCTCGGTCAACCTGTCTCAATGCTTATTCCAAAAGTTGTTGGCTTTAAACTCACGGGTGCTATTCCTGTGGGAGCTACTGCTACGGACGTAGTACTTACTATTACCGAAAAACTTCGCAAGCACGGTGTCGTCGGCAAATTTGTTGAGTTCTATGGAGACGGCGTCGCTTCTGTTCCATTAGCAAACCGGGCAACAATAGGAAACATGAGTCCAGAATTCGGGTCAACCGTTGCAATCTTCCCGATAGACCAAGTCACAATTGATTATCTTCGAGGCACCGGAAGATCTGAACAGCAGATTGAACTTGTTGAGCAGTACAGCAAGGTGCAAGGACTTTGGCACGACGTCAATAACGAGGCCAGGTACAGCGAGTATTTAGACCTAGATCTAGCTACAGTCGTTCCTTCTATCGCAGGACCCAAGCGACCACAGGACCGTATCGAATTGCAAAAGGCAAAAGAGCACTACGCAAGCGACATTAAGACATACAGCGCAGAAGCCTCCAAGCCTAAGGAGGTCGCTAACCAGAGCTACTCAATTGATAACGGGATAGTGGCAATCGCGTCCATTACATCTTGCACAAACACATCAAACCCCTCAGTCATGATGGCTGCTGGCCTGCTAGCTCGCAAAGCGGTTGCAAGAGGTATTAAGAGCAAGCCATGGGTGAAAACTTCCCTCGCACCAGGTTCAAAGGTGGTCACCGAGTACTTTGATAAGGCGGGTCTCACGACAGATCTGAACAGTTTAGGTTTTGATTTGGTTGGTTACGGATGTACTACCTGTATTGGTAACTCAGGTCCACTTGATGTAAACATTTCTGCAGCTATCAACGAAAATGATTTGGCAGTAACCGCTGTGCTTTCGGGTAATCGTAACTTTGAAGGCAGAATTAATCCTGATGTAAAAATGAACTATCTTGCTTCCCCACCACTTGTTGTTGCTTATGCTTTAGCTGGAACTATGGATTTTGACTTCGAAACCGAATCTCTTGGCACAGACACAGAGGGTAATCCGGTTTACCTCAGTGAGATTTGGCCAACACCTGAAGAAGTTCAGAAGACCATTGATGAAACCATAAACTCCGAAATGTTCACTAGGCAATACGCCGGAGTATTTGATGGCGACTCAAGATGGCAGTCCCTGCCAACTCCAACCGGAGATACCTTTAGCTGGGACCCAAAGAGCACTTACGTCCGAAAGCCACCTTACTTCGACGGCATGACCATGCAACCAAAGCCGGTCGTAGATGTATTAGATGCTCGAGTTCT
>JAEMTJ010000017.1:0-12890 GCA_016462375.1 Rhodoluna sp. | reverse complement strand
GCCTCCAGTAATTATCAAGAACAGGGCACTGCGCTGGTAATCCTCGCTGGCAAAGAATATGGTTCTGGGTCATCCAGAGATTGGGCAGCTAAGGGAACCGCTTTGCTAGGGGTTAGAGCTGTTATAGCCGAGAGCTTTGAACGTATTCACCGCAGCAATCTAATTGGTATGGGTGTTTTACCGCTGCAGTATTCAGCGGGCGAGTCTGCCGCCACTCTTGGTCTCGATGGCACGGAATCTTTCTCCATAGAAGGAGTCACCGCACTTAATGAAGGTTTCACACCTAAGAGTCTTAGGGTAAAGGCATACCCAACTGCTCACAGCGATCCTGGTAAAAAAGAGGTCTCCTTTGAAGCAATTCTTCGAATCGATACACCGGGTGAAGCCGATTATTTCCGCCACGGTGGAATTCTGCAATACGTGCTCAGAAGTTTGGTTGGTTAGACAGTTCAATGAGCATTCTTAAGTCGATTTCAAAACCTAGTGATTTGAGGAAACTCAGTGACACGCAGCTAACTGAACTAGCTCAGGAAATTCGCGAGTATCTTATTTCGACGATTACCTCAACGGGTGGTCATCTCGGCCCCAACCTCGGTGTCGTCGAATTGACGCTAGCAATTCACAAAGTTTTTGACTCGCCGCACGATCGCATCATTTTCGACACTGGGCACCAGAGCTATGTACACAAGTTGCTGACCGGTCGAACGGATCTTTCAAAGATAAGAACAATGGGAGAAATCGCTGGTTATCCGCAGAGATCTGAATCAGAGCACGATGTTGTTGAATCGTCACACGCTTCGTCTTCGCTGTCTTGGGCTGATGGAATTTCCCGCGCATATAAGTTAACCGGACAATCAGATAGGACTGTGGTCGCTGTAATTGGGGACGGTGCTTTGACAGGTGGAATGGCTTGGGAAGCTCTAAATAATATCACTGATGACAATGACCGAAAACTTATCATTGTCGTTAATGACAACGGTCGATCTTATGCGCCAACAATTGGTGGTCTCGCAAGATACTTGAACAACGTGCGAACTGAACCGCTGTATCGCAAGATGTATCGCAGTTCAAGGAAATTCTTCTCGAGATTCGGGTTACCCGGTCGAATGTTGTTCTCCACGGTAAGGGGAGCGGGTAAGGGATTACTTGGGACTTTCGCACCAAAAAGTATGTTTCCAAATTTGGACATCAAGTACATTGGGCCCATCGATGGGCACGATCTGGAAGCAATGGAACAAGCTCTGCGCCAGGCCGAGAAATACGAAGCTCCGGTAATCGTGCATGCCGTTACTCAGAAGGGCAGAGGGTTCAACCTTGCTGAAGAGGATACCGAGGATCAGTTTCACGCTGTTGGCCAAATTGATCCGCTGACGGGTAAATCTTTAGACGCCAACACGGGGCCATCATGGACATCAGTTTTCTCTGATGAGATTCTGAGGCTTGCCGTCTCTGATGAAAAGATTGTTGGAATAACCGGCGCCATGCTCATCCCCGTCGGATTAAAGAAATTCGCCGAAGCCTACCCAGATCGAGTTTTCGATGTTGGGATAGCGGAGCAACACGCCGTCGCATCATCGGCCGGCCTTGCGTTTGGTGGTCTGCATCCAGTTGTTGCTATCTACGCAACTTTTATGAATAGAGCATTCGACCAGGTGCTCATGGACGTAGCTCTTCACAAAGCTGGAGTGACTTTTGTGCTAGACAGAGCGGGTGTTACTGGACCAGATGGGGCTAGTCACCACGGCATGTGGGACTTAGCTCTTCTACAAATCGTGCCAGGTATTGAAATTGCGGCACCGCGCGATGCTGCCTCTTTGAGAGAAGAACTAGCAGAAGCGATCAGTATTTCTGATCGACCAACCGTGTTGCGGTTTCCAAAGGGCACAATTCCGAGCGACATCCCTGCACTACGCAGGCTTGGCGATGGTGTCGATGTTCTCAGTGAAGCGCCTAGCAAGGATGTTCTTATCGTCGCCATTGGAGCGATGGCTAACGTGGCATTGAAAGTGTCAGACCTATTGGCAGCTCAAGGTATCGGTTGCACAGTGATTGACCCACGTTGGGTTGTCCCCGTGCGAAAGAGTGTCATTGAGTTATCAAAAAACCACCGGCTTGTGGTCACAATTGAGGACGGCGTTCGTGTGGGCGGTATCGGAACGCGCATTCGACAAGATTTGCGCGCGGCTCAAGTCGATACCGCACTTAGCGAGCTGGGCTTACCAGACGAGTTCTTAGAACACGCGACTAGGTCTCAAATAATGCAACGCGTTGGGTTAACGGCTCAGAGTATCGCTCAGGAGATTGTTGCCCAGGTTGTTGGCGCTAGAGTTCCTCACGCCCGTCAGTTAGAAGATTTGCCTATGCAGAAGCCTCAGACGGCTCTCTAGCAGTTTTTGGTTCTGCCAGCAGGCTCGTAACGAGGATCGGTGCCACCAACTGTATCTGCCATTCTCGAGCTCTTTTAGCACGCAGGATTGTTGCAATTTCGTCATGGCCGATCAACGCAGGTGGTTCAAAACAAATGGCTCGAAGGGTATCTGGACTCAATAGATTTTCAGGCGGAATCTTCTGGGCCTCAGAGAGCTCCCCAATTTGAGCCTTGCTGGCTATTAAACGAGCGTTTGCGTCTGGAAATTTCAAAGGCCAGTTCCGATGGTTTGGAATGCCAGTTGATTTAACCCTGATTTCAACTAGATCTCTAGTTGAGCTTCCTAACATAAAAGCTTCCCACCAGGTATCGATGTAAGTTCTGCTAGCTCTACCGCTAAAGGTCTTTAGTGAGGCAAGTTCTGATTTGCTCTTAGGTAAAGCTTTTACTGCCGCAACAATAGCCACATCAGGGATCAGTCTGCCTGGAGCAATGTCTTTTTGCATGGCTAGTTCTTCTCTAGCTGACCAGAGTGCCTTAGCGATAGTTAGCGATCTAACATCCTTCACTTCATGTAACCCTGTGAGAGATCGCCACCGATCTTGTTTAGCAGGTTTAGGGGCTTGATTTAGTAGCGAAGAGAATTCCTCGGATGCAATGCCTGATTTTGAGTTTGCATCTAAATCCAACTCAACTTCGTGCCACAGTTCGTGTAACACGTCGACATCTAGCGCAGCATATTCAAGCCACTCAACTCTGAGTGGTCTCTGACTCCAATCAACCGCGGAGTGCTCTTTAGCGAGCTTCAAATGTAAATAATGCTCTGTGATAGTTCCAAGACTTACTCTAGGTAGGCCTAAAAGTCTGGCAGCTAGTTCAGTATCTCTGATTTGCTTTGGGTGGATACCTATCTCAGCGAGGCAGGGTATGTCTTGGCTTGCAGCATGAATTATCCAAGTTTTAGAAGATACTGCAGAAATAAATTCTTGCCAGAGAGGAGGGGAGAATTCAGCTACCGGATCAACGAGGTATATAGCCTTGTTTTCGATACCAACTTGAAGTAGATAGGCCCGTTGTCCATACTTAAATCCACTGGCTCGTTCTGCGTCAACTGCCAAAGGTGCGTTGCAGCTGATGATGTCCGCTGTTGCTTTAGCGAGTGCAGAGTCACATTCAACTAGTTGGTAGGGAGTTCGAGGTTTGAGAAGAGGACTCGATTCTGGAGCAGTTGTTGGTTCGATGTTCTCTTCACTCATTTGGCTCTCGCTATTTTGACTACTTCTTCACCACCAATGTGGAACCCTGCCATGTCTGCGATGAGGTCTTGCCAAGCTGCGAAGTGTGGGGCAAGATTATCTTCAGTCGGTGACCAGGATGCCCGTAGTTCAATTTCTGTGTGCACTGGTTCGTTTTGTAATCCGCCAACACCGGTAGAGATCATTTTAGTTATCGTGCCTGAATTGTTTGAGAATCGGGCGGCGTGATTAACCAGTGCTAGCTCTAAAGTGCCCCACCAATAGTTGGCATAGTCTGTGTCCTCTACAACATTGGACTCTAGAGGTGACTTGCCATAGGCGATTACTCGCATGTTGGAACCCCAAGCCTCATACTGCGACGGGTCGTATAGAAACACGATTCGTCCTGCAGCTCTATTGTTTGGAGTGTCCGCCGCATTCGGCTTGTGAGTTGAAAATGCCAATGCGTGTTCGGCTATTTTCGGAGGGGAAGGTATCTGATGTGTCTCAAGTTCAGCGCGCAAAAGTTCTGCCGTTAGCCCGATTGCAGCGCTAGCAAACTGAGCCGGCACTTCCTTTTCGAATTCAAATATTGCCATTTGTTCTAGGCTAAATGCGGGGAGGTGTTGTTAGCCCCTGCCACGCCGCTTTTTGGAGGACTGTTGATTAGGTTTTTAGCTACATACGTTGCCATTTTCCGGCTGCTTTGGATCACAGACAAGGTCAAGGGGGACTTTAGGATTCTGAAAGTGAGGCAGGACGGCAACGTAACCGAGCTGCTACTGCCTCTAAATGAAGACACCAAAGCCCAGGGAAAGCAGTCGCTTTTTTGGGCTTCACGGCTTGGACACTCTGTAGTCGAGCCCGGAGAGATTGGCTCTGATGGCCGTTGGTTCAAGGTTATTAAAGATTATGGTCAACAACCAAGAGTCACGGATGGGGCTTGGCTCTCTGGCTGGTTAGGAGAACGCTTAGAGCACTTTGGCGACCTTGAATACGATGTGGTTAAGCTCCCCAATGGCACTTTAGCCACCCAAACCAAGAAGTCATCTCAGAACTGGGTTATCCATGTGCACGGTCGAAAGACCTTGGTTGGTGAAACCTATAGGAACTTCGAGCAGTTCGATGAACTCGGGTTCAGTCAACTCAGCATCTCCCATGAGACGGATCAAAAGCCGCTGGGTCTAGGTAAACATCGAACTACTCTAGGCTTCCAAGAGTGGAAGCAGCTTGAGGCTGCGGTCGTTCATGCGCAAGGGCAGGGTGCTAAGAAGATTGTTTTATTTGGTTGGTCTCTGGGAGGCATGATAGTCGGCCAATTTCTCAGAAATTCCATGATTAGAACATCGGTTGTCGGGTGTATCTTTGATTCCCCGATGTTTGACGTGCGTAATACTCTGAGATTGCAAGCCAAACTCTCCGGCTACAGCGCAGAGTTCGCCGACGAAGTTTGCGAACGGATAAGGTTGTCGAAACTACTAGGGATACTTGGTTATCCAAAACTAGACTTTGATGCATTCTCCCTTTCAATCCATAGAATCGAATCAGAGTTGCCATCATTACTCATGTACAGCAAGAACGATGGATACGTGGCTTATGAAGATGCCGAAAGTTTTGCACAATTAAATAGGTCAGTGCAGCTAGTTGAATTTCCTAATGCTCGTCACTGCCGCTTAATGAATTCAGATCCGGTCCGTTATTCGGAGACCATAAGGTCGTTCATTTCAGAACTTGATATCTAAAAAGGAAGAGATCTTCAGACTCCAGGAGTTGAACCATTTCAGCTCGCACGTTTATCGCAATAAGGAATTCCTGAGCAATGTCGTTGGCGGCTTCTCTAGAGTTGGCAGCAGTTACTGAAAGGCAGACCTCATCAAACACATTCCCTGCTCCAAGTCCGCTAGCAGTAGATAACCCCACTTCTAAAAGCGGTGAGGTTTTTTTAAGGATGCTGACAATACTCTTAACTGTTTCTGAGATACCTGCCGATGTAACGGATAAAAACTCAACGTTATTATTTTTGTATGCGCGGGTATAAGCAATTGAGGAGCAAATTATTACGGGGTTCAGGCTTTTGATTGAGGTTGCGGCAATTTCAAGCTCGTTAGGACGATTTGTGAGAATAGCAAGTGGAGCGAATTTGGAGCTGTTGAGATTTTCAGATCTGGCTGTCTTGCCAGTGGTGATTATCAAATCACTAACTGAACGAATCGCCCTCAGAAAATATCGGTCCATTAGGTTAGTTGCTTTGCTGCTACTTGACGACAGATCTCCAGTGGCTGAGACTACAAAGTTGAATCGGGTGCCTAAAATTTTTGGATACCAGAGAGCTACATGCTCCAGAGAGGATTTATCTGGATCAATCTCCACTATCCTGCTACCCGGTTGTATTTCTACAACTCTCATAGGGTTTTCTCGGCAACCTGTCGCTTTATTCGGGCGAGCATTCCATGCATACCTCGAATACGAAGCGGTGAAACCAGTTCGGTAAGTTGCAATTCGTTTATGAACTGATCTGAAAAACCGGCCACGTCATCGATTTCTCCCCCATCTAGAGCCAACTGCAAGAGGCTAGCAAACCCACGTGTGGTTGGTGATTCTAGAGGTGCCGTGAGAAAAATACGAACTTTGCTGTCAAAGACTTCTACAAACAGAAAGACAGGTGATTGGCATTCTTCAACCCGTTCTAAGAGCTCAGGATGATCAGCGTAGCGGTCAGGTAGTGCGGGCAAAGCATTTGCATATTCAAGCAGAAGCTCCAACCGCGAAGATTTCGGAACTTCCGCGAACGCAGAGATAATCTGTTGAGCGCTAGTCGAGTAGGTTGGCAACGCTACAACCGAACTGGCACTGGACCTGGCTCAAGGCCCTTAGCAATTGGAACTTGAACCGCAGATCCCCACTCTGTCCAACTGCCGTCGTAGTTTCTGACTTTCTCTATTCCTAGAAGGTATTTAAGAACGAACCAAGTGTGTGACGAGCGTTCTCCTATGCGGCAATACGCAATGACATCACTAGCATCGCCTAAGCCAGCTTGCTCTCTGTATATCTGGTTAAGTTCTTCAATCGGTTTGAAAGTTTGGTCCTCATTGACTGATCTTGACCACGGTACCGAAGCAGCACTGGGAATGTGCCCGCCTCTTAGCGCACCTTCGTCAGGATAATTTGGCATGTGTGTTCGCTCGCCTGAATACTCTTCAGGACTTCGAACGTCTATCAGGGGCTTACCGAAGTGCTGGAAGACGTCCTCTTTGAAGGCTCGGAGTTTTTCGTCATCACGATTCACGAGAGGGTATGAAGTAGCAGGGCTGTTCGTCGAGTCAGTTGTCGTTACTCTGTTCTCAGCAATCCACTTAGCTCTACCGCCGTCAAGAATCCTGACATCAGCATGACCAAATAGCTTGATAATCCAAAATGCGTAGGTAGCCCACCAATTACTCTTATCGCCATAAATAACTAGAGTGTCGGTTCTTGCTATGCCTTTAGCGCTTAGCAGATCTGAGAACGCCTGACCATCTAGGAAATCTCTCGTTACTGGGTCATTTAACTCGGTATGCCAATCAAGCTTTATTGCACCCGGGATGTGTCCAGTTTCGAAGAGCAGGATATCCTCGTCGCACTCGATGATCGTAAGTCCAGGTTTGTCCAAGTTTTGCGCCAGCCAATCTGTTGAAACGAGCGCTTCTGGACTGCTGTATGTTTGAAACTTTGGGTTGGGGTCTAAAGGATATGACAACGTTATTCCTTGTCTGGATTTAGTATGTTTATGCGGTGCCTCTATTCTCCCAGAAAGAGCGCTCAAATAGAATGGCTAATCGTAAATGCTTGTAACATTTAGTGATTTTGACACGGACGTGTCTAATTCAGAACTCTTCGCTGAGTTAGTGCCGCCAGCGGAGTTCAAGAGTTCATCTTTTGACAATTACTACCCAGACAGCCAATTTCCTAGTCAATCTGATGCCGTGAAGTCGTCTAGGGCATTTGCTAAGAGCCTTAGCAAAAAAAATACAAGCGCGGTTGGAATCTATCTTGACGGTGGGTTCGGTGTTGGTAAAACTCATTTGCTAGCTTCGATTTATGCGCAAGCTGAGTGCAATTCGCTGTTCGGAGCCTTTATCGCATACACGAGCATGATCGGCTACCTAGGCTTTCAAACTGCCGTGGAAACATTTTCCAAATACGATTTGCTTTGTATCGATGAGTTCGAACTAGATGATCCAGGGGACACCATGATTATGTCTCGGTTTCTAAAAGAACTGAGTGCTAGTGGAGTTAGGTTCGCCGCGACATCCAATACACCTGCTAGCGCTTTAGGAGAAGGACGTTTTGCCTCTGACGGGTTCCAACGCGAGATTCAATCTGTTGCCGATAGATTCACCATCTGTCGAATCGATGGAGATGATTACCGCCACCGCAGCGGTGTTTTCACATTCACCCCTATTACCTCGGCCGCAACTGCCTCGCTTATGGAATCAAACAGGCGCGTGCTAAAGGCGGAATTCGAAGAAGTCCTAGCATTTCTATCAACCATTCACCAATCAAAGTACGCAAAGATTGCTGAGCAGATAGATTTCGTGTTGCTCCAGAACGTATCTCAGATTAGTGATCAATTTGAAGGCCTGAGGTTTGTTAGTTTTATTGACCGTTGCTATGAAGCTGGAGTTCGGGTTTCATTCACTGGAACCCTATTGAGCAATGTTTTCAGAGAAGACCACGTTCAAGGTGCCTACCGCAAGAAATATCTTCGCTGTTTATCAAGGCTGTCAGCTATGTCTTCCTAAATCTTTTACATCCACGAAACAATTCTTAGTGTTTCATGAAACAAATCACGGCCAAAGTTATAGCAACCCGGACAGGGTCTTCACGCTTTGGAGGAAAACATGGATCAAGGAAATACCGCATTCGTTTTGATTTGCGCAGCGCTAGTTCTGCTAATGACACCGGGATTGGCATTCTTTTATGGGGGAATGGTCAAAGCTAAATCAGTAGTGAGCATGATGATGCTATCTTGGGGATCGCTAGGACTCGTTGGTGTTCTTTGGGTTCTATACGGATATGCCGTTAGTTTTGCAAGTTCCGAAAGCGACACCTTCATTGGTATCCCAGGTTGGTTTGGAATCGATACTGCCTCACTGGGGCTGAACGCCCAGACCGCCCAAGCACTGGGGGAGCAGACTGGCAACTACCCGAGCATGGCCTTCGTAGCTTTTCAAGCAACTTTCGCAATCATCACTGTCGCTCTGATCTCCGGTGCGATTGCAGACCGTGCAAAATTCAGTGGCTGGATGATTTTCGCTGGCATATGGGCAACCCTGGTCTATTTCCCAGTAGCAAACTGGGTCTTCAACTACGGTCCTGACTCAACAAGTAACGGTGATGGTTGGTTGGTTCAGTTAGGTGTAATCGACTTCGCCGGTGGCACAGCCGTGCACATTAACGCAGGCGCTGCCGGCCTCGCTCTGGCTTTAGTGCTGGGTAAACGTTTTGGATTTAGCAAGGGCATAACTCAACCTCACAACGTTCCTCTTACCTTGCTTGGTGTTGCGTTGCTCTGGTTCGGTTGGTTTGGTTTCAATGCCGGAAGTGAGCTCGCCGCTGACGGTATTGCGTCAATTGCCTTCATCAATACTCTTTCTGCTCCCGCGGCAGCAATGGTTGGTTGGATCATTGTTGAAAAGATTCGTCACGGCAAAGCCACATCTATTGGAGCTGGCTCAGGAGCCGTTGCTGGACTAGTTGCAATCACGCCGGCTTGTGCAAACGTTGATCCAGTGTGGGGCATGCTCCTAGGACTAATTGCTGGTGCACTTTGTGCTCTCGCGATTGATCTAAAGTTTGCACTTGGTTTTGATGATTCGCTTGATGTTGTGGGTATTCACCTGGTTGGTGGAATCGTTGGAACGCTATTCATCGGTGTCTTTGGACGCACTGGCGGTCTTGCGTTCGGTCATGGCTTCGACCAGCTCTGGAAGCAGTTCGTCGGAGCGGGTTCAGTCCTTGTTTACTCTTTCGTCATGGCGTACCTCATCGGGCTAGCAATTGAGAAGACCGTTGGTTTCCGAGTCAGGGCAGAAGACGAGATTGCTGGAATAGACACCGTGGTTCACGGAGAAGAAGCTTACGCCTTCGGTAACGACCGCGTTTAAACCTTAGGTAGTGAATACCCCTGTGGCGCATGATTTAGCGCCACAGGGGCATTACTTTGACGAACTTTACCAAAATCGGTTAGAGTTCTAGTTGTCTCGTAAGAGATAAGCGGATGTGGCTCAGTTGGTAGAGCACAACCTTGCCAAGGTTGGGGTCGCGAGTTCGAATCTCGTCATCCGCTCGAAGCGGGCTCAGGCAAGATCTCGTGGAAACAGGGTGGAGTGGCTGAGCGGCCCAAAGCAGCAGCCTGCAAAGCTGTCAAACCACGGGTTCAAATCCCGTCTCCACCTCCAAGATTTACACCTGGACGATTGGCGCAGTGGTAGCGCACTTCCTTGACATGGAAGGGGTCACTGGTTCGAACCCAGTATCGTCCACCAGAATTAGATAGTTATGAAAAAAATAAAGCGTTACTTCAAGGTCTATGGTGTTCCATTTGTGCCTAGGCCATTACGTGAAGTATTTCTAAAAACTTTTGAGACGCGCAACGAGGCAGACACATACATCGCTTCGCTACACAAGATACACACTGATGGAGAACCTTTATACAAGGCATACCGAATCAAAATCGGGGCTTACCGCAACGATAAATAGTTAGGCGACGCTAGTTCCCACAAGGTGTCCAATTACGTAGGTAACACCCATCGTTGCAAGGCTGATGACCAGGTTCCGAAGAATACCTTTGCCTGTTTTTGCACCACCGATCTTCGCACCCACGTAGCCCGTGAGAATCAATGCAAAAACAACTGATGTAACCGTTGCGTGAATACGGTATTCAACCCAAGGCCCAATCACTGCCAATAAAGGCAATGCGCCACCCAGCGCAAATGCAATAAATGATGAGAGAGCAGCTTGAATCGGGCTTACATGGTGCTCTGAATCAATACCAAGCTCTGCTTCTGCATGCGCTTTGAGTGCGTCTTTGTTCGTGAGTTCCTCTGCAACTTTTATTGCAAGTTTGGGAGAGATGCCTTTTTGTTCGTAGAACCAGGCAAGCTCACGAAGTTCGGCTTCGGGATTGTCAAACAGCTCTTGCTTTTCTACTTGAAGAGCTGCCTTCTCGCTGTCACGTTGAGCACTAACAGAGGTGTATTCGCCACCAGCCATTGAAATTGATCCGGCAACCACAGCTGCAACGCCGGCGACAACAATTGTGGCTGAGGTTACACCGGGCGAGGCAGCGACACCGAGGATTAGGCCGGAGGTCGACATAATGCCGTCATTAGCCCCTAGCACCCCAGCTCTTAGCCAGTTAAGTTTGCTTGCCATAGCGCTACGAGTGAACTCAAGTGAAGCTTTAGTCCCTCTAGTTACTGGGTGTTTAGGTATGGTCATGAGTTTAGAAAACACTATAAAGTCGTTATGCGCTAGCAAGGCACGCCTAACCACTGGTTTAGGATTTAGAGATAAACGCAATCGGAGACTTTTTTGAATAGCAGCAACCAGATCACAGCCAAGATCGAAGGCGAGGAAGTCAACATTCCTCAAGATTCGACCGGCTTCACGCTGTTTACCGAGAAATCAGTTGTTGCCCTAAGAGTAAACGGTGAGCTAAAGGACCTGGCTTACACGGTTCTCTCTGGAGATTCAGTTGACCATGTTCATCTGGAGAGCCCCGACGGATTAAATATTCTTAGGCACTCTGCCGCTCACGTGTTGGCGCAGGCCGTGCAAACGCTAAATCCAGAAGCCAAACTTGGAATAGGACCTCCAATAACAGACGGCTTCTATTATGACTTCGATGTTGATAAGCCATTCACACCAGAGGACCTCAAGGCGCTCGAAAAGGAAATGGATCGCATTATCCGAAGCGGACAACGTTTTGTTAGAAGAGTAACCAACGAAGCCGAGGCCACGTTGGAGCTTGCCAACGAACCATACAAGATTGAATTGATAGGGCTAAAATCAGGAGCTCAGGACGTTGGCGAAGCTGCTGCCGAAGTCGGTGCCGGCGATTTAACTATCTATGACAACTATGATGTGAAGGCTGACTCGGTTGTTTGGAAAGATCTTTGTCGCGGCCCTCATCTACCAAACACCAGAATGATCGGAAATGGCTACGCACTTACTAGAGTTGCTGCCGCTTACTGGCGTGGAAATCAAAGCAATAAACAGCTTCAAAGAATTTACGGAACAGCATGGCCAACTAAAGATCAGCTTAGAGAGCATCAAACGCAACTAGAAGAAGCTGCAAAGCGAGATCATCGAAGAATTGGCGCAGAATTGGATTTATTTTCATTCCCAGAAGAAATTGGTTCTGGTCTTGCAGTGTTCCACCCAAAGGGGGGAATCATTCGCAAGGTTATGGAGGATTATTCTCGAGCCAAACACGAGCAGGGTGGCTACGAATTTGTCTATACTCCACATGTAACTAAGTCAAATCTCTTCGAAACTTCAGGGCACCTTGAGTGGTACGCGGAAGGTATGTTTCCTCCACTAAAACTTGACGAGGAACTAGACGAAGAAGGTAACGTAAAGCGTCAAGCTCAGGATTACTACCTGAAACCTATGAACTGCCCTTTTCACTGCTTGATATACAAAGCTCAAAATCGTTCATACAGAGATCTACCACTACGAATGTTTGAGTTCGGCACTGTCTATCGTTACGAAAAGTCAGGAGTTCTGCACGGCATTACTCGCGCTCGGGGGTTCACACAAGATGACGCCCACTTGTATGTTTCGAGAGAAAGCATCGGAGTAGAGCTTGCAAATGTTCTGCACTTTGTTCTTGAGTTACTTCGCGACTATGGGCTAACTGATTTTTATCTAGAGCTATCTACAAAAGAAGAAGGCAACCCGAAATTCGTTGGGTCGGATGAGATTTGGGCTGAAGCAACAGAGACCCTTGCTCAGGTCGCCAAGGACTCAGGGTTGCAACTTATTCCAGATCCCGGCGGCGCAGCTTTCTACGGTCCTAAAATATCTGTTCAAGCAAAAGACGCTATTGGTCGTACTTGGCAAATGTCGACTATTCAACTTGATTTTAATCTTCCAGAAAGATTCGATCTCGAATACACAGCACCTGACGGGTCAAAGCAACGACCTGTCATGATTCACCGAGCTCTTTTTGGTTCCATCGAAAGATTCTTCGGCGTGTTGACAGAGCACTACGCTGGCCACTTCCCACCTTGGTTAGCTCC
>JAEMTJ010000016.1:17634-27407 GCA_016462375.1 Rhodoluna sp. | reverse complement strand
TTTGCTACTTTTACTATTGACGGTGGTCTTGATTTACAGCCAGGAGAGAACACTGTCACGGTAACAGTGACTGCAGCTGATGGTGAAACATCAGAGGAATATACGGTTACCGTCGTACTCCCAGAACTCTCCGATGACACAAGTTTCTCCATCTTCAAGGTCAACGGACTTGAGGTCGGCGATGGAGATGCGATTGATCTTGCCTCTGGAACTTCTCACGTAAACGTGACCTTCTCCACAACTGATGACTATGCAACATACATGATTGTGGGAGATGGCAGAAAAACTGAAGAGCCTCTTAATGAAGGAGAGAACTCTCTTGTAGTTACGGTTACAGCTCAAAATGGGGATAGCGCTGAGTACACAGTTACGTTAAACGTTTTGGTTCTGAGCACCAACACTGACCTCGCAGAAGAAGAAGCAATCACTATCAATGGTGAAGCAATCGACCGTGAGCTCTTGGATCAGGCTACAGGCTATGTCAACTTGCCTTTGACCAGTACAAGAATCAGCATTGGCGTGAAAGCTGCAGACCCGGGTGCAGATGTTTTCGTAAACGACAAGACAGTTTGGCCAACCATCGCAAGATACTTTAGCGTTGAAAAGGGCATCAACTTGATTTCTATTGAAGTGGTGCCACCAGCAGGCGTTGGCTTTGCTAGAACTTATACATTGAAGGTATATGTCGGTGGTGCAGTTGCCACGTTGAAGACTGTTAAGGTCAACACCACTTCCATTACTTTTGATGAAGATAATGCTGGAACTTTAGCCGGACAGCTGGCCAATGGTACAACTAAAGCAACTTTGTTGGTTGAACCAACTGTGCCGCTAAAGAGCGGAGATACCCCTGGTACTCAACTTGAATTTGATGGTGGAGAAGCCACGGTTTCTGCATCCGCTACCGCAAACAGCTATAACATCGACGGCCTTGTTACTGGCGAAAACGTAATTACTATAAACGTGACGCCGGGTGATGAAAACTTAGATCCGGTTCCTTACACGGTGACAATTAATGTCGCGCTTTCAAGTGACAAGGGATTGAATTCGTTCTTAGTAAATGGAACTGCTGTCACGGTCGGATCAACATTAATTCTGCCCGTTGGCACTGAATCTGCAGAGCTTGATGCCGTTACCCGCAGCGAGCTTGCCACCTTCGAGGTTTCTGGAGCTGATGAACTGGTGGTTGGGCTAAACACCGCTGTAGTAACTGTTATGGCTGAGGATGAATCAACTCAGGAATACAAAGTCACTCTTATAGTGCCTAAGGCTAAAGACATAATTGTTGTTGGGTTCCCTAAGGTCGGTGTGCTTACTGTTGACGCTAAGACTAACGCTGCCGGTAACAAAGTAATAGCGACAGAGGTAAAGAAAATTGGTAAGGGGACTGTGGTCAAGGTTGAGATCACCAACAACTTCTTGATTGCCAAGGATAAGCCAACCGCAGGTCCTGCTCGTGCAGCTGCAATCAAGAAGTATTTGCAGACACTAAAGATCACTGGCATAAAGACCGCTATTTACACCACCCCAGCAGGAGCTAAGACCCAAAAGGGTACGACAGTAACTATCTATTACTACTAGTTCTGATACTTCATTGAAACCGTTACAGTGCTCGGGTTGCCACTGGCTGTGACTACCTTGGTGAACTTCTTTACCTTGATTCCATTTGTTCTCAAGTTGTTGACCACTAGAGAAGCTCTTTTGTCTAGTAGAGACTGAGCCGCAGCCAATGAAAGATTCTTTGATTTAGGCATTGAAAACTTCAAGGTTAGTTCGGTTGACCCTTTCAGCTTGGTCTTCAGCTGGCTTAATTTACTCGCCCCAACCTTCGCTATCGCTGATCGGTTTGGCACATAAGCCAACGCAGCCGAACTTGATCTGTTAGTGAGCACATAGATGGAGACAGTTTGGCTGTTTGTGTGCTGTCCATCAGCTGAGGTCACTGGCACCTCAGCAAAGTTAAGGCCTGCACTCAGGTAAGACACCGTCACAGATTCTGAGGTTGCTGCAGGCTGGAAGGGAATGGCTTGAACTTCAGCTTGTTTTGAGCCTGGCTTGAGGATGATTGTCTGGTCAACCGGGTACGTCTCGCCAGATACAGAGATATCAGAAACTCCAGTGTCCCAAGCTGCAGCCATGTTGGCTAAGGCTACCTCTTGGTTGCTAGTGTTCCATGCAGTCCAGCTTTGGTAGTCACTTGCAGTTTGAATGCCAGGACCCCAGGGGTCCGCGATTATCTCCGAACGAATGGCTGAACTAAGGTGGCCTACCATTTCGTCTAGTTCAAGTGAGGATGCGGTTCTTGCAAGTTTTGCTAGTACCTGTAAGTACATTTCTCTGCAATCATTTGAACTTTGGCAGCGTTGGTAAAGTAATGTCCCGGAACCGAAGTAGTCTATTCCTCCACCCCATGTCTGGTCTGTGCCCCAAGGTATCATGTGAGCGTAGCCTGCCCCATCGAAGGTAATGAAAAAGTTGTTGTGGTTAAATGGGTAGCCATCCCAGTGCCCGGTATGTGCTTCAACTGCAAAATCAGTCATTATTTCTTCAATGTCTGCGTATTGTGTTATTTCCGCCCACCAGTCGTCACCTGTTTTTTGGTTGATGCGCATGAAGTTTGTTAGATCACTGGTCGAAGTCTCTGAACCATCCTCGACCTGAAAATACGACTCAGAACCGCTATAAAAATCTGGAAAGTTTGGAACTCCGCCCTTATAAAGATGCTCGTTGTCCAATCCCCAACGGGCAAGCATTGTTGTGTCTATAGTTTCCACGTTTAGGTGCAAACCGTAGTTTCGACCGTTTAGAGTCACGTTGGCGTAGCCAACTCGAGGAGCAGGAACATCCATAGCCCTGAAAAGCCGGTAGGTGACCGCTTCATGGATATAACTCGGGTCTTGAACCATATTGTTCAGAGTGAACTTGGTTATCCCGAAAAGTGTCTGGTTTCTGACGAAGGCATCCATTTTTATCTTGAAGGCTGCCTTGCCGTTTATATCCCGCCAAGAGCCCCAAGCGCCTTTCAGATGAACACCAACGGTGTATGGGCCATAAACCTTGCCAGCCATCGTGAAGCTCATAACGGTTCGCAGCCAAGGCCCCTCGTAGCTCCAATTAACGTGATCTGAAGTAAGCATGCTGAAATCATGATCTGACATCCGCATAGAGAAGTTGTTGACCTGTAGCGGGTTGAAAACGACGGCTGCTTTATCTGTTCCCTCAACGTAGTTTGGCGTCTCACTCGCAATTGCTGGGTTCAGCAAACTACCAGTAAGTAGCAAGATACTACTAATACCGATTTTGGTAAGCAACTGTTTAGGTAACATAGGACAAGCCTAACTAAGACGCTGGAATAGGCTAAAACTATATGCGAATTCAGAGGAAAGCTAGAAGAGTAAGACAACTGGCGGTTGTCGCTCTCGTCGTTAGCGCTGCTCTGATTAGCGCTCCTGCGCTAGCAGTGGACTCAGGGTGTTTGCCAACCCCAATTCTAGATTCAGCACACCAAAGCTCATCAACCAGTCTTGGCTCTGGGGTGACTGCAAAGAGTTGGACTTGGCAGCCTGGTTATGATTCCCAAAGTGCTTCGCTATCTCCACTGGGAACCAAACTTTCGGTGGTGGAGGGAGATCTTAGAAACATTAACTTTGGTATTTTGCATTGGGCTATTCCACAAACAAAAACTCTGAGAGATCTCTCTCAAGGTAGCAATCTTGCCCTAGCATCCCTAAACGGTGACTACTTTGATGGCAACGGACCGTGGAATGCCATGATTGAAAATAGTGAGATAAGTTACTCACCACCTGGAACAACCGGCGTTGTTGGCATGTCTTTACACAAAGTAGTCCCCAGCAAAGGGTTTCGAGCAACTGGGACGCTAACTGTCGGCACAAAGAAATATCAAGTTACTGGCAGAAACCAGCCGAACCCCGGCTCAGAATCACTAGTCGTTTATGAATCTCTGTCTGGAACTCAAATACCAACTAAAGGGCAAACAACTCTCGTCCTAAAAGCCGGGGCAATTTACAAAATCTATCCAAAGGGAGCAGCAGTCAATATAAAACTTGGAACTGTAATTCAGGCCAGAGGAGCTATTGCAAAGACTCTGGCAAAACTGAAAGTTAAAACCAAGGTAAAACTGACCCTTGCTAAAGCACCACTCTATGAAACGCGAATGGCTGCCGATTCCATAAAAACAGCCGGCACGATAAGTAATAACTCAACGACTCTGGTTTTTGATTCTGTGAACTATGTGTATCAAAGCGTTAGCGGAGCAACTCTCTTCGATCAAAACTTTGTGGGGACTCCAAACAGGGCAACCGCGACTTTACGTTTAGCACTCGATGATCTAGGCAGGCGCTATGTAAAGAATTTGTATAGAACTGGCGCAGCTTTGAGTGCTCAACCGGGTGAGTTAATTGTTCAGGCGAGGGGAGCTGCCGCTATCTCTTTAAGGAAATTCAAGACCGGTGAATTGGTGACTGTAAAATCCGGCTATCAGTCAAATGCGAATACATCCTTTATTTCTGCTGCTGGACGTGGCCCACGGCTGGTGGAAAACGGTAAGTTCACCTGGATATGCTCTCAGCACGCAAAAGATCATCGACCAAGATCTGCAATCGGCTGGAATCAAGATGGCAAAGTTTGGCTTGTGGCTTCCAGTAGAGGCCAAGATGCGGTCGATTTTGGCTACAGACAGGGCGGGTCTTCCTCAGACCAAATTGGGCATTGGCTTATGGCTCTTGGGGCTACAGATGCAGTATTACTGGACGGTGGAGGGTCAACCACTGTTGAGATCAAGAACCCTGATACCGGTTGGCAAAGAATGGACATCCCGGATTCGGGTTGGTACCGAGAATTAGCTAATGCTTTTAGTATCCAGGTAAAGGGCTAATACATTTAGGCTTAACCTCGGAGGACACCTTGCCTAATCGACTACTAAGTTTCAGAGCAGCTCTATTACTGCTTATCTCATCAGCTGTAATTATCTGGCCAATAAGTTACTGGCTACCAATCGGAGATTTCCTTTCCGTATTGAACTCGAGTGGATACAGTAATTACGCAATTGCCCTCAAGGGGATAGTTGTCGTGTACTTCCTCTTCTTCATGATGAATCTAATTTCAGCTGGGTTGGCCTTTACCAAACTTGATGGCAGAGTGAAATTTGCACTTGTGCTAATTCCGAGCTCTCTCCTTATTCTTCTGCCCATGATCTTGGTAATACCAGTAGCTCAAGGACTTAGTGATCGCGGCTACTTTACTGTTTTGCAAGCAATATTTAGACTGCTGAGATTTAGTACTCCTCAACTGTGGATAATTGTTGTGATAGTTACTCTGTTGTCTGTGGCAATCAACGTATTAGCGGCTATTTTGCTTTTCAAAGATAAGACGGGTCAAGTTGAGAAAGCCATCGATGCGCCAGGCAATCTCAAAAAGCGCTACGGAATCTATTCCGCAGTCCTAGCCTGCGCTTTAGTAATAGTGGGAGTTTCGGGTCTGCTAAATTCTGATAAGCGCTCATTAGATCGACAATCTTGCTCAAACTATGCGGCTTTGCCGATACCTGAGACAGATCAAGAAGTACCGACATTCCTCTCTGATGTGCAGCTCTACGGTGACGCCGCTGGAACTCAAGAAGTCAAAGATGCGTTGGTGTCTTTCGCTCAATATTCAAGGCAGTACTACCTGCTACTTGATTCAGAGAACCCAGGGCTTGACATGGACCAACTAGTGCAAGCCATAACCATCTCCAGAGACAAAGTGATTGAAGTGTGTTCTGAGTACAGCGTCGGTTAGCAGCTCCAAATGCCTACGGCATCAATTTCAAACTAGAAATTACTTCACACCATAGAGGTTCAGCACTTGCTTCACTTTTCCCTGTTGAGTGGTGATGAACTTTATGCTTCTTGCCTGCTCCTTGTGAATTACGGAGAGCATCGACGGGTTTGACTTGTATTGAAAGACAAGAGTTGAGTCAATCACCTTTGCCGCATTACTCATCTTCTCACCGAGTTTCATGGTGGATGCCATCGCTGAAACTGCCTTCAATTGCAATAGGTATTGTGTTCGGCAAGGCTTGTAGTTAATGCACTTCACGTATAGCAATCCGCGCTTTAGATTATTGCCCCAGGGTTGGTCAGCCCGCTCTGAGACGAGAGGGAAGAAGAAGGTATCTCCAGCTACAGAAGTCTGTCTATTCTCTCCAAAGGTCTGGTCAGGCCCCCACGGGATCAAAGTGAACTTGTTTCTGGTACTACTTCTTAGGTAGTAATTGTTGATGTCAGGACCTGAGTATCCATCCCAGTGGCCAACAAAATTCTCAACTGCAAATGTCTTTATAAGGGTCGTTCTATCAAAGTATGTATTTAGGTTTTCATACCATTTGGCCGGATCAGGCTCGTTCATCTTGCCAGCTAATGTGCCGAGATCATTTTTGTTTGGGGTAATCTTCCAGCCGTAGTCGGCTAGGAAAGATCCACTTTGATCTCCACCATCATCACTTCCTACCTTGAGGTCTTTCATTGCGACACCTTCGTAAATGTGTTGCGTAACGTCCCTAAATCTCTTTGTTATAAATATCTGGTCAGGTTGCTCAACATTCACATACAAGCCCTTGCTCACACCATTTACCGAGACTTTTGCCCAACCTGTCTTAGAGGCTGGAATGCCCATTGCGTTAAAGAGTGCATATGCGCCAAACTCGTGGACCTTGCTAGTGTCCTGGGTCATGGCGTTGAGGGTCATTCTCCGCAACCCTAAGTAGCCCAGCCCAGCTTCATCTTTCTTGAATCTAATTTTGAAACTAGGGGTGCCATTTAGAGCAGACATGGACGTTGTTCCCTTGAGCTTGATGTTGACATCAATCAAGCCGCTGGTTAGAGCCCCGGATGATATCTTTACTTGCCCGGGTACATAAACCTTAAAGGTTGCAGGGTTATTAAGGGCTTGAACGGTGGCCAATGGCAGTATCAGCTCAATCTTTATGACCTTGGAAGGGCTATAGACGTCATTGAGGGTAAGTGCTGTAGCAGCGTTAGCTGGAGTCATCGTTAGCAGGCTCAGTGGGATTGCCCAGCCGGTCAGGTGGGCAATAAACCTTCTAAAGCCAACGAATTTATTCATTTGGGCTAGTCTAACCTTGTGACTCCGATTGATTACCCTCTCCTTCTAGCCTCATTGGCGATAGACCTATTCTTGCTTTACCTTTTGGCCTATGTGTTCTTCTATAGAAGGCACAAGCGCAGAGACGTCTTTGTTGCTATCGCACTGATCAACATCACCTTGTACGTCTTGGGTGGGGCGCTTGGCACATTCACTATTTCACTCGGCGTCGGCTTTGCCCTGTTCAGCGTTATCTCAATCTTTAGACTTCGCTCAGAGACACTGGGCTGGAACGAAATCGTTTATCTTTTAGTCGCACTGGCTATGGGCCTAAACCTGGGGCTACCGGCATATGACTTGTTAGTACAAAGCCTTTACGCCGTCCTACTGGTCTTGGCAGTGTACGTGGTTGACCATCCAAAAATATTGAAATCTAAAGTCACTCAGCGTTTTTCTATGTCAACTGACTATGTTGAAATCGACCCGGTTAACCTAAAGCAGAAGGTTGAAGAACAGCTTGGACACCCAGTTCTAAACATCAAGGTAAGAACTGTAAATATAATCCCGCCAACGATGAAGTTGGATGTCGAGGCTTAAAAATGACAAATCAACCCAAAAAAGGGTTTGACGATATTCAAGATCTGAACATTGAGTCAAGAAAAGCTAAAGCATGCCTTGTGGCAAAAGAAGCGTCTGATGCACCTAAGAGTCTCAATGAAAAACTAGAAGCAACCAAACCCGAAGCCAAGTAATGCGTTTAGTTATTGCAGATTGCTCCGTCGATTACGCTGGTCGACTTACCGCTCACCTACCTAAAGCTAGAAGACTGCTAATGCTTAAAGGTGACGGCAGCATTCTAATTCACAGTGAAACGGGTTCCTATAAGCCGCTCAACTGGATGAACCCACCATGTAATTTTTCAGTGCACGAACCCGAGACAGATCAGATTGAAACTGGGGTGACTGAACTCTGGCGAGTGAGTCAACTAAAGACAGCGGATATTCTCTGGATTCAGATCTATGCAATTCACGTTGATGTTGACCATGAACTAGGTAAGGACCCAGGCCTCATCAAAGATGGGGTTGAAGCCCATCTACAAGAGCTCCTAGCAGAGCAGATTGAAATTATTGGTGCTGGTAGTCAGTTAATTCGTAGGGAGTACATGACTCCTATTGGCCCGGTGGATATCTTGGCAAAGGATGGTGCTGGTAAAACAGTCGCAATCGAGATCAAGCGCAGGGGAGAGATTGATGGGGTTGAACAGTTGACTAGGTATCTAGAGCTCCTGAATAGAGATCCAGCGATTGCCCCGGTTCGCGGCATCTTTGCTGCCCAGGAGATCAAGCCCCAGGCCATCACTTTGGCTAAGGACAGAGAGATTGCATGCATAGTGCTTGACTACGAGGCTATGCGCTTGGAATCAGTTGACCCAGATTCTCTTTTTGGCTAAAGGAGATAGATTTGAATGAGGTTGACAGAGGAGTAAAGATGAGTTTAAGTGAGCGTAAGCTCTGGCGCGGATTCGCTAGCGATAACTACGCTGGAGTTCATCCAGAACTGTTTCAGGCTATGCAGGCCGTCAATGAGGGGCACGAGCGCGCCTACGGCGATGATTTTGTTACTGGAGAACTAACTAAGACATTCAAAGAGCAGTTCGGTGCTGCTGCCCAAGTTTTCCCAGTTTTCAATGGAACTGGATCGAACGTTATTGCGCTCTCTTCCGTGCTCAAGCGTTGGGAAGCAGTTATCTGTGCGGAAACCGCTCACATCAACGCTGATGAGGGAGGAGCTCCTGAGAAGATGGCTGGCATCAAGTTGTGGACCATCCCAACTCTTGACGGCAAAATAACTCCTGCACTTATCAAGCCACACCTGTTTGATATCGGTTCAGTACACCGTGCCCAGATAGCAGCTATCAGCATCACTCAGACCACCGAATTAGGAACCGTCTACTCCGTTGATGAGGTTAAAGCCCTAGCTGATTTTGCTCATGAGAATAATCTCTTTCTGCACATGGATGGTGCGAGGTTATCTAACGCTGCTGCTGCACTGGGTAAAACTTTCAAAGAGTTTACAACTGATGTCGGTGTCGATCTAGTTAGTTTTGGTGGTACCAAAATTGGCGCATTAGCGGCTGAAGCAGTCGTAGTTTTGAATTCAGAGGCAATCTCTCACAGCATTCCCTTCTTGAGGAAAACCTCGATGCAGCTACCAAGCAAAATGAGATTTGTTAGCGCTCAACTAATCGCACTGCTAGAAAATGACTTAGCGATTAGAAGTGCGAAGCACGCTAATGACATGGCTAAGGCACTGGACGCTGGGGTTAGAGAAATAGCTGCACTTTCCAACGGCAGAGTCAGTGTCCCCAACCCAACTCAGGCCAACGCGGTCTTCCCGATTCTCCCGGCAGAGATTATCGAAGCCCTTCAAGAAAAGTATTGGTTCTATGTTTGGGATTACCGCATCGGTCAGGTTCGTTGGATGTGCGCTTGGGATACTAAGCCAGAGGATGTTCAAGGTCTGCTTGATGCCCTCAGGAGCGCTCTCAAGGTTTAGGCTTAGAGGATGCAACCAAACAAAATAGCAATTACTGCTGCGCCGATAGCCCCCGTACTAGCTGAACGCTGGAGTCCAAGATCCTTTGATCATGAATATGTCCTAAGCCAGCAGGAAGC
>JAEMTJ010000016.1:8552-17534 GCA_016462375.1 Rhodoluna sp. | reverse complement strand
TGTGCTTCGATGATGGTAATTCAAGCCCAAGAACTCGGCCTGCACACTCACCACATCGGTGGTTTAGTCAGAGAACAAATTGTAACTCTGCTAGGTCTTGATGCAAGCTATGAGGTCTTGAACGTTTTGGCAGTTGGCAAGGTTGCTCCTGCTGAGAAATTAGAAGGCCCTGCTTATGAGCGAGAGATCGCTCCACGAGTTCGCCTTGAACTTGATGAAATCATGCTCTACGGAAAGCCTTAGTTGAAGAGTTATTCTTTCCACGCTTCGCTCAGCGATCAGATAGCTAATTGGTTTCCAGATTTAGGACCAACCTTGTTTTACCTGGTGGTCTGGGGATTGGTATTTGCTGGGACTGGATTATTCGTTGGCGCTTTCATACCTTTTATCACCGGTGACTCACTGGTTTTTGCTGCAGGTCTAGTTGCTGCGACTGCAAGTTCTGGAATAAACATTTGGGTCATGGCTTTAGGTATTGGGATAGCTGCGTGGCTAGGAGATCAAGTTGGTTTTACGCTTGGACGACACTTCGGGAGACCTTACTTAGATAAGCGCAAGGGTCGTTGGATAAAATCAGCGATTTCAAAGAGTGAAGCGCTGTTCGACTCGTGGGGTTGGTGGGCAGTTGTTATTTCTAGATTCATGCCATGGGCAAGAGTTTTCGTTCCAGTCATTGCTGGTATCTCAAAGATGAATTACTACAAGTTCTTTAGCGCTAACTTAGTCGGGGCCCTTGCTTGGGGTGTTGGTTTGACTCTGTGTGGATATTTTTCTGCAACTATTCCTGCGGTGAAAAACGCTTCTTACTTGATTGCCGGTTTCTTTGTTACAGCTAGCTTGATAGCTGGAGTCAGAGTCTGGCTAATTAATAGAAGAACTGCGTAGTTCATAGTCTGCTAGAGTCGGTGATTTCTCTCTCGCGATGAAATCTAATTCTTGGGCAGCCCAGGTATCGAAGTATTGATCGAAGATCTCTCCATCGCGTTCCAACCATCTTTGCCTTCTGGTCTCTTCATCGACTTCTAGCCAGATGCCTAAATGGGCAATCGAACTGGTGTATTGGTTGATTGCCCCACAACCTTCGATAATAAGCGGAGTTCCACCGGAGAACTCTCGCCAACGATCGCGGGATTCTATTTGCCAGTTGTATTCTTGCCAGCTTGCTGTTTGTTTTGTTAGCAGTGGGGAAAGGATAAATCTCTGGAGATACTCAGTTCCAGCAGCTAATCCATGCCAACCTTCGTAAAGGTCATCCATGTGAATTATTCTGGGCATTGATTCACCTTGGCGGAACAGGTCATTCTGAATTTTCTCGGCCAAGGTTGACTTACCGGAACCAGCCCTACCGTCAATCAGAATAATGGGAGTTGGTATTCCCGAATCAACTAGTGCCAAAGTTTCTTCAGTAACCTGCGTGATGAGCAAGTCATGTCCAAGGATTTTTGCGGGCATGTTTCTAGCCTACTTTTCAAATACCTTCAATTAGAACATCTGGGTGAGCATCGAAACGATAGCCAGAACCACGAACGGTCCTAACGATGTCTTCGTAGCCTGCAATCTTCGCGCGCAGTCTTCTGATGTGGACATCGATGGTTCGCCCGAACACAGAACTGTCATCAACCTCACCCCAGAGCTTCGAGATAAGTTCATCGCGAGAGATTGTCAGACCTTCGTTTTCGACCAGGACCTTTAGTATTTCGAATTCCTTATAGGTAAGTTCTGCGTTGATTCCGTCTAGGAAGATTTTTTGACGACGGACATCGATTACAACGCCTTTAGCGGCATCTTCGTCATTTTTTTCAATCAGACGAGACAGCGCTCTAGGGTCAGCTAGGGCTGTTCTAACTACATCTACGTTTCTGCCACCGGTGCCCTTGTGCGCTAGTGCAACAGCAGCGAATGATTCAGCAGCCAGACCAGGGGCAACCTGATCCAAGATATTTCTGAGAGCGGCAACTATGGACCCCAGTGAAGTTCCTGCGGCCTTGGCGGTTTGTTCGTCGATGCCGACATAAAGAGCAAAGCCTCTGGCTTCGGTCTCGTTGGCAGTTGTTCTTATAAATGGGTTTACTGGTGCAATTGTCATTTTGAAAATCCTTTGATTGTGTTATGCGAATGGGTTTATTTTGAATGCGCTGATTTAGCACTATTGCTGGGGTGTTGGTGTCAAAACTCGTAGCGGCTTAGCCGACTTCTAGGTTGAGTTTTAGCGACACATTCGCATACACATAACAGGGCACATCATGGCCGGGCGTCCAAAGGTCGCCTCCGGCATGGTGTTTAGAATTGCGCTGTTAGTCATGTGCTAAAGGTTACGACATAAAAGTATTAGTAGTCAAATTAGTCGTGTCTCGGAGTGTTCTCAATCGGCCAAACCGTAGAGGCGATCTCCTGCATCCCCAAGACCTGGAACTATATAGCCTTGCTCATTTAGTTTTTCGTCGAGGGCTCCGAGAACAATCTGAACATTGCGTTCGCCGACATGTTCCTGAACGGCTTCAAGGCCTTCCGGCGCTCCAATTAGGCAAATACAGGTGACATCGGTTGCTCCTCGATCGAAGACGTAGTCAATAGAGTCAATCAAAGTCCCTCCGGTTGCCAACATTGGGTCAATGATGAAAACTTGTCTGCCAGTTAGATCATCTGGTAAACGATTGGCATATGTATAGGGCTGGAGGGTTTCTTCATTCCTCTTTATACCTAGGAAACCGACCTCTGCGGTCGGAAGAAGTTTTACTATGCCCTCCAACATTCCAAGCCCAGCTCGAAGCACCGGAATGATTATTGGTCTTGGGTGGGAGAGTTTCATACCTTGGGTCTTAGTAACTGGAGTTTCGACAGTTACCTCTTCAGTCTTGACCTCTCGGGTGGCCTCATAGGCCAAAAGGGTCACTAATTCTTCGACTAACTGCCTAAAAACAGGGGATGGAGTGCTTTTATCCCTGAGAACAGTTAGTTTATGGGTGATAAGAGGGTGGTTCGCCACATGAATCCGCATAGGCTAAATCTAATAGACCACTGCGGATTAAGGTGATTAGTTTGACTAAGGAATGGGAACCGTTGATGCGGGAAGCCCTCGCGGAAGCCCAAAAAGCACTGGAAACCAGTGGAGATGTTCCAGTTGGAGCGTTAATTGTCGATTCTGACGGCAAGATCATTGCTCGCGGCCACAATAAGAAGGAATTAAACCAAGATCCGACTGCCCATGCTGAGGTGGTGGCCATCCGGGAGGCAAGTAAGTTTCTGAGTTCTTGGCGTTTAGATAATTACACTCTCGTTGTTACCTTGGAACCTTGCGTAATGTGTGCGGGTGCCATTCAAGCATCGAGACTTTCCCGAATTGTCTTTGGTGCTTGGGATGAAAAAGTTGGCGCATCTGGTTCGCTTTACGATTTGGTCAGAGACAAACGTCTGGGATCTGAGATAGAAGTTATCCCTGAAGTGTTGTCAGCTGAGACGAGTGCGATACTAACTGATTTTTTTCAAGCCAAACGTCAATCAGCAAAAATATCAGATTAAATTTCTGAATTCTTGATTAAGAAACACTAAACGAAAAGTTCTAATGAGAACTCTTTGGAAGCATTGTCTTTCCAAAGGTTAAACACTCGTGTCGCTGCACAATCTCACTCCTAAAATCAAACTTGCAATCATCCATATCAATCCCTATCTAGAGGAAGACATGTCAATTAGCAAGAAAACTTCATGGCTCGCAATCGCTGCCTTGTTAGTGCCGACCACATTTGGTCTCTTTGGTTCTTCAGCAGCTCAAGCTGCTCCCGCTCCATCCACAAATCTTTCAACTTTCACAGTCAACGGAAGTGACTTGTTGACAGCAACGACACTTGATCTTGACATCTCAACTTTGACTGTCAGTGCAACAGGTGTCGTATCCGCTGACGTTGTAGCAATCGCCTCAGAGTCTGAGGGAACCACAGTTTCTGTCACAGGTGACAGCGATCTCAAGGTTGGCCCAAACACTCTGACAGCTGTCGTTACTGCGAACTGGTCAGAAGATGTTCTTAACCCAAACTATCCTGACGAGGGATCAGAATTCATTGCTGAGCCTCGCACCGCATCACAGACTTACACCAGAACCCTTAACGTTCTAAACAACGATTCTTCCGCTGTCATCATTGTCAACGATGAAGAAGTCATCAACGGTGAAAGTACCGAAGCCGACTGGGGAATCACTAGTGTCCCAGTTGTTGTTACTCCAACTGATTCAACTTCAACTGTCAAGGTAAACGGAATTTCTGTTTCATTGGTTAGCGGAGTTGCAACAACCTCAGCTACCGGCCTAGCCACTGGCGATAACACAGTGACTGTTCTTGTCACCGCTGCTAATGGTGAGTATGACGAGTCAGTTATCACCGTGACTGTGAACCAGAACACTGACACTTCAGCAATCATTACAGTTGAGGATATTACGGTTGCTGACGGTGAGATTGTTGAACTTTCTGCCGGAACAACAGACCCAGAAATCAATGTAATCACAGCTGACGAAGAGGCTACTGTCGTTATCGAAGGCGGCAGCAACCTAATCCCTGGCGAAAACCGCGTAGAGATTTACGTTACTGCTGCTAACGGAGTAGAAGTACAGCGCTACGACCTAACCCTGATGATTGACCTAAACAACGACGCTTCTGCAACTATTTATGTGAATGGTGTTGCTTACGAAGCCGGTGACGATGTTCTTCTTGCTAACAAAACAACAGCAGTGACCATAGTTGTTGAAGTTGGCGATGAGGAAGCTTCCTACGTCGTTGTCGGTGGAACATTCTTACTCCAAGGCGACAACGATCTTTCTGTAACAGTTTTTGCTCCGGACAACGTGACCGAAGAGACCTATAACTTCAACCTGCTAGTGGCTGACCCGGATGTAACATTGAAGACCTTCAAGTTCAACGGCGCGACAACTGTTGACCAAGGCTCTGCAACAACTTGGACTCTAGAGAACGAACTTCTACTAGAAGCAACTGACCCAACATCAACTATTACTGTTGACGGCGGAATCTACAATGCTGCTACTGGCAAGATCACTCTTGAGCCTGGTACAAACGAGATTACTGTTTCTGTTACCGGTGACGACTTAACAACTGCGGCTGACTACAGCTTCAGCGTTGGTGTTTACGCTCTCGAAGTAGAGTGGGACGGCGCTACAGGCCCTGTTGCTGCTTATGCAAACGGAGTAGTTACAGTTCCAGGTGAAATCGAGAACGTAACGGTTACCGCTACTGCCGCTTGGTCTGAATGGACTGCAGAAGTAGAAGGTAACACCGACCTAGGTTTCGGAAACAACACAGTTACCATTACCTACACTTCACCTGAAAACGTAGAAATTCTTCAGACCTTCACAGTTTTCGTAAGCCCAGCAGACCTCTCTGCAACTGTTGAAGTTAACGGTGAAGCAGTTACATTCGCTGGTCTAAACGGAACTGTGTCGTTGGAAGAAAGCCCAACCTCAGCAATTGTTCTGGTTGAGACTACCGACCCACGTGCGACCTATGACGTAACTGGTGGAAACAACTTAATCGTTGGTCTAAACACAGTTACTGTTGAGGTCACTGGAGCAGATGGCCTGACCCGCACCTACAACGTAGTTGTTACTGTGATTGCGGCAACTGATACTGAGATTGCGAGCAAGGCACTCAATGGCGAGCTCATTTCTGAAGATGCCGACATCACCGAGGTTTTGGCTGGAGTAATCTCTATCGACATCGACACTACTGATGTCAACGCAACTGCAGCTGTAACGGTTGTTCCAACCGCTGGTACCTTTGGCGGCTGGGCTACCAATACTGCAGGAGTTATCACTGGTTCCGGTTACTTGACCGTAACTGTGGTTGTAACTGCCGAAGACGGTATTACCGTGGGAGATCCAGAGACATTCAACATTCTTGCAACTAAGGACTTTGATGTTACAAGCGGATCAAACCCGGTAACTGACACTCTTCGTGTTGGTACCTACGCAAAGAGCACGCCAGGCACAGTTGCCTCTTGGTTCCCTCAGGGAGCTAAGTTGAACTACAAGTGGTTGCTCGACGGCGAATTGATCTCTGGTGCAACTACCAGCAGGCTGTTGCTTACTCCAGAGCACTACGGTGAGGAAATCCAGGTTCGTCCAGTTGTTTCTCAAACCGTCGCTGGTGTAACCAAGTCATACATTGGCCAAGTTCTAGATGTTTCTAAGGGAATCATCCCACTGGCATCTGTCCCAGGCCTTGTTGGCAAGCCACAGCTGGGAAGCACCTTGAAGGTAGTTACCAAGAAGTGGACCACTGACGTCGAATTGGCAATCCAATGGTACGTAAACGGCGAACCGGCAGGAGCCGCAACTGACGAAGAATTCGTTCTGAGCGAGGCTAACGTTAGCGCAGCAGATACAGTCAGTGTCCGTGTCACTGGAACCCTCGAAGGTTATGAGGATCTAACCAAGACCAGCGCTACTTTGACAGTTCTTCCTGGAGTCCTACGTATCACAGAAAAGCCGACTATTGCTGCCGGAACTCTGGGATATGTAGTAGGAGAGACAATTACTGTCACTTCAGGTGCTTCAAGCAACGAAGATGCTGATGAGACTTTCCAGTGGTACCGAAACGGTGCTGCCATCACTAATGAAGTAGATGCAGAATACTTAGTAACCCCAGCTGACTTATCTAAGAAGCTGACCGTGGTTGTGACTTATGATGCACCAAACTACGCCGCAGCTTCAATCACTCTAAAGGCCCCGTCTATCAAGGTAGGCCTCCTAGAGCAGCCAGATGCTGCAACTATTGCCCTTATTGATGGCACAAAGTTGCTGGCAGTTCTAGGTTACGACGACACAGTCGCCCGTAGCTCAGTCAAGTACATCTGGTACCGTAACGGCCGCGCAGTTCTAGGCCAGAACACAGCAAACTACACATTGACCGCGAAGGATGCCGGCGCATCTATCTCGGTTCGTGTAACAGCTACCTACCCTGGATACAAGTCAACAACCACAGTTACTGGGGCTGATGACTTCTATCAGGTCGATTAGTATCTAAAAATAAAGAGAAACTCGGGCCCTCCTAAGGAGAGCCCGAGTTTCTCTTTTAATGGGTATTTTGGTGTCGATCCAGATGGAGTAGCCTACTCTTTGGTGACGTGTCCGAGTGGCCGAAGGTGCAACTCTCGAAAAGTTGTGTGGGTGAAAGCTCACCGTGGGTTCAAATCCCACCGTCACCGCCATAGAGTTTGGATGATTGTCTAAATTTGACCCATTTAGAGCTCTAAAACCCAATAGTGAAACATTGGTGAATAATTAGGTTGCGAATAGGTAAAGATTGTAGAAATAGCCAATTTTGCCCCTAAAGTTATGTCTAAGCGGATATATAGCCGTCCACCCTATAGAGGAAGACATAAAGTGTTTAAATCAAAGCGCGTATCACTCCTAACAATTTTTGCCCTACTACTACCATCTTCCGCGGGTCTCGCGACGTTTGGTATCTCAGCCGCTAATGCGGCTTCGAGCCACACAGCTCTTACCTCTCTAACAGTTGACGGAGTAGAGGTTACTGCTGGATCAACTGTCAATCTTCCAGCGGGAACAACCTCTGCCGTAGTGGCTGCAACTGCAGCAGATGCCACCGTAACGGTCACTGGTGGAACTGGTCTAGTTCTTGGAAACAACTCAGTTACTGTCCTTGTAGAAGCAGCTTGGACTGAGACGGTTGAAGAAGTAGAAACTCCATTTACCGACAGCGAAACATTCACACTCACTTTGAATGTTGCCGCCTACGATTCTTCCCTCGGGGTATTTACAGTTAACGGCTCTGCCGTTACTGATGGCTCATCAGTTGAGTTAGCTCCTTACACAACTTCTGTTGTTGTAGTGGCTACCGCTGCTGATGCAGCAAACACAACTGTTGCTCTATCTGGTGGAACCGCTTTGACACTAGGAGAGAACACCCTAACTGCGATTGTTCGAGCTATCGATGGAACCAGCACTACATACACAGTTACTTTGATTGTTCCTGTTAGCGATGATGCAACATCAGTCGTGCTCGTTCAAGACGAAGAAGTCATTAATGGCGAATCTATTGAAGTTGAATGGGGAACTACTTCAGTAAGTGTTGCTGTTACTCCTACAGACTCAAACGCCACTTATGTTGTTACCGGTGCAACCGGTCTAACCACAGGCGACAACCTAGTTTCAGTTATCGTTACTGCTAAGGATGGAGTTTCGGCTGAAGAAACTCAGATTACTGTCGTTGTTCTTCCGAACACAGACACCTCTGTTTCAAGCATCACAGTTAACGGCGAAGCAGTTGTTGACGGAGCAACAGTTGATCTTGCAGCTCTTACAACCGAAGCAGTAATCGAAGTTGTAACAGTTGATGAAGATGCCACAGTTGTCATCGCAGGTGAAGAAGGACTTCTTGCAGGCTCTAACCAGGTTGTCATCATTGTTACAGCTGCAGATGGCCTTACTTCTCAGCAATACGATCTGACTCTAAATGTGGTTTTGAACGATGATGTTTCATTAGCCCTCTTTACAGTGGGAGGCTTTGAAGTTGAAGACAACGATATTATTGACCTCGATCCACTTACAACTGAGGTCGAAATTGAAATCGAGACTACTGACCCAGAGGCATTCTTTGATATTGAAGGTGGCTCAGACTTGGTTCTTGGTTCGAACGACCTGAAAGTCACAGTTCATGCAGCTGATGGAGAGACTACACGTGAGTACTACGTAGGTCTTAACGTTCTGCCTAGCACAGACACATCACTAATTACATTCGAAGTCAACGGTGAAGCTGTCGAAGATGGTTCGACTGTTGAACTTGCTCCTTTCACAACATCAGTTGATTTAGTGATCGAGACCACGGATGCAGACGCAACTTATGTTGTTGACGGCGCAGAGAATCTAATGGTCGGAGAGAACATCCTGACAGTTATCGTGACTGCTGTTGATGATTCAACAACCATGGACTACACCGTCATTTTGTTGGTTGCTGAGAG
>JAEMTJ010000016.1:0-8452 GCA_016462375.1 Rhodoluna sp. | reverse complement strand
CTGTTGATGATTCAACAACCATGGACTACACCGTCATTTTGTTGGTTGCTGAGAGCAACGATGCAAGCTTGTTGGAAGCATCGGTTAGTTTCATTGATGCAGAAGGCGAAGCTCAGACCCAGGCGATTATCGATGGCGACGAGGTCTTCCTACCTTCAAACACAACCTCTGTTGAGGTTGCAGTTGTCACAACTGACTCAGGTTCAACTTTCGAATTCGAAGGTGACAATGACCTAGTTGTTGGTAGCAACGACCTAATCATCACAATCACAGCACCAGATCTAGAAGCTACTGAAGTTATCACCGTTACCCTTTGGGTAGCTGTTGGTGATGTCACAACATCTAGCTTCACTGTGAATGGTATTGAAGCTGAAGACGGAATGGTCATAGACCTAGAGCCTGGAACAGAGTCTGTTCCAGTAGTTGTAGAGACCACCGACCCACTAGCAATCGCTGAAATTGAAGGTGATTCAGGCTTAGTATTTGGTGACTCAAACCACCTAGTGCTAACTGTTACCTCAGTTGATGGAACTGCTACTGCTGTTTACACCGTTACTCTAAACGTCCTACCTTACACAGATGCAACTGCAACAAGCATCTCTGTAAATGGCGTTGAAGTTGATGCAGAAGGAAAAGTTGAAGTTGATGCAGGCGACCTAGAGGTCTCTGTTGAAACTGCCAACGAATTTGCAACAGCAGCTGTTTCCGAAGGTGACGTAACTGACGTCTCTGGCCTCTCAACACTGACAGTTACTGTAACTGCTCAAGATGGCGAGACCACTGAGTCTTACGAAATCGATGTGCTTGCTTCAACTGATCTTGAGATTGTTGCTGGTTCAGTTCCGACAGACGGTACCATCCGTGTAGGAACTTACGCCAAGCTAACTAAGGATCAGTTCGCAGGTTCAAAGGTTACTTACCAGTGGCTAAACGATGGAGAAGAAATCTCTGGAGCTACCGCTTACCGTTACCTTCTAACTGCAGATGATTTCGGTCACTCAATCCGCGCTTTGGTTATTAAAACCACAGCGGGCGTTGCTAAGACCCTGATCTCTAAGGAAGTTGAATTCGAAGCCGGTATCATCAAGAAAGCTCCGACACCTGGTGTGAAGGGTAAGGCAGTAGTTGGTGGAACACTGACTGCAGTTGCCAGAACCTGGTCAACAGATGTTGAACTTGCTTACCAGTGGTACGCAGATGGCTCAGCTATCGAAGGTGCAACCGAAGAGACCTTGGAGCTAAGTGCAAACCTAGTTGACGCTGCGGTCTCTGTGGGTGTCACTGGATCTCTAACTGGTTACGCAACTGTAGAGAAGCTAAGTGCTGAGCTAACAGTGAAGCCGGGAACCATCCGCTTTACTGATAAGCCAAGC
This sequence comes from Rhodoluna sp., assembly GCA_016462375.1. Lineage (GTDB taxonomy): Bacteria > Actinomycetota > Actinomycetes > Actinomycetales > Microbacteriaceae > Rhodoluna. The sequence goes on along the minus strand of JAEMTJ010000016.1, from coordinate 7,079 downwards.
ATCTCTGGCACTCTAGAAGTTGGCGAGGCCATTGAGGTTGACCCAGGTTCATTGTCAATTGACAGCGCTGAAGTGACTTACGTTTGGTCACGCAACGGTGAAGAAATCGACAACACCGAGGCTACTTACACCTTGACTGCAGATGATTTCAAGAAGAGAATCACTGTTCAGGTAATTGCCAATGCTGAAGGCTACAACCAAGCTTCAGCCAAGGTAAAGACCATCTCAATCAAGGCTGGAACGTTTGCTGATGTTCCTACCCCATCAATCTCTGGTGACGCAGTAGTTGGCGAGACCCTAACCGTTGATATTGGCGGAGACTACCCAGAAGACACTGTCTTCAAGTACGTCTGGTCACGTGACTTCAAGGTCATCTCAGGTGTTACAGAGGAGCTAACCCTAACCAAGAGGGATCTAGGTAAGACAATCCGTGTTCGCGTGATTGCTATCATCCCTGGTTACAAGTCCACCAGCGTACTAGCTGATGGAGTTGAAGTGGTTGCTGCTGAATAGCTAAAACCTAACTAAGTGAAGGACCCCCAGAAATGGGGGTCCTTTTCTTTTGGGCTGAATATCGAGGTTTTTGTTGCAAAACTGCAATAAACCCCTATAAGATAGTTGTTTGCTCCCCAACAACTCGCAAGCATATTTCGGCTGCGCTATTTTGCACGTATATTTTGGCGGCAATTGTTTGGGTGCCAAATCCCATAGACCGTTTCAAGCTAATAACCGCCTTTGAAGGGATATCTCTTGGCTAACAAGAAGACAACTAAAAACATCCGTTCCGCACAACGTCTATCATTTGCGAAGACTCGTGAACCAATCGATTTACCTAACCTGCTTACATTGCAGACTGAGAGCTTTGAATGGCTCGTAGGTGCAAAGCCATGGCGCGACAAGGTGGGAGCTGAGGCCAAGACTGGTCTAGATGAAGTATTCGAAGAGTTAAGCCCTATCGAGGACAACCCAAACAACCCGGCTGAGGCCAAAATGGGTCTTGAGTTCAAGGAACCGGATCTATTAGAACCAACCCTCACCCCTGATGAGTGCAAAGTAAAGGGTAAGACTTACGCCCGCCCGCTATATATCAAGGCTGAATTTACTAACTACAAGACTGGTGAAATCAAGAGCCAGACCGTTTTCATGGGTGATTTCCCAATCATGACTAATGAAGGTACTTTCATTGTCAACGGAACTGAGCGTGTAGTTGTTTCTCAGCTGGTTAGATCTCCTGGTGTTTACTTCTCTGTTTCTACAAACACCACCGGTAACTTGGACGTTCGTAACAACAAGGCTCAGATCATTCCTTCCCGTGGTTCTTACCTAGAGTTCCTAACCGAATGGGTTAAGGATGACCGTAAGTCTGTTTCTCGCTTTGGTAAGCCAGTTATTCAGGTCCAGGTTGACCGCAAGACTAAGGTTTCTGCAACCATCTTCCTAAAGGCATTGGGTATGACTCGCGATGACATCATTGCTGCTTTTGCGGATGTCAAGGATGCAGTGACTTCAACTCCTGGTTGGGAAATTGACGTCGACTTGATCAACAACACTCTTGATTACGATGAGTCTCGTGCATTTGCAACTCCTGTTATTACTAAGGAAGACGCACTGAAGGAAATGTATCGCAAGGTACGTGGCGAATCAGGTAACGCAGATGCTGCTGAAGCTTGGTTGAAGAGCGTTTACTTCGATAAGAAGCGTTACAACCTAGCTCGTGTTGGTCGTCACAAGCTAAACCGCAAGCTAGGTATCTCTGTTGAAGAGAACACCACAGTTTTGACTCCAGAAGACATCGTTGCAACCATGAAGTACTTGTTGGTATTCGACTTGGCTCTAAAGAACAAGGCTGATATCACTAGCAACATGACTTTTGGTTTGAAGATGTCAGGCAAGAAAGTTGATGTCAAGATTGCATCTGACGACATCGATGACTTCCAGAACCGTCGCATTCGTCCAGTTGGTGAATTGATTCAGAACCAGGTTCGTATTGGTCTGAGCCGTATGGAACGTGTTGTTCGTGAGCGTATGTCTACTCAGGATGTTGAGGCGATTACTCCGCAAACCTTGATTAACCTGCGTCCAGTTGTTTCAGCAATCAAGGAATTCTTTGGTGCTAGCCAGCTATCTCAGTTCATGGACCAGAACAACCCACTTGCCGGCCTTGCTCATAAGCGTCGCCTTTCGGCCCTAGGCCCCGGCGGTATTGCTCGTGAACGTGCCCAAATGGAGGTTCGTGACGTTCACCCATCCCACTACGGTCGTATGTGTCCAGTAGAGACCCCAGAAGGCCCAAACATTGGTCTTATTGGTTCCCTTACTGCTTACGCTCGTATCAACACCTTTGGCTTCATTGAGACCCCATACAACAAGGTCGTCAATGGCAAAATTTCAGGCAAGATCGAGTATCTTGACGCTGCTAGCGAAGATGGCAAGGTGATTGGTGGTGCTGATGTTCCACTAAATGCTGATAACACTTTTGCTAACAAGAAGGTTTTTGCTCGTTACAAGGGTGACGTTGTTGAAGTTGACAACGACACTGTCGATTACATCGACATCTCACCTCGTCAGCTTGCATCTGTTTCAACATCTTTGATCCCATTCCTAGAGCACGACGACTCAAGCCGTGCTTTGATGGGTGCGAACATGCAGCGTCAAGCTGTTCCACTACTTCGTAGCGAAGCTCCACTGGTTGGTACCGGTATGGAGCGCGCTGCAGCTATGGACTCTCACGCAGTTGTGCTTTCACGCGCAGCCGGTGTTGTTGAAGAAGTTGACGCAGACCACATTGTGGTTAGAGGCGATGACAACAAGCAGGAGAAGTATCTCTTGCGTAAGTTTGAGCGTTCAAACCAAGGCACTGCAATCAACCAGCGCGCAATCGTTTCTGTTGGTCAGAAGATTGAAGCTGGTGAAGCTCTTGCTGATGGTCCTTCAACCGATCAGGGTGAACTAGCTCTAGGTAAGAACCTACTTGTTGCATTCATGCCTTGGGAAGGTCACAACTTTGAAGACGCGATCATCATTAGCCAAGCTTTGGTTAAGGAAGACACTTTGTCTTCTATCCACATTGAATCTCACGAAGTTGAAGCAAGAGATACCAAGCTAGGTAAGGAAGAAATCACTGCAGATCTTCCTAACGTATCTATGGAAGCACTTGCTCAGCTAGACGAGCGTGGCATCATTCGTATCGGTGCTGAAGTTCGTCCAGGAGATATCTTGGTTGGAAAGGTTACCCCTAAGGGTGAAACCGAACTTTCAGCTGAAGAGCGTTTGCTTAGAGCTATCTTCAACGAGAAGAGCCGCGAAGTTCGCGACACTTCTTTGAAGGTGCCTCACGGTGAAGCTGGAACCGTTATTGATGTGAAGGTGTTCGACAGTGAAGAAGACGAAATGGCTGCTGGTGTCAACCAGAGAGTTGTAGTTCACATTGCACAGAAGCGTAAGATCACCGAAGGTGACAAGCTTGCCGGTCGTCACGGTAACAAGGGTGTTATTTCTAAGATCCTTCCTGTTGAAGACATGCCATTCCTTGAAGACGGAACTCCGGTTGACATCATCTTGAACCCACTGGGTATTCCAGGACGTATGAACTTCGGTCAGGTTCTAGAGACTCACCTTGGTTGGATTGCTAAGCAGGGTTGGCAGATCAAGGAAGGCGCAAAGTGGGCAGAGCATCTAGCTGCAGAGCTGCACTCAGCGGCTCCTGGCACTAAGGTTGCAACTCCGATCTTCGATGGTGCTCATAAGGATGACATCATCGGTCTATTGGATTCAACTCTTCCAAACCGCGATGGTCAGAAGCTTGTTGACAAATCAGGTAAGGCAAGATTGTTTGATGGCCGCTCCGGTGAGCCATTCCCAATGCCTATCTCAGTTGGATACATGTATGTCTTGAAGCTTCACCACTTGGTGGATGACAAGATTCACGCTCGTTCGACAGGTCCTTACTCAATGATCACCCAGCAACCTCTAGGTGGTAAAGCTCAGTTCGGTGGACAGAGATTCGGTGAAATGGAAGTTTGGGCACTGCAGGCATACGGTGCTGCACACACCCTTCAGGAACTTCTAACCATCAAGTCAGATGACATCAACGGTCGTATCAAGACTTACGAAGCTATCGTCAAGGGCGAGAACATCCAGGCTCCTGGAATTCCAGAATCCTTCCGAGTTCTTGCTAAGGAAATGCAATCACTTGCTCTAAACGTTGAGGTTCTCAACGCAGAGGGAGCGATTGTGACTCTAAAGGACGATGACTTCGAGCGCGACATGGCCACAGAGAAACTTGATGGCATCAACCTATCCCGTAACGAATCATTGTCTAACGACTCTGACGAGCCACTTTACTTCTAAGCGAACATCTAAGAGAACAGAGAAAAACACATGGACGTCGAAACATTTAGCTCCCTGCGAATTGGCCTTGCAACTTCAGATGACATTCGCTCATGGTCAAGTGGTGAGGTTAAAAAGCCAGAGACCATCAACTACCGCACACTAAAGCCAGAGAAGGACGGCCTTTTCTGCGAGAAGATCTTCGGTCCTACCAAGGACTGGGAATGTTCTTGTGGAAAGTACAAGCGCGTTCGTTTCAAGGACATCGTTTGTGAGCGCTGTGGTGTTCAGGTAACCAAGTCTTCAGTTCGTCGTGAGCGCATGGGTCACATCGAACTGGCTGCTCCAGTTACCCACATCTGGTATTTCAAGGGTGTTCCAAGCCGACTAGGTTACCTACTAAACATGGCTCCTAAGGACCTTGAGAAGATCATTTACTTCGCTGCCTACCGCGTCATGGAAATCGATCAGGAAGCTAAGGATGTTGACTGGGCTCTAATCAAGGACGACTACACCCAGCGTGTTAAGCAGACTCTTGACTCTCGTTTTGAAGAGATGATGGATGTTGCTAAGGACGACTATGACTTCCTAGTTGATGCAGGTCTTGCTTTGCAGACTGCAGTCAAGCTTTGGGAAGCTCCAGTTTGGGTTGACGCTCAGTTCTTAAAGAGCATTGAGCAGATGATCAAGCTTGAACTTGATGACCCTAAGGCCTACCTGGACAAGCCTTTCACTTTAGAAGTTGGTGATGGCAAGGACGGCATCGCTCGCGAAGCTGCTGCTCAGAAGATCGTTAACACCAAGATCAATGACTTCCGTAAGAAGACTGAAAAGATTGTTCGTGAGTACGCACGCCTAGAACGTCCCAACTCATTGCAGAAGGAGCACTTGGCTTGGCGTCAGTTCCTAGTCGCTGTTGAAGGCGAACTAATCCAGAACGACGTTCTATTCGATTACTTCGACTACTACTACGGTGACTATGTAATCACTGAAATTGGTGCTCTTGCAGTTCAGCAGGTTCTTGCAAAGTTTGACCTTGCTGAAGCAGCAGAGATGCTTAAGAAGGAAATTGCTGATAACAAGGGATCAAAGCAGACTCAGGCCATTAAGCGTCTGAAGGTTGTTTCATCATTCCTACAGTCATCAACTCCAACAACCTCAATGGTCCTAGACGTTCTTCCAGTGTTGCCACCGGAAATTCGTCCAATGGTTCAACTTGATGGTGGACGTTTTGCTACCTCTGACCTAAACGACCTTTACCGTCGTGTGATCAACCGTAACAACCGTCTAAAGCGTTTCATTGATCTGGGTGCTGTTCCAAAAACCATCTTGAACAACGAAAAGCGCATGCTTCAGGAAGCAGTGGACGCACTATTCGACAACGGCCGTCGTGGACGTCCAGTTACCGGAACCGGTAACCGCCCGTTGAAGTCCCTTTCTGATCTTTTGAAGGGTAAGCAGGGACGTTTCCGTCAGAACCTTTTGGGTAAGCGAGTTGACTACTCAGGTCGTTCAGTCATCGTTGTTGGTCCTCAGCTGAAGATGCACCAGTGTGGTCTTCCTAAGTTGATGGCTCTCGAGTTGTTCAAGCCTTTCGTTATGAAGCGTCTAGTTGATCTGGGTATTGCTCAGAACATCAAGAGTGCTAAGCGTATGGTTGAGCGCAGCCGTTCACAGGTTTGGGATGTTCTAGAAGAAGTTATTCGTGAGCGCCCAGTACTACTAAACCGTGCACCAACTCTTCACCGTCTAGGTATCCAGGCGTTTGAGCCTCTGCTAGTTGAAGGTAAAGCTATCCAGCTGCACCCGCTAGTTTGTGCTGCTTTCAACGCCGACTTCGATGGTGACCAGATGGCTGTTCACTTACCTCTCTCTGTTGAAGCTCAGGCAGAAGCTCGTTTGCTAATGCTTGCATCTAACAACATCTTGAAGCCTTCAGATGGTAAGCCAGTTGCCACTCCGTCACAGGACATGATCATTGGTCTTTACTTCATGACCACCATCAAGGAAGGTGGATTAGGCGAGGGTCGTGTATTCGGATCTCTTGCAGAAGCTCAGCTTGCTTACGATGCACACAACCTCGATGTTCAGTCACTTGTGAAAATTCGTCTTGCCGGTGTCATCAAAGAGACAACTCTTGGACGCACTCTATTTGCTCAGACACTTCCAGAAGGATTTGTTTGGAAAGAAGAGAAGGTCGGCAAGAAGCAGATCAGCCAGATCCTGACTGAGATGGTTGAACTTAACGAGCGCATTGAAGTTGCTCAAGCTCTTGACCGCATCAAGGATGCTGGTTTCTACTGGGCTACACGTTCAGGTGTTTCGATGGCTATCTCTGATGCCAACTTCGACTCTGAAGGTAAGTTCGACAAGCAGCGCGCGAAGATGATTCTTGAAGGTGAAAAAGAACACACCAAGATTCAGGAGTCATTCGACCTAGGTGGTATTACTGACCTAGAGCGTCGTGATGAACTTGGTGCTCTTTGGTTCAAGAGAACCAACGAAATTCAGGAACTTCTTCAGTCTGAAATTCCTCAGGGTAACGCAATCCGCATCATGGTTGAATCAGGTGCTCGTGGTAACTGGATTCAGATTCGTTCTGTTCTAGGTATGCGTGGACCGGTTGCAACTTCATCTGGTGACTTTGCGCCGATGCCTGTTAAGGGTAACTACCTTGTTGGTCTTACTGCTAACGAGTACTTCATTAACGCTACCGGTGCTCGTAAGGGTAACGCTGATACTGCGATGAA
>JAEMTJ010000046.1 GCA_016462375.1 Rhodoluna sp. | reverse complement strand
TGTTGGTGATAACGAGTTGGTTGTTACTGTTACTGCTGCTGATGGTGAAACTACTGCAACTTATACGGTGACTTTGGTTGTGCTGTTGTCTGGAGAGACTGGCATAGTCAGCATCTCTGTTGAAGGTGTTGAAATTCAGCCTGGCGATATAGTTACAGTGGCTAAAGATGTTACCTCGGTTTCCGTTGAGGTCGTAGCTACTGACGAAACTGCTGAGGTGGTTGTTGAAGGCGCTGATGAACTAGAGCTTGGTGACAATACAGTTACAGTTACAGTTACCGCGCCGAATGGAGACTCAGAGAGCTACGAATTTGTCATTCGCGTTGGTGGCGCTTCAGCAGATACCGAACTCACTAGCTTAACTCTGAATAACGTTGAAGTTATTGATGGTCAGACTATAAATCTTCCAGCCAGAACCACCTCTGTGAACATAGTTGCTGTAACAAGAGATTCAGCAGCAACAGTCAGAGTTTCCGGCCGCACCGGCTTGCAGGTTGGTAACAATGAAATTGAAATTGAAATAACTGCCGCTGACTTGGTAGCGAAGAGAATTATTACCCTTAACGTTGTTGTTGCTCCTCTGAGCTCGAACACCAACTTGAGCTCTTTCAAGCTAAACGGATCTGACGTTGCAGATGGTTCGACACTTGAACTGCCAGCGCTAACTAGAGAAGTAATTGTTGAAGCCATTGCAGAAGATTCTGAAGCCACTGTTTTGATTGCTGGTCGAAGCGACTTAGCTGACGGCACTAACACCCTTGTGGTGTCAGTAACAGCGGCGAATGGCGCTGTCAGGGAATACCGAGTAACGCTAAACGTGCGCATTCTGTCCGCCGTGAACACATTGAAGCTATTCAAAGTCAACGGCGGGGTGATTGAAGACAATGGCATTGTCAACGTTGCTTACGGCACACAGAGCGTTGAGATTGAAGCTGAAACCACATCTGATGTTGCAACTCTAGAAATTTTTGGTGGAACCGGCCTTAGCACTGGAAACAACAGTGTGTCGGTTTTGGTGACAGCTGAGAATGGTTCAACCAAGCTATACCGTGTGACTGTTAAAGTAGCCCTTTCGAGCATCAAGTCTTTGAGCCTCTTCCAGGTAAACGGTACAAATGTGGTCGATGGATCAGAGTTGACTCTCCCTCAGTACACCAACTTCGTAATAGCCCAGGTAGCCACTACTGATTCGAGTGCCCGTTTCACAATTCAGGGAGCTTCAGGACTTGTTTCTGGTGAAAACTTCTTAGAAGTGAAGGTAACTGCCGCTGATGGTAGCGAAGCTTCATACAGAGTAAAGCTTTATGTCACACCACTTTCATCCGACGTCAGTTTGAAGACTTTCAAGGTACAGGGTGAAGATGTTGTAGACCAGGCCACAGTGACAGTTCCAGCTCTAACAACCTCGGTCAGCGTAATCGCAGTTGCGAATGATTCACGTTCAGCAGTTGTAGTTGCGGGTAGAACGGGCCTTGGCGATGGCAACAACACTCTAGCAATTACTGTTACTGCACAAGATGGAACAGTTAAGGTTTACAACGTAACTGTGCGTGTGCTAGTTCGTTCAACAGACAAGTCACTCAGCAGTTTGTCAGTCGGTGGCTCCCAGTACACAGGATCACCTGTAGCCTTGGCCAATGGAACACAGAGCATAGAGGTTATTGCAATTCCAACCAGCGCTGTAGCAAGAAGCGAAGTGTTTGGAAACACTAATTTACGCACAGGCACGAACACAATCACCGTTCGAGTTACAGCCGAAAACCAGACATTCGCGTTGTACACCGTAACTGTGGTGGTTGCTAAGTCTTCTAATACTGCGTTGCGTTCTTTGACTGTGAATGGTTTGACTCCGGTTGCTGATGGTGCGCTTGTGTTCCCTGCTCGTACTTCGTTTGCTTCTGTGAAGGCTGTTGCTTTGGATCCTGATGCGACTGTTGTGGTTTCTGGTACTGCTCTTGTTTCTGGTGGTAACACTGTTGTGGTTACTGTGACTGCTGCTGATGGTACTGTTCGTGTGGTTTCGGTTCCTGTTTATGTGACTCCGTTGTCGTCGAATGCTAGCTTGGCTACTTTCAGGGTCAATGGTGTTGATGTTGTTGATCGCCAGGTTGTGAATGTGGCTTATGCGACTGCTTTTGTTCCGGTTGTTGCTGTTGCTGCGGATGCTGAGGCTTTGGTTTCTGTTGTTGGTGGTTCATCTCTTCGTACTGGTTCTAACCAGGTGGTTGTGACTGTTATTGCTGCTAATGGGTTTAATAGTGTTTACACCGTAACTGTGGTGGTTGCTAAGTCTTCTAATACTGCGTTGCGTTCTTTGACTGTGAATGGTTTGGTCCCATCCCAGACTGAGCCGACAGTGCTTCCTGCGAGATCAGCATTTGTTTCGGTAAGAGCTGTTGCTCTTGATCCGGACGCAAACATAGTTATCGAGGGAACTGCTCTTGTCTCAGGACTGAACTTCATCACCGTTACAATTACTGCTGCAGATGGAACAGTAAGAGTTATTCGCCCTGCCGTATTTGTCACGCCTCTATCGAGCAATGCGAACTTGTCGGTATTTACCGTGAATGGCTTTAGCGCCACTGAAGGTCAAATCTTCAACTTGCCATACAACACCACCTCAGTGCCAGTAGTGGCTACTCCTTCTGACTCAGAAGCTGTCGTATCTATTGCAGGAGCTTCAGCTCTTCGCACGGGCAATAACCCAATCACCGTTACTGTGGTTGCTGCCAACGGAAACAAGAAGTTCTACTCCGTAAACGCGAGGGTGGCCGCTGCTAACAACGTAAATATCAAGTCAATTACAATCAACGGCAATGTATTGCCGCAGACTGGTCCGTTGGTTCTCCCAGCTAGAACCACATTGGCCAGCGTTAAGGTAGTTCCTGCCGATCCTGATGCAACTGTGGTTGTAACAGGAACCACCCTTGCTTCTGGCAGTAACACTGTTGCTGTTACTGTTACTGCGCCGGACTTGACTGCTATGACTTATAACATTCAGGTTTATGTAACTCCGCTATCTTCAAACGTCAACCTCTCGACCTTCAAGGTCAATGGGGAGGACATAACTGTAGGTGGTCAGTTCGTTGATGTCGCATACGGAACTAGTTCGGTACCAGTGCTTGTAACAGCCCAAGATGCAGAAGCACTTGTTTCGGTCTCTGGTGGAACAAGCCTTCGCACAGGAATAAACCCTGTTTTGGTTACTGTGACAGCAGCTAACGGCAACCAGATTAAAATCACAGCGCGAGTTCGAGTAGCTAAGTCTTCAAACACCCAGTTGAGCACTTTGATTGTTGGCGGACGTGACATTCTTGCAGGCCAGACGGTTACTCTTCCTCCGCGTTCAGCTACCGTTGCGGTGAAAGCGATTGCGACTGATCCTGATGCAAGCGTTGTTGTTACTGGAACATCGCTACTATCTGGCGATAACACAGTTCTTGTGACTGTAACAGCCGCAGACAGTACGGTTCGAGTAGTTTCAGTCCCTGTTTTCGTGACTTCCCTATCTTCAAACGCTAACCTGTCGACATTCAAGGTAAATGGCGAGGACATCCTCACTGACGGTCAGGTCGTAAACGTTTCGTATGCGACGGCTTCCATAGTTGTTTTGGCTACAGCTGAAAATGCAGATGCTCAAGTAGCCATTGTCGGCGCAGCGGGACTACGCACAGGTCTAAACCCTGTAGTTGTGACTGTAACTGCAGCTGATGGAACTAAGAGAATCTACACCGCATCAGTCCGTGTTCTTAAGTCCCCTAACACCGGCCTGAACTCTGTGAGTATTAATGGTTCGTCTGTAGTTGTTGGAACCCCGGTCCAGTTGAGCGCAAGAACTACCAAGGTCAGCGTGAAGGCTGTTGCCAGCGATGCAGAGGCCACATTGACCGTAGAGGGCTCAACGGGCTTGATTGCAGGCTCCAATAATCTAAAGATTACGGTTACAGCACCTTCGGGAGCTCAGTCCGAATACAACTTCACCTTGGTGGTAGATGCTCTATCAAGTAACGCCAACCTAGGTAGCCTAGTAGTCGGTGCCACAGATGTGCTTGGATCGCTTGTGGATGGTGAGCTAGCTAGCCCAGTTGTCCTGCCAGTTGGAGCAACCAACATCCCATTCGTTGCGAAGTCAGCAAGCAACGAAGCCACTGTCGCCTTTGCTTCAGGCTCAGCTTTACCAAACGCGCTAAGTCCTGGTGCAAACCGCATCGTTGTTGAGGTTACTGCGGCTGATGGCACAACCAAGAAGTCCTTCGTTGTGACAGTCAATGTTACTCAGCGAAGCTCAAACTCGAGCATCAGCTCTGAGGCAGGAGCTTGGACAATCAACGGTATCGATGTCTCTAACAGTGCAACCGCAATTACCCTTCCAGCTGGTACCAACGCATTATCAGCTAAAGCTAAGACTGCCGATTCAAAGGCTACCTTGGTCATTACGGGTGCTACGGGTCTGATTCCAGGGGCTAACATCGTCAGGTTCATAGTTACCGCGGAAGATGGCGTCGCTGCTAGCACTTATGAGAGAACAGTAAATGTGTTGTCAGTCGCGAGTAACACGAACCTGACTTCATTGGTCGTGGCTGGAAAGGCCGTTGTGCCAGGCGGATCAATAACGATTCCTGCCGGTACTACCCGTGTCGAGGTTATCCCAACCCTTGAATCTAAGGAAGCTAAGTTCATCGTTACTGGGAACACGGGTTACCTCAACGGCTCGTCAAACACAGTTGCTGTGACTGTTACAGCCCCTAGCGGTGCGGTCTCGACCTACAACGTCACTGTTGTAGTAGCAGCCCCAGCCAGCAACACCAGCCTTGCTCTCTTCAACGTTGAAGGCCAGAACGTAGTAAATGGCGCAACCCTCAACTTTGCAGCTGGAAAGACGACCCTAAAGGTAGCAGCGAAGGCTGCGGACTTGACCGCCAGGGTCGACGTTGTTGGTAAGACTGGATTAGTAGCTGGCGCAAACCAGCTGGTCGTTACAGTAACTTCCAAGAGCGGTGCATTCTCCGTATATTCCATCACCATAAACGTCGGCTAAGGCTTAGGCTTGTCCTAGAGGCGTTCTAGGTTGACCTAGAAGAAGTGGCGGTGAATATGAGAAATCTCATAGCAGCCGTGCTTCTCGCGGTTTTGCCAGTCAGCGGTATCGTACCGCTTGGCACTCAACTTTCCTATGCGATAGAGGCAGATCAGGACACGTCTCTCCAAAGCTTCAAAGCTGACGGGGTTGAGGTCGTTGATGGGCAAACAATCAATTTGCCCCAAGGTACAACCACGATATTAATCGAAGCCTCTACAACAGATATCTTCGCAGAGGCGATTACCTCCCAAAACTCAGATAACTTACAACCAGGGGCTAATACTGTAACCGTTACAGTAACTGCCGCGGATGGATCAACCCAAGAGGTCTACACGCTTTACGTAATTGTTGCTGCACCATCTAGTGATGCAACTCTTCGACAAGTAGTTGTTGGCGGGGAGGTCTTCAGTGGCGCTTTAGATGGCACTGGGGTATTCCAAGCGGCAGTCGGAACAACTCAGGTTACAGTTACCGCAACTGCTAATTCACTGTCAGCACAGGTTTCAGTGACTGGAAATACAAACCTTGTTACCGGATCGGAAAACACCGTAGCGATCCATGTGATTGCTGAAAATGGGGCGACTGCCGATTACTCCTTCAAGGTAACTGTTGCAACTCCAAACTCAAACACCAATTTGAGCTCATTTCTAATCAATGGCTCAGCTGTCAGCGACAACGATATCTTCGAAGTTCCTTACGGGACTTCGGCTGTCGCTGTTTCTGTGGTTACAGCAGCTGGAACTTCAACCTACAGTTACACCGGAAACACCGGTTTGACTACAGGCGATCACACTGTTACCGTTACCGTCACATCACAAGCCGGCACAACTGCCAATCACTCAGTTGTGATTAGGGTCGTCGCTGTGTCAACAGATCGAATCATCAACTCGATAACGATAGATGGCACAGAGCTCATTGGCAGTAGTGCGAATGTGGCAACTGGTGTAACTAGCGTGGATGTTGTGGTTACCCTGAACAGCGGGTTCTCCTCATACTCTGTCGAAGGTAATACAGGTTTAGATCCAGGCGCAAACACGATCACCGTTACTGTCACTTCGCAAGATGGGGTCTCTGAAGAGCTCACAATTACTGTGAATGTGTACATACCTTCAAACGACAGCTCGCTTAGTTATCTTGAAGTTGACGGTCAAATAATTGTTGCTAGCGAAGCCTTCGTAGTCGGCGCTTATGTTACATCTGTGGCTGTCATAGCGCTAGCGACAGATGAGAACGCAACCGTTGTTATAACAGGAAACACTGAATTGGCAACAGGCAGCAACCTTGTGGCCGTTACGGTCACAGCAGAGGACGGTTCTCAAACCACAATCACTTTCACGGTTCAAGTTTCTCTATCCAGCAACACGGGAGTGACCTCTATCATGATTGATGGAGTAAATCGCAGCTCAGAAACCTCAGCGGTTCAAAATACAGCCAAGTTAGCAACATCAGTTGCCGTAGCTGTGATAACAGCAGATGAGAATTCGACCTTCACAGTGACTGGCGATGATGACCTTGATTTGGGCTCGAATACCTTAATTATCACTGTTACTGCACCTGACGGATCTGTAGCCACCTACGAGCGTGGAGTTTTCGTACCTGGGCTTTCCACCAACAATGCGTTGACCTCCATTACCGTCGACGGGGAGACAGTGGTTGCTGGAGAAAACCTTACTAGAGCTCACGGAGTCACTTCAGTAAGCGTTCAAGCCGTTACTGCCGATGATTTTGCCACCTATGAAGTCTTGGGAGATACAAACCTAGTTACAGGTTCAAACACAGTGAGCGTGAAAGTTACCGCCGAAGACGCGTCAATAGCGACTTATTCCTTTACAGTTCAGGTTGAGCTCTCAAGCGACGCTAGCGTTGCGAGTATCACCATTGAAGGTGTAGACCGAACCTCTGCTTCATCTGCAATTCAAGATACGTCAAAATTAGCGACATCTGTTTCCGTGGTTGTGGTTACTACAAACGCCGATGCAACTTATTCTTTCGTGGGTCATGAAGAGATATCAACAGGATTGAATGAAATTACAATTTCTGTCACCGCACCAGACGGAACTGTGGCTACTTATGTGCGTCTTGTAAATGTCCCTATTTTGTCCTCGGACAACGCTCTATCCTCTATAACGATTGATGGAGTTCAGGTGTTGGCCGGTGGGAGTGTGTCAAAGGCTTATGGAGTAACTTCTGTGGATGTGGTCGTAGACCCTGCCGATGATTTTGCAACCTACTCGGTAAGCGGATCATCTGGTTTGGTTTCTGGTGCTAATACTGTGACTGTTGCTGTTACTGCTGAGGATG
>JAEMTJ010000015.1:20010-27661 GCA_016462375.1 Rhodoluna sp. | reverse complement strand
CGTAGAAATCTCTTAGTTGAGGACTAATCTCCGACTGCTTCTCCCATGATTCTGGAATCATCATCATCATTGCGTGCGGTAAAGACCTTCCTGACAGCACCAACAGTTCTAGCACTTCATCAAATGATGCTGAATCACTAGCTCCTGGAGTAAGGAACGGCTTTAACGACTCAAGTTCACCTAGCAGCCCCGATTGCAGTCTCGCCTCGCGAGCACGCATCCAGTTACGGTTTCCCTTGACAGTGTTAATTTCACCGTTGTGAGCAATCAGCCTAAATGGGTGCGCCAAGGGCCAAGACGGGAATGTGTTCGTGGAAAAGCGAGAGTGCACTAGAGCGAGAGTTGACTCAAAATCCTCGTCTGATAAATCTGGAAAGAAAGGTTCAAGTTGCAGGGTGGTAACCATGCCTTTGTAAACAATCGTTTTCGAAGATAGTGAAGGATGATAAACATCCAGTTCCATTTCAGAGTGTCTGCGAAGTCTGTAAAGAGCTCGCTCTAAAGACATCTCATCTGCAAAATTGCCCGAAACAAAAACTTGCAATATCTGCGGCATTGCGGCCCTAGCTAGATCACCAAGAACGTCAGGGTTTACCGGGACTTCACGGTACCCCAAGAAGCTTAGGCTTTCGGCTTTAGCTAAAGTTTCAAAACCTGCAATGAAGGATCTAGCATCAGTGTCCTTCTCTAGAAAAACAAGCCCAGCTCCATAGGTGCCATTGAGTGGCAACGCAAAGTCAACAACTTTACGAAGAAACCTATCCGGTATCTGGGTGATGATTCCCGCACCGTCTCCCGTACCGGCGTCAGAACCAATCGCTCCGCGGTGTTCTAGATTTCTAAGAGCATCAAGTGCTGTGTCGATGATGTCATGGCCCGGTGTGCCACGAAGGGTGGCAACCATTGCGAGCCCGCAGGCGTCCTTGTCTCGGCTTGGGTCATACAGGCCTGACGCGTTGGGAGCGGTATTAAACCGCTCAAACGCAGACAAACCAGACATGTCGAACTCCATTCATGAAATAAGTGATAAACGGGGACGACAGTGGCCCAAAATGCCATTCAGGGAACTACTTGGGTAGATCCTCAGACTCTAGCAATTCTATCTCAGACTTTTCTGAAGTGGCAGGAGCGATTTTTGGATCTCTAGGCCCTCTACCCTCTAGGTATCCAGTCACTTCTTGTCCAGAATGTCTTGAGTTTTGATAGACAATGAGGCCCAAGCCAACCAAGAAGCCAAGAATTGCTGACCACTGGTTAGTTCTGAGACCCAGCAGAACATCACTAGGGTCAAGGCGTATCCCCTCGATGAAGAACCTGCCGGTGGAGTACCAGATTAGGTATAGACCAAACATGCGACCCCAGCGCAGGTTGAATCGTTGCTCCAGTATTAACAAAACGCCTATACCGACTAGTGACCAGAGTGATTCGTAGAGAAAAGCTGGGTGAAAAAGAGTGCCTTCAGGTAAGCCGACAATCCAGTCGCTTTTATAACTAGGGACTTCTAAGCCCCAAGCTAGATCAGTCGGCTCGCCAAAAAGCTCAACATTGAAGTAGTTGCCCCAGCGGCCAAGAGCTTGTGCCGCTAGAAGTCCTGGCACAAGAGCATCAGCAAAGCTTAGAAAGCGGATTCCTGCTGAAGGAATGATTACCCTCTTGCCAACTTTTATGTCTACTTGAGAGCCGATGTAAGCACCCAGTACTCCAAAAATTAGAGCCCCGTAGATTGCCAGTCCACCCTCCCAGAGTTTGAACATAGAAAGCCAGTCTTTACCTTCACCAAAATAGTCATTTGCGTGGGTGAAAACGTGAAATAGTCGTCCACCGATGATTCCGAACGGCACTGCCCAAATGGCTATATCAATTGCCGCTCCAGCTTCCATTCCACGTGCTTTCATTCTTCCTGCGGTGACGATAGTGGCAACGATGATGCCTGAGAGGATGAAGAGAGCGTAGAAGTGAACTGTTACTGGTCCAAGATTGAATGAACTGATGGTAGGTGATGGGATCGAGCTAATTAGATTCATTTAGTACTTCCTGACTTGAGCTCAGTAACTGTTGTTTTGAGTTCTTCAATGCCGCCTGATAGATATGCCTTGATGAATAAAGACCCAACGATTGCTCCGTCTGCGTAAGAGTTAACTTCAGCAACCTGAGCGGAGCTCGATATGCCAATTCCAACGCAAACGGGCGTGCTGGTACCAGATGCTTTTACTCCAGCAACTACATCTCTAGCTTTGCGATCAAGGTCTTCTCTTGCTCCTGTTATACCCATAGTGGATACGGCGTAAACAAAACCTTTGCTTAAATTAGCACTCGCAGCAAGTCGTTCCTGTGAAGAAGATGGAGTTGCCAAGAACACTCTGTCTAAATCTAGCTCTTCTGAGATAGCCAACCATTGCTTTGCCTCGTCGGGGATTAGATCAGGAGTTATCAATCCTGCTCCCCCTGCATCCTTCAGGTCTCGGGCGAATCGTTCGACCCCATATTGCAAAATTGGATTCCAATAGCTCATCACTAATACAGGTGTTTGCACGGCTGCTGTTATTGCTCGTAGTGCTGGGAAAAGATCTTTTAGTTTGAAGCCGTTAGCAAGTGCTTTTTCGGTTGCCTCTTGAATTACGAGACCATCCATAACTGGATCACTGTATGGTACTCCGAGTTCTAAAACATCAACGCCAGCGTCACACATTGCGATGCAAGCTGCAACTGAAGCTTCAAGTGTTGGAAAACCTGCTGGGAAATATCCGATTAATGCTGGCTCGTTTTGGGAGTTCAAGCCGTTTAAGACATCAGCAGTTTTACTCATCAGTTCGATCCTAAGAAACCAAAGTATTTGCCGACTGTTTCCATATCTTTGTCACCGCGCCCACTTAGGTTAATCAGAATCGATGAACCAGAGGGCAACTTATGTCCATGCTCGATAACACCAGCTAACGCGTGTGCGGTTTCGATTGCTGGGATGATTCCCTCGGTTTGTGACAATGCCATTAGAGCTTGCATTGCTTGGTCGTCAGTGATGCCGAAATATTCTGCTCTTGAGATGTCTTTCAACCAGGCATGTTCCGGTCCTACGCCAGGGTAATCCAGTCCAGCTGAAATCGAGTGCGACTCAACGGTTTGGCCATCTTCATCTTGGAGTAAATAACTCTTAGCGCCGTGAAGGACACCAACCCTTCCTTTTGACAAGGTTGCGGCATGCCTCGGGGTGTCGATTCCATCGCCAGCTGCTTCGAATCCCCAAAGTTTCACATCTGCATCGTCTAGGAAGGCGTGGAATAGCCCTATGGCGTTAGATCCTCCACCAACACAAGCGGCTAGGACATCCGGAAGGAATCCGTATTCGGAAAGCATTTGCTCTCTTGATTCAACACCGATGATCGAATGGAAATCTCTAACCATGGTTGGGAAAGGGTGAGGCCCAGCAACTGTACCTAGCAGATAATGAGTGTCTTCCACATTGGTGACCCAATCGCGCAGCGCTTCGTTGATTGCATCTTTTAGAGTTCTCGAACCAGTTGTTACAGGTATAACGGTTGCCCCTAACAACTGCATGCGCGCAACATTTAGAGCTTGACGCTTAGTGTCCACTTCGCCCATGTATACGACGCATTCAAGTCCAAATAAAGCAGCCGCAGTAGCGCTGGCAACTCCGTGTTGTCCTGCGCCAGTTTCTGCGATTATTCTCTGCTTGCCCATACGCTTAGCCAGAAGAGCCTGACCGATAACGTTGTTGATCTTGTGAGATCCAGTGTGATTTAGATCCTCGCGCTTTAGAAAAACGCGGATGTCACCTGCAAGCTTTGCAAATTTAGGAACTTCAGTAATTATGGAAGGTCGCCCAACGTAGGTGCGATTCAGTTCAGCAAGTTCAGCCGCAAAACTTGAATCAGCCTTTGCAGTTTTGTATGTCGCGTCCAACTCGTCAAGCGCAGCTATGAGTGACTCAGGAACAAAACGGCCTCCATACTCACCAAAGTATGGCCCTTCCTGGGCTCTTAGATTTGTTTGTTCTTTCATAATCTAAAGTCTAATCTTAGGAATTTGTTTAATACCCTGTAATAACGGAACAGGGTCACCGGTTACCAGCGCCTCTCCGATCAGGACACAGTCCGCCCCAGCGGACGCGTAATCCTGCACATCAGACAGGTTTGTAACTGCTGACTCGGCAACAGAGATTGAACTTTTGGGTAGAAGGTCAGCCAACGCGGCGAATAAAGATTTGTCTGTCTCAAAAGTCGAAAGGTCACGAGCATTGATACCAATAAGTTCAGCTCCGATGTCAACGGCTCTCTTGACTTCATCAGCGTTATGCGTTTCAACCAAAGCCGTCATACCCAGTGAATTAATGAATCGGAACAAACTCTGTAAAGCTGGTTGCTCAAGACCGGCGACTATAAGAAGAACCAGGTCTGCACCGAAGGCTCTAGCTTCAATAATCTGGTGTTCTGTCGAAATGAAATCCTTTCGCAGGATAGGAATCTCAACAGCCGCCCGAACAGCAGCTAGATCCGCTAATGAGCCTTTAAATTTACGCTCTTCGGTTAGCACACTTATAGTTGCAGCACCGTTGTCCGCATATATTCTTGCTAGTGCGGCTGGATCTGAGATTTCTGCTAAATCACCTTTAGAAGGGCTAGCCCTTTTAATTTCCGCTATGACACGTATCGAGTTAGTTGCCGCGAGAATTGATTTTGCGTCCAAGGGAGGATTATGTTCTGCCATTGCCTTTTCAAGCTCAGTCAGACTGGTGTGCTCTGCTCTGGCTAGGGAGTCCTTTAGGGCACCGGCAAATAGATCTTCTAACATCGGTAGTGGCTACTTTGTGCCTTTGACGCCGTAACCAAGTTTGGCTAGCACTGGCCCGAGGAAGACAGATATCGCTGTTATTACTGAACCAACGATGGTCAGTGAGTCCAATGGTAGGCAGACACCTAGAGTTAGGACGGTTACCCCCAGGATTGCTGTGATTACAGCGCTCCAAGCCGCTACTGAATGTCCGTGACCTAATTCTTCATTTCCGTGAGCCATTTTGCTACCTTTCAACGTTCTAATCTTAACCGCATAGCTCTTGACCCAAGTGCCTCACTGGCCAAAGAGCCTATTTGCCTTTTGCACAGCTGCTAGAACTGCGCCCATCTTGTGCACTGTCTCTTCGTATTCCAATTCAGGAACTGAATCCAGAACTATGCCGGCACCAGCCTGAATATGCGCGATGTTTGAGCGCATAAAGGCTGTTCTAATACAGATGGCTAAGTCGGCGTTCCCATTGAAATCCAGGTAACCAACTACCCCGCCAAAAACTCCACGGCCTATTTCTTCTAAGTTGTCGATAATCTCCAAAGCACGTGGCTTCGGTGCACCAGATAGTGTGCCTGCAGGGAAGGTAGCAGCGAACACATCCAAGGGGGTTTTCCCCTCAGCCAAAGACCCCTCAACTGTTGAGACAAGGTGCATTATGTGACTGAATCGTTCAATTTTCATAAATTCGGTTACATCAATAGATGCCGGCTGACATACCTTTAAAAGGTCATTTCTAGCAAGATCTACTAACATCAGATGCTCTGCGCGCTCTTTGGCATCTGCAAGTAGAGACTCCTCATTAGCGAGATCGGCGGTCGGATCGATACCCCTAGGTCTCGATCCAGCGATTGGATGCATAACAACCGCTTTACCTGTGACCTTGACCAGAGCTTCGGGAGATGAGCCAACGATTGCAAACTCTCCAACGCCATCCGTGAAGTTCAGCAAATACATGTATGGACTTGGATTCAATGATCTCAGAACTTTGTATACATCTATTGGTCGAGCTTTTAGCTCAACTTCGAACCGTTGAGATAAGACAACCTGGAAAACGTCACCGGCGACAACGTGTTCTTTTGCTCTTTCGACCATGGCAATGAATTGTGGCTTGGTGGTCAATTTTGTGATAGTTGAATCAGGTTCGGCTGATTCTGCAGCAAGATTGGGAACCGTTGCGGATGAAATCGACTGATACATTTCAAAAATTCTTGATTCAGCGAGCTTGTACTCGCTTGCAACATCTGTTCCGCTTGAAACATAAACATTGGAGACAAGCAGCAAATTACTCGTGAGGTGGTCGACGACAACTAAATCTCTCACCAGTTCAAGTTGCAATGCCGGCGATTCATAAGTGCTAGGCGGTGCGGACTCGAGTCTTTCTAACTGCCGAATGATATCCCAACCGAAGAAACCAACGAGACCAGATGTTAGCGGAGGAAGTTCTTCAAGTTCAGCCGTTTTCCATTGCGATTGTATCTGTCGTATTGCTTGCAGTGAATCCCCAGCTAACAAATCAGAAGTTGGAAGAACCGCGTCAAGTGGAGTTATGTGAAGCTCACCATTAACTTGCCGAATAGAAGCTCTCGACTGAACGCCAATAAAGCTGAATCTAGACCATACTCCCTGCTCAGCGGATTCAAGAAGAAAAGTTCCTGATCTTCCTTTTACCAATTTCTCGTAAAGCCCAACCGGTGTCTCATCCCCTGCGAAAACAACTTGAATAAGAGGAACAACATTACCCACCTTTGCGTGGTGTAAAAAATCTTCGTAGCTGAGGTTATATTTCTGGCTCAAGATGTGCCTTCAACGTGCTCATCAAAACACGATGTTGAGCCGGTGTGGCAAGTTGCACCTACCGGATTCACACGCACCAGCAAAGCGTCACGGTCGCAATCCATTGCCATGCTGACAACGTTGAGATGATTTCCACTAGTCTCGCCCTTGTGCCAAAGGCTAGATCGTGATCGAGACCAAAAATGGCACTGTCCGGTGGAAATAGTAAGTGCCAACGATTCTCTATTCATGTATCCAAGCATTAGAACCTGCCCGTCAGCATCGTTTTGGATGATGGCGGGCAATAGGCCAGAAGCATTAAACTTAACTTGGGTTGCGTCAATCACTATCTCACCTCGATCTCTTGGCTCTTGAACTCTTGTTTTACCTCTTCTATAGTAATTTCGCCGCTGTGAAAAATTGACGCTGCTAGGACGGCTGAGGCCCCAGCCTTTGCTGCGACAACGAAATCTCCAGCAGAACCCGCGCCACCACTGGCAATCAAAGGCAGTCCGGTGATGTTTCGAACCGCAGCGATTAGCTCGACATCGAATCCTGCTCTGGTGCCATCCGAATCCATGCTGTTTAGCAATAGTTCACCAATTCCAATTCCCTGGTTGGATTCAATCCAAGCCAAAGCATCGATGCCGGTGACTTGTCTTCCACCATGAGATGTTAGTTCGAAGCCTGAATCGGTAGCACCTGTCCTCTTTATATCCATTGATACGACAAGTATCTGATCGCCGTAAGCCATCGAGATTTGATGTAGCAGATTTGGATTGCTCACGGCGGCAGTGCCAACACTAACTTTGTCGGCTCCTGCAGCAAGGAGTGCCCTGACATCCTCGAGAGTTCTGATTCCACCACCAACTGTTAGAGGTATGAAACAAGAATCAGCCGTTCTAGAGACGATATCTAGGATCGCCAGTCTACCTTCAGTACTAGCAGTAACGTCCAAAAAAGTTATCTCATCCGCGCCTTGGGAGTAATACTTACGAGCAAGTTCAACTGGGTCACCAACATCAACCAGGTCCTTGAATTGAAAACCTTTAACGACGTTGCCAGCGTTAATGTCAAG
>JAEMTJ010000015.1:11769-20000 GCA_016462375.1 Rhodoluna sp. | reverse complement strand
GACAAGGAATGATTCTGATGGCTAGTGTCAAAATTAGATCCTGGCTGCGTGAATTGCGGATACCAGGATTGCTCTAGCACCTAAATCGTAAAGCTCATCCATTTTTTCGTTTGTTAGTTCTCGTCTGACCAGCGCGCGCACTGCAACCCACTCAGCATCCTTAGTTGGCGAAATAGTTGGCGATTCTATGCCTGGAGTTATGTTTGATGCCTGCTCGACAAGTGAGGCCGGGCAGTCGTAGTCAAAAATAACAAATTCGCGCGCCACCAGAACCCCGTTGAGTCTTCTTAGCAATGTCGTGGCTTTAGATAGCGAACTCGAATTAGCGATTAGGTAAGCAGATGATTCCAAAATAACAGGACCAAAAATTTCTAATCCAGCTTGACGCAAAGTATTTCCACTGGAAACAACATCGGCTACCAAGTCCGCAACACCCAAGCTCACTGCTGTTTCAACCGCGCCATCTAGTTTTACGATTGCAGCAGTAACTCCATTGGCGATTAGAAAATCTTGAAGTAAGTCTGGGTAAGCTGTTGCAACCCGCTTACCAGATATATCTGCAAGCTGAGAGAATCGACCTGGTTCGCCAGCGAATCTAAAAGTTGATTTACCAAAGTTTAGGTCTGCTACTCTAACTGCATCAGACCTGCTGTCTGCAAGTAGATCTAAACCAGTTAAACCCAGATCAAGTGCCCCTGTGCCAACATATGTGGCGATGTCTCTTGGTCGCAAATAGAAAAACTCGATACCGTTTACGGAGTCCAATACTCGGAGCGTTTTTGTGTCCTTGCGAACTGCATAACCAGCCTCTTCAAGCATCTGTGTTGCGTATTCGCTCAGAATCCCCTTGTTTGGGACGGCTACCTTCAATAATTCAGTCATTTAGTACTTCGCTTCCAAATCGCTAATTGAGATCTCTTTCGCTACCATCAAAACCTGCAGGTGGTAGATAAGTTGGCTAATCTCTAAGCAAAGTTGGTCCTTGCTCTGGTATTCGGCTGCCATCCAAACTTCAGCAGCTTCTTCAACGACTTTTTTGCCAATGGCGTGGACGCCTTCGGATAGCAACCCCGCCGTATTTGATGACGCTGGATCGGCGGAAGCCTTACCCGATATCTCGAGAAACAGTTGTTCAAAGGTTTTCATTAACCCATTTTACCCAAAAGTTTATGGGTTACAGGGTCAGAGAGCCTTTAAGAGCAGAATCCCGCAGAGAAACGATGCTCTGAGCTCTATCACTTGCAGTGAAAACTGCACTGCCCGCAACGAAGGTATCCGCACCAGTGGCTGCGACGGCTTCTATGTTTTCGAGATTGATCCCACCATCTACCTGTAACCAAGTTGAGAGTGACAGCGCATTAAGTTTCGCCTTTAGGTCACGGATTTTTTGGAGACTTTCAGGTATGAAGCTCTGTCCTCCGAAACCTGGTTCCACTGACATGACCAATACTTGGTCCACGATTGCAAGATATGGCTCAATAGCGCTTATCGGTGTTGCTGGTTTGATGGCTAAGCCAACCCGAGAGCCGGTTGACTTGACAGCTTTAATCGTGCCGACAACGTCACGGCAACTTTCAATGTGCATAGTCACTGAGAAGACACCAAGTTTTGCGTATTCGACTGCCCATCGGTCCAAGTCTTCAATCATTAGGTGAACATCTAGCGGCAACGTGGAGATTTCTTGCATCCGCTTAACCACGGGTAACCCGAAAGTAAGGTTTGGCACAAAATGTCCGTCCATCACATCGACGTGTATGCCATCAGCTGAGCTTATGCTGGCAAAATCTGTCTCAAGATTGGCAAAATCTGCGCTGAGGATGCTGGGTTGAATCCGGATGTCCATAAACTAAAGCCTAACCAAAGTTACTTACTTTGAGATTAGCGCCATGAACATACAGTCTGTGCC
This sequence comes from Rhodoluna sp., assembly GCA_016462375.1. GTDB lineage: Bacteria > Actinomycetota > Actinomycetes > Actinomycetales > Microbacteriaceae > Rhodoluna. The sequence continues at coordinate 18,094 of JAEMTJ010000015.1, read as the reverse complement.
GTCCCGCTGAGTGTATAACTGAACAGTCTTGCGGTTGGCGGGTAGTGAACCACGGAAATAGGTCGTGTTTAGCAAAGCGGATAAGTCCAACACCTCCAAATCCATAGTCTTTGCTGCTTTACTGATTACTGCGGTAGTTTCAGACAAATGTGGTGAACAGGTCGCATAGAGAAGTAGCCCACCAGGCTTTAAGGCTCTGTAAGCGCTCTCGAGAAGTTGGTATTGCAGTTCACATAAAGACTTGAGATCATCAGCACTTTTTCTCCATCGGGCTTCTGGCCTTCTCCGAAGCGCTCCTAAGCCGGTGCAAGGCGCATCGATAAGTATTCGATCAAAGTATTCCGGATGAGTCTCCCCGAAAGCTCTTCCATCCTCACCCATTAGCGTTACTTCGGGAAAAGGTCTCAAAGCTTTGCTGACAAGCTCAAGTCGATGTGGTTGAACTTCGTTAGCGGTTAGTTTTGCTCCACTTTGGCGTGCCAAAGCAGCCAATAGAGAAGCTTTTCCTCCAGGACCTGCGCACATGTCAAGCCACTTCTCATCAAATCCAACATCCCGACCCAAAACAAGTGCAAGCCCCGCAATCTGAGAACCTTCGTCTTGAACACGGACTTCACCTAAACGAATTTCGTCAAACGAACTTGGGTCTCCCGAAGGAATTGTAAAACCATAGGGGCTAGCGGGAGTTGCTTCTACCCCGTCGTGAAGGAAATCTTCCCTACTGCTTAGCCCTGGTAGAGCTATCAAAGTAACTAGGGCTGGGATGTTGTTAACTGCAAGCAGAGCCTCAACCGAATCTTCGATGCCATCACTTTTAAGTGCTTGCTGTAGAGCGCGAACAATCCATTCAGGATGGCTGTATCGAACTGCAAGCTTGGCTGTGGGGTTTTGTTCCTTAGCTTCGAGTAAGTCGAGCCAATCTGAAATGTCTCGCTCGCTTATCCGTCGCAATACACCGTTTGCAAAGCCAACCACTTTTTCACCGAAACTTTGGCGGATAAGGTTTACTGTTTCGTTTATTGCAGCGTGCGCTGGAACTCGCATTTGAAGAAGCTGATGGACTCCTAAGCGTATTCCGTTTAGCAAACCTACTTCAATCTCGCTAACTGGTCGAGAACTAACTTGGTCAATAATTCTGTCATAGGTAACTTGCCAGCGAATAGTTGAGAAGGCTAGCTCTTGAGCGAATGCTCCATCCCGTTCAGGCAGCCGAGCTTGTGTAAGCAGAGAAGGCATAACGAGATTGGCGTAAGCGTCTTCTAAATAAACCTTGTTAAGTGCATCCAGTGCAACGCTTCGAGCAGTGACTGCTACTCTCACAAGAGACGCTTAACTGTACGATTTCCGTTGTACCACTCAATTGCTGACATAGCCCTCTTCGAAGATGGCTGGACTTCTAAAAGTTCAATAACTGAACCTGATCCGCATTTAGCGAATAGTTTCCCTTCAATGAAATACAGCCCCCCAGGTGAAAGCTCTGCCATCGCTGAAAGAGGCACTGCAGATTGTGTCTCGATCGCGTCCAAGATTCGCATAGGTTCTTCACCAACTGAGCACCACGCCATTGGCTCAGGGTTCATTGCACGGATAAGGTTCTCTACCCCAACTGCAGGACTGTTGAAGTCCACCTTTGCATCGTCTCTAGTTGGTTTTCTCGCAAAAGTTGGTTCGCCACTTTGGGCTGTCAAGTCGTGAATGCCGCTGTAGATTCTTGGCAGTAACTCGAGTGTTAGATTAACAGCTAGCTGACCCAGTCTTTTGACGAGATCGCCAGAGTTTTCACGAGATCCAATGTTGGTGATGCTAGATCCAACCACTAGGCCCGAGTCCATACCTTCATCGAGTTTGAACATCGTGACACCCGTCTCCGACTCTCCTGCCTCTAGAGCTCTCTGCACAGGAGCAGCCCCTCGGTACTTTGGCAACAGGCTGAAATGTAAGTTGTACCATCCAGCCTTCAGAGACAATAGGGCATCCGCCCTAAGAATCGAACCATATGCAACTATCAGGCCAAGTTCAGCTCCAGAGTTAGCAATTATTTCGAGTTGAGCACTGCTGAGTCGATTAGCTTTAATGATTGGAATTCCAAGGTCAGTTGCCACCAAAGCAACATCTGAAGGATTCAGCGTCCTCATTCTTCCAACAGGCGCGTCTTCTCTTGTTATAACGAGCACCACTTCGTGCCCGGAAGACACAAGTGAAGCTAGAAAATCCCCAGCAACTCTAGGAGTTCCAGCAAAAATCAATTTCATCAGAATTCCTTTCGCACACTAAATAGCTTTGTGGTCATCCATATTAAGAAACAAAACGCGCTGACCTGGCAATTTGTTCTTACTGCTCTTCGAAACTGAGTTCACCAAAATCTTGAGCTTCGACGCCACCGTATTGCCTGCGCCGATAGGGTAACCGTAAACAATGGTATTAGGAACAGCTGTTGGAATTGACTCCAATTCAGCGATCTCGGTCTTTATAGCTTCACTTATGCGCTTATGGTCAATCGCGTTAGAAGCAGAAATCGACAGCATTCTTGTTGCTGGTGGTAAGCCTAATTCGCATCTTTCCAGCATGTCGTCTCGGACAACTGCTGAGAAGTCCAAGTTCCGCAATTGTTCAGCAAGAACCCCTGTGATTCCCACAATCACCACCAACCCATCAAAGGAAGTTTTGGCTATCGCGTTCGACCACTTTTGACATGCCTGCTCTAAGCCTCGAAGCCTGGGGACACCCAACATTGCAAGACTGTCTGCTAAGACAACCAGATTGAAGCCTCCAGCGACGGAGGGTTCTGCACCAGGAGTAGCGATTACCAAAGTTCCCTTGCGTTCAATACCAGTGATGCGTTCGGCTCCCGAACTGTGGATTATGTGTGCCTTAGGAAAACTTCTGGTCAGTTGCTCAGCTAGAGCGTTACTGCCGAGCGAAGTTGGTCGCATTGATGAGCCACCACAAGAGCAAATATTTTCAGCAGTTTTTTTACAGCCTCGACATCGAGCAGTCCTACTTGGATCTAGCCAGAGTGAACTATGACAGGTGTCACAACGCCTAATTTCCTTACAACTGAGACAGGCTAGGGCCGTCGCGTAACCAAGATTAGCAATCTGAATCAGTACTGGCTTGTCATCACCAAGCGTCTTGGCGATCAATGCATAAGTTTCAGTATCGATGCGCTCAGTATCAATCGAGATTCTGACTAAAGGTTTATGAGCAGTCGTTGTTATCTGGTCGAGGTAACCTAATTCGCAAAGCCTCGATACCTCGGAACTAGGTGAATGCGCTATGAACTCGATGCTGCACTGCTCTAAATGGCTTCTCTGGAGCAGAACATCTCGTGAGTTCCAATACGGAGAGCCCTGCTCGTGGTGTGATTCGTCTCCGTCATCCAAAATAAATATTGATGATAGATCATTGCAGGCAGCAAAACTGGCGGATCTGGTCCCATAAACAATGAGTCCACTGTCATTGACTGATCGCAGGTGATTGGTCCATCTAATTTGTAGAGTGTCTTCGCTACTTTGTCGGCAAGAGAAACTCTCCAACCCTGCGAGCTGAAGAGCTTCTTCGAAAGCCGCTAGTTCTCTAAAATCAGGTAAAACAACCAAAACGCCTCTGTTATTTTGAAGTTGGTGCTTCGCCTTTTCGATTATGTACGTCGTCCAATGAGATTGACTATCCTCATCGAGCAGCCCCGGTGAGAAGAAAGTACGTATTGCGCCTATCTTTTTTGGAGCGGTAGCTGCAGAAGTCTTGGGTGGGTCGTTTTTAAGGCTCTTCAGAAAATTAGCCTCTGCCCTTATTGAGCGTTTTGGAACCGCAGTTCCTAAAAGTTCGCCGACTTGGCCCAGTTGCCGAATTGCAACTTCTTTACACAGCGCGTACTGTTCCATCGTTAGTACCGGCAGAGCCGATACAACTTCGGCAATCTCAGACAGAATGCCGGTGTGTGCAGAGATATTCGCGATGGCTATGACTATTCCAGTTTTGAGATTCTTGGAGGTTCCGAAAGGTACCGCTACTTGTACTCCGATTACAATTCGGTTCGCAAGAGAGTCAGGAATTAGATAGTCGAAGACCTTATCCAGTTGTGGTAGGGATGAGTTAAAAACTACTGAAGCTATCTTCATCTCTATAGCCCGACGGCGGATCTCAAATCTGAAACTCGATCAGTGCGTTCCCACGTGAACTCCGGTATCTCTCTTCCGAAATGTCCATATGTTGATGTCTTGCCATAGATAGGTCGTAGCAGGTCAAGCTCCTCGATAATGGCAGCGGGACGAAGATCAAAGACTTCACTGATTGCTTTTTCTATGGCTTTGTTATCAACATGAGCAGTTCCAAAAGTTTCAACATAGACAGCAAGTGGTCGCGCCCGACCAATAGCGTAAGAAACCTGAATCTCTACTTTGTCGGCAAGTCCAGCAGCGACAACATTTTTGGCGATCCAACGAGTCGCGTATGCGGCTGAGCGGTCAACTTTAGTTGGATCTTTTCCACTAAATGCGCCACCACCGTGTCTGCTGTAACCACCGTAAGTGTCAACAATAATCTTTCTACCAGTTAGTCCAGCGTCTCCCTGCGGTCCGCCGATCACAAATTGTGAGGTTGGATTCACCAATATTTGGCTCTCCCGGTAATCAAAGTCAAACGAGGCAAGAACTGGAGCAATTACGAATTCAGTGACAGCTGCCTGAATTTGCCCATGTGAGATTCCTGGGTTGTGCTGTGTACTGATCACAACAGTGCTGACTGATGTAGCAAGTCCGTTTTCATAGCCAATAGTGGCCTGAGTCTTTCCATCAGGTCTCAGGAAATCGACTATCCCTTGGTGTCTCACTTCTGCAAGACGTTCAGCAAGCGAGTGGGCTAGTTTGATTGGAAGTGGCATCAGTTGAGGTGTTTCAGTGCAAGCAAATCCAAACATAAGACCCTGGTCCCCAGCACCTTGTTTGTCGTAATCGCTCTCTCCTTCAGAATTCCTTTCCTCAGAAGATGTGTCTACCCCCATGGCGATGTCTGGGGATTGCCTTCCAATCGATACAGATACCCCGCAGGAGTTTCCGTCAAAACCGATTTCGGAGGAGTTGTAGCCGATGTCTAAAAGCTTTGCTCGCACGATGTCAGGAATCTCCGCGTAGCCCTCGGTGGTGATTTCTCCCGCCACGTGAACCAAACCTGTAGTGACTAAAGTTTCAACAGCGACTCTTGATGATTTGTCTTGCTTGAGCAAGTCGTCAAGGATGGCGTCGCTTATCTGATCACAAATCTTGTCTGGGTGACCCTCAGTTACTGATTCTGAGGTGAAGTATCGAATGTCGCTCATAAGACCCTAAGTATATCTCTCGACTCCGACAATCGCTGAATTAACAACAGGGGCAATCTAGCGAAGCAACGGTAGGACAAAATCTAGAATTTCATTGGCTACCTGCAATTTTGACCCTTTAGATGTAGTTTGTGAATTCTTCCCCAAAATAAGAACTTCATTGCTATCCGAATCAAAGATTGCTCCGTCAGATACATCGTTGGCTACAACAACGTCCACTAATTTCCTCTGAAGCTTGGATTTAGTAACTTCGAGTAAGGATTCTCGTTCATACTTTCCAGCGTGAGCTGAGAAACCAACAATTACGGGTCGTACTTCTTGATGTTGCATCCTGGTCGCAAGGCTCTGAATGATGTCAGTATTACTCTCTAGTGTTATTTTTAGGTCATCCACTTCACCTCGATGAAGTTTACCTTGGGTTACTTCACTTGCTTTGAAGTCACCGATTGCTGCAGGCATCAAAACTAAGTCAATTGCAGAAAGATCTGCTGCCAGCAAAGTTTCCACATCAAGAGCCGTTTCTGCACGTTGGACACTTGAAAACCGTGAAAGATCTTGCTCTAGATTAATAGCAATGAGTGTCACTTTGGCACCTCTGGCTTGAACAGCATCTGCAAGCGCAAGACCCTGTTTACCCGAAGATCGATTGCCGATGTACCGAACCGAATCAAGAGGTTCTCTAGTCCCACCAGTTACAACTAGAGCTGTCTTGCCTAGGAAATCCTTCTTGCCCGTGAGAGCAAGAGACTGGGAAACAATTACCTGTGTTTCAGCGAGCCTTCCAACACCGGTGTCGTCACCGGTTAATCTGCCAACTCCAGGCTCAACTACAACTACTCCCCTTGCTTTTAGGATTGAAATGTTTGTTTGGGTTGCGGGATGGTTCCACATCTCAGTGTGCATCGCTGGCGCGACGACCACAACTGCCTTGGTAGCTAGTAGAACATTCATTAGAAGGTCATCCGCTATACCAACTGCATATCTTGCAAGAAAGCTAGCTGTTGCAGG
>JAEMTJ010000015.1:0-11669 GCA_016462375.1 Rhodoluna sp. | reverse complement strand
ATTCGCAAGCTAGCTAATTTCTACTAGTTGTTGGTTTCTTCAGCTGTGATTGCTCCAGCAACGATTTCGCGCATGGCAATTGAGAGAGGCTTGTCGTCAACTGCTGCATCAACCAAAGGACCAACGTTAGTGAACAATGAACCCTCGTGAAGAGCTGAGTAATAATCATTGATCTGACGTGCACGCTTAGCGGCAAAAATGACCAATCCATACTTTGAAGAGTGCTTTGACATCAGTGAGTCAATTGACGGTGAAACGATACCTTCTAGTTTTTCAGACATGGATTACTTGCTTTCAGTTGGTTGTTTGGGTTGGAATCCTAAATGGATTACGAAGCTTGCATTAAGTCTAAGACCTGTTGCCCACATTCCGCTACATCCGTGTTGATAACCACGTAGTCAAACTCGCCAACGGCAGCCATTTCCTCCCTAGCGGTGGCGAGTCTTACAGCAATTTGCTCTTCAGACTCGGTACCCCTTTGGGCCAACCTTCGCTCCAATTCTTCCCAGTTTGGAGGGGCAATAAATATTAGGTTGGCCTCTGGCATGCTCTGTCGAATCTGGCGAGCTCCCTGTAGATCGATCTCTAGAATCATCTGTTTGCCTGCCGCGAGAGCTTCAACCACAGGTTTTCTGGGGGTTCCATAGTTGTGTGCGCCGTGGACCACTGCAAATTCAAGCAGTTCGCTCTCTAACTGCATACGTTCAAACTCGGCCGCAGACACGAAGTAATAGTCTTTGCCATGCTCTTCACCAGGCCGTGGCTCTCGAGTTGTGGCCGAGACTGACACCTGAATCTCTGGGTGTGTGTCAAGAATCCAACGCACCACAGTCCCCTTGCCAACAGCAGTTGGACCAGCAATAACAGTTAAGCGACTCATGTGACCAGCCTATTCTCTAAGCGCCTGAGCAAGCTCTTGTTGATCAGCGGCTACTACCGACTGAACAGAGTGAAGCCCATTGCGAAGCGCACTCCGTGAAATTGTGTAGATGACTTTGTCAGAATTTGAACCAAAAATACTTTTGGCGTCTGACAGTCGAGCTCCCTGTGCGCCAAAACCAGGCGCTAAAATTGGGGTTGCTATTGCTAAAGAGCCCGAATTAAGGTCTTTCAGACCATAGGCATCAAGATTGACTGTTGCTCCGATTACCAAACCGATGTTGCCAAATCGTGTTTTACTCTGAGCGGAAACCTGATTTAGTAATGAAACTTCAGTGGCAATAGATTTTGAAGTCGACATTCCCCCTACAGTGGCCAGCTGTAGCGTTCGTCCCTCAGGGTTTGATGTTGCGCATAATACGAAGAGGCCTTTTCCTCGCTCGCTCGCTATAGCAACAGCGGGGGCTAAAGATCCGACGCCAAGAAAAGGACTAAGGGTGAGCGCATCAACAATAAATGGGGCAGCCTTGCCCAGCCAGGCTTGAGTGTAAGCACTCATCGTCGAGCCAATGTCCCCTCGCTTTGCATCGGCGATAACTAAAAACCCTCTACTACTTGCTTCCGCGCATAGATCTTCGAGTACTTTAAAGCCAGCTGATCCAAATCTTTCGAAGAATGAAACTTGAGGCTTAATGATTGACACTGTACCAGTTAACTCATCTAGCAAGCTCAGGCTGAAATGCCTTAGACCTTCTACTGATCGAGAAAAACCTGAGTCATCAAGAGATTCCTCGTGAGGGTCGATACCAACACAGAGTTGTCCACTTTTACTAAATGCTTGTTCAAGCAGTCTCGAGAAAGTCTCAGGCAATTGCTGTTCTCCTGTCATTCGCGTGCTCTTGGAGCGAACGCACCTTGAACGATCCTGCGATCACTGTTTCAAAGGAACCGATGGCAGCTGAAAGTTGCGCAATCGTCGTGAAGATTGGGATGTCGGCAGCTGTTGTTGCAGCTCGAATCTCATAGCCGTCTTTACGCGCATCTGTTCCGGAAGGGGTATTCACAACTACGTCAACCTCTCCTGCCAGAATTAAATCAACGATAGAGGGCCCTTGTGGAGCGTTATCATCCGCGCTGTGCTTACGAACTATTCGGTTAGGAATTCCATGCCTATTAAAAATAGCCGCGGTGCCTGAGGTTGCCAAGATTTCATAGCCAAGTTGCCACAGTCTTCTAACTGGAAGGATAACCTGATGTTTATCTCGATCTGCAACTGAGATAAAAATCTTTCCTGAAATTGGAAGCGCACTTCCAGCGGCGGCTTGGCTCTTTGCAAAAGCCGTTGGGAAATCAATATCTATTCCCATAACCTCGCCAGTTGAGCGCATCTCTGGCCCCAGCAAGGAGTCGACAAAGCGCCCATCTTTGGTAGCGAAGCGCTTGAACGGAAGAACTGCTTCCTTCACTGAGATTGCCGAGCTAGCCGGGATGTGAGTGCCGTCCTTGGCTGGCAGGTGACCTTCTGCTACTAACTCTGGAACTGTCTTCCCAACCATCACCAAAGCTGCTGCCTTCGCCAAAGTGATGCCCAGAGCTTTTGACACGAAAGGAACAGTTCGAGATGCCCGGGGGTTAGCTTCAAGGACGTAGAGAACATCGTGTGCAAGAGCGAACTGGACGTTGAGCAAGCCGACCACTCCGATTCCCTGGGCAATTTTCAGGGTAGCTGTTCTAACACGATCGATCTGTGCTGCACTCAAGGTAATTGGTGGGAGTGTGCAGGATGAGTCACCCGAGTGTATCCCCGCCTCCTCAATATGTTCCATAACTCCACCTACGTAGAGTTCGGTACCGTCGAATATTGCATCGATGTCTATCTCTATAGCGTCATCTAGGAATCGATCGACAAGAAGCGGGTGGTTTTGCCCGACGATTGCTTGGTCTGCGATTCGATCAAAGTAGTCCACTAAAGCCGCGGAGTCATAAACAATCTCCATACCTCTTCCACCGAGTACGAAAGACGGTCTAACCAAGACTGGGTAGCCAATTCGCTCTGCAATCAAGAGTGCTTCTTCTAGATTGATGGCTGTTCCATTCGCCGGAGAGATCAACTTGGCCTCATCGAGAATTCTAGAGAAAGCTCCGCGCTCCTCGGCTAAATCAATAGCATCAGGTGAAGTGCCTAGAATTGGAATCCCGTTTGCCTTAAGACCTTGAGCTAAACCAAGAGCTGTTTGCCCACCAAGCTGCACCACGACACCAACCAGCTCACCACTTGCTGATTCAGCGTGGATAACCTCGAGTACATCTTCAAGAGTAAGAGGCTCAAAATAGAGTCTGTCGCTGGTGTCGTAATCAGTAGAAACAGTCTCTGGGTTGCAGTTAATCATGATTGTCTCAAAGCCTGCATCATGCAAAGCAAATGAAGCGTGCACACAGGAGTAGTCAAACTCAACACCTTGACCGATGCGGTTCGGTCCAGAACCAAGAATCACAACCTTCTTTGCCTGCGATGGTCGCACTTCTGTTTCCTGCTCATATGTGCTGTAGTGATAGGGAGTTTGTGCCGGGAATTCCCCGGCACAAGTATCAACAGTCTTGTAAACAGGTCGAACATTTAGCGCGTATCTAAGTTGACGCACCTCAATCTCAGTCAAACCACGAAGTTGTGCAATTTGGATATCACTAAAGCCGTATTCCTTTGCGCAGCTAAGAATTGAGGGGTCTAGGGTCTCAGCTTTCTTGATTTCGCTCGCGACTTCATTTATAAGAACTATTTGATCAATAAACCAAGGGTCGATCTTGGTTGCTTCAAATAACTCTGCAGCCGTTGCCCCAGCTAAAAGTGCCTGCTGGACGGTCACAATTCGACCGTCGGTTGGTGTCTTAGATTTTTGTAGCAGGGAAACCTTATCCAAGCTCGATTCTGACCAGAAGAAAGATGATCCACGCTTTTCTAAACTGCGGAGCGCTTTCTGCAGTGCCTGCGAGTAGTTGCGTCCAATCGCCATAGCTTCACCCACAGACTTCATTGTTGTAGTTAATGTCGCGTCTGCTGCTGGGAATTTCTCAAATGCGAAGCGAGGTACCTTGACCACAACATAATCCAAGGTCGGTTCAAAGGACGCTGGTGTGACTCTGGTGATGTCGTTAGGGATTTCATCAAGGCGGTAACCGATTGCGAGCTTGGCAGCAATTTTGGCAATCGGGAAGCCGGTGGCTTTAGACGCTAGGGCCGAAGAACGGCTGACTCTAGGGTTCATTTCGATGACTATCACTCGACCGGTATCCGGTTCAACCGCGAACTGAATGTTGCAGCCGCCAGTGTCGACACCGACAGCTCTAATGATGTCAATGGAAATGTTTCTAAGGTTCTGATATTCGCGATCTGTGAGCGTTAACGCAGGTGCAACAGTAATTGAATCTCCGGTGTGAACACCAACTGGATCAACGTTTTCAATAGAACAGACCACAACGGTGTTATCAGCTGTGTCACGCATCAACTCAAGTTCATATTCTTTCCAACCTAGTATTGACTCCTCAAGCAACACTTCGGTTGTTGGACTCGCCTGTAATCCAGCCCCGGCGATACGTCGCAGATCTACCTCGTTGTAAGCAAAACCCGAACCCAAACCGCCCATTGTAAAAGAGGGCCTAACTACCAGTGGATACCCCAGTATCGCTACTGCGCCGAGAACGTCATCCATGTTGTGCGCAATAACAGACTTCGCGACCTCTGCACCAGCGTCAAGCACAAGCTGTTTGAAAGATTGCCTGTCCTCCCCAGCTCTTATTGCCTCAACTTTTGCTCCGATAAGTTCGACACCGTATTTCTCTAGAATGCCTAGTTCGTGAAGCTCCATGGCAGCATTTAGTGCAGTCTGTCCACCAAGGGTTGGCAGAATTGCATCTGGCTTTTCTTTTTTTATGATCTCTTCAATTACCTGAGAGGTAATCGGTTCAATGTATGTCGCATCAGCAAAATCAGGATCGGTCATGATCGTTGCAGGGTTACTGTTTACCAGGATGACGCGAATCCCCTCTGCACGAAGCACTCGGCACGCCTGAGTTCCCGAGTAGTCGAACTCACAAGCCTGCCCGATAACGATTGGTCCTGAGCCAATAACCAATACACTCTTGATGTCTTCTCTACGGGGCATTAGTTAACTTTCTTAGCTTGGATCATTTCGACAAATCGATCAAATAAATAGTTGGCATCGTGTGGCCCAGCGGCAGCTTCGGGGTGATATTGTACCGAGAAAGCTGGCAGATCGAGACACTCGAGACCTTCGACAACATCATCGTTGAGACAAATGTGGCTAACCTTAACCTTGCCAAAACCGGCTGGCGAATCCACCACGTCTCCGCCTTCCACTCGAACTGCAAAGCCATGATTATGTGCTGTGACTTCCACACGTCCAGTTCTTCTGTCGAGAACCGGCTGGTTAATCCCACGGTGCCCAAAGGCAAGTTTGTAGGTCTCAAAACCTAGTGCTCGACCCAGCAGTTGATTACCGAAACAGATTCCAAAAAATGGAATACCAGCTCGCAGAATCTGCTGGAGAGTTTCAACCTGTGACGTAGCTGTTTCAGGGTCGCCCGGTCCATTGCTATAAAACACTGCATCGGGTTTCGTGTCTAAAATCTGTTGGAATGTAGCACTGGCTGGAAGAACCTCAACCGACAATCCTCTGACGACCATGTTCTCGATAGTCGAGCGCTTAACGCCTAGGTCAACAATGGCAACTTTTCCGATGAGAATGCCTTCATTGGCAACCTCATAGTTATTTACAGTTGAAACCGCACTGCTGAGAGATCTGCCCTTCATTTCTGCCGAGTCTTTGATGGTTGCAATCAATTCGTCTAACGGTCGTTGAGCAGCATCACCGATGAAGATTCCAGCTCTCATGACACCACGATCACGCAGGTGGAGCGTAAGTGCACGAGTGTCCAATCCAGAAATACCTGTGATATTGTCCTTAATCAAGTCCGTCTCTAGACTGCGCTCACTTCTGTGGTTTGAAACAACTCGGCTTAGATCACGCACAACATAACCTGAAACCCAGATTCTGTCAGATTCCTCATCACGAGAGTTCATGCCGGTGTTACCTATGTGCGGTGCAGTTTGAACAACAATCTGTCCTGCATAGGAGGGGTCGGTAAGAGTTTCTTGATAGCCGGACATACCGGTTGCGAAAACAATCTCGCCCAGCGTGGTAGCTGAAGAGCCAAACGAGTGTCCACTGAAAGATTTACCATCTTCCAAAACAAGCATTGCGTTTTTTTCATGTCTAGGCATTGTTGAGCTCCTGAATTTGGCCATCTTTGACGGTGAGGACACCCTCGAATAGTGTGTGCACTACTTGACCAGAAAGTTCGACCCCAACATAAGGGTTGTTTGAACTCTTGCTCTGGCTGTAATTATTCACAATTGACTTGCTCTGTGGATTAATGAAAGTTATGTTCGCTGGATTGCCAATACTGAGGGGTTTTCCATGACGCGCTAGCCCGCTGATGTTCGCTGGGTTGGAAGATAGTAATTGCTCAAGACGTGTCCAATTTATAAGGCCGGTGTCAACGAGAGCGGTTTTTGCCACGCTCATCGCAGTCTCTAGACCGATCATTCCGAAGGCAGCTTGACCCCATTCACAATCTTTACTATCGGCAGTGTGCGGTGCGTGGTCAGTAGCAATTATGTCGATGGTTCCGTCGGCAACAGCAGCCCTGAGAGCCTGCACATCATCGTTTGATCTAAGTGGCGGATTTACTTTGAAAACAGGGTCATAATCCCTAACCAAATCCTCGGTAAGCAGAAGGTGATGTGGAGTAACTTCGGCTGTAACGTTGATTCCCCTGGCTTTGGCCCAGCGGATGATTTCGACTGAACCCGCAGTTGAAACATGACATACGTGCAAACGTGATCCGACATGTTCAGCAAGAAGAACATCACGAGCGATAATCGCCTCTTCAGCAACGCTCGGCCAGCCGGTTAGCCCTAATTCAAAAGCCAATGTGCTCTCGTTCATCTGAGCGTCAACGGTTAGGTTGGGGTCTTGTGCATGCTGTGCTATCACTCCCCCAAAGGCCTTTACGTACTCAAGCGCCCGCCGCATAAGTAAAGAGTCAGATACACATTTCCCATCGTCGCTGAAAACCGTAACTTGCGCTCGAGACTGATTCATCTTGAGCAAATCAGCAAGTGACTCACCTTCGAGATTCTTGGTAACAGCGCCGATTGGCTGAACATGAACGTAGCCGGCTGACTTACCCAGTGCAAATACCTGCTCAACTACTGCAGCATTATCTGCGACTGGCGACGTATTAGCCATTGCGTGAACCGCCGTAAATCCTCCCATTGCTGCTGCTCTAGAGCCGGTGAGAATAGTCTCGCTTTGTTCAAAACCTGGTTCTCTTAGGTGAGTGTGCAGATCAACGAAACCCTGCAGAGCAATTAGTCCTGAGCAATCAATTTCAGCACCTTGGCTGCTAAGTTTTGGCCCCAGCTCAAGGATTTGATTACCTTGAACAGCAATGTCCACAAAATCACCGTTAGCGAGCGATACATTTCTAAAAATTGTGAGAGGGTTACCCATTGCTCTGCTCCTGTGCTAATAGTTTGTATAGAACAGCCATTCTCACAGCCACCCCGTTGGTGACTTGATCTAAAATTGCGGACTGTTCTGAATCTGCTGCTGCTGAAGAAATCTCTAATCCACGATTCATTGGGCCAGGGTGAAGTATTAGGGTTTTCGAGTTCAACTTGGAGAATCTTGAATCACCCAATCCCCAACCACTTGAATACTCGGCTGCGTTAGGCATAAACGCTGAGTTCATTCGCTCTGCCTGAATGCGCAGCATCATTACTGCATCAAAATCCGCTCCTAGAGCTTCGTCGAGATTATAGAAGACGAAGTCACATAGGTTTTCAATCCCTTCGGGTATCAACGTTGCCGGACCGCATACCGCAACTGTTGCGCCTAGCGTCCGAAGCAGAAGAATGTTCGACCTTGCAACACGAGAATGCAGGATGTCGCCGACAATTAGAACTCGGAGCCCAGAGAGATCGTTCAAGTTATCTCTGCCGAAGATTCGCTGTCTAATAGTAAGTGCATCCAACAGCGCTTGGGTTGGGTGTTCATGGGTACCGTCGCCGGCGTTAATAACAGATGCTTTTGACCATTTGGAGTTGGCGATTGTATTTGCAGCGCCACTGTAATTGTGTCGAACGATGAGGGCCTCAACACCCATTGCCTCTAGAGTTTGCACTGTGTCCTTGAGTGACTCACCTTTGCTTATTGATGACCCCTTTGCGGTGAAATTTATAACGTCGGCAGACAATCTTTTTGCTGCGAGCTCAAAGGAGATTCTTGTTCTAGTTGAATCCTCAAAGAACAGATTGGCAACGGTTCTTCCAGTAAGCGCAGGCAACTTCTTAACGTCTCGCGAGTTAACTTTTTGCATCTCTAATGAAAGATTCAGAATGTCCAGCGCTTCTGTTTTAGTTAGGTCGTTGATGCTGAGTAAGTGCTTCATTGCTCAATCACCACCGACTGTTCACCGTCTGATTCACTTAGTCGAACACTTATTCTTTCGGAGAAATTCGTCGGAAGATTCTTACCTACATAGTCGGCTCTGATCGGCAATTCACGATGGCCACGGTCTACAAGAACGGCTAGGCGCACGGCCTTAGGCCTGCCAAAAGACACTAATGCATCTAAAGCCGCTCTAACAGTTCTCCCGCTGAACAAGACGTCATCAACTAGGACCACTGTGCTTGATGAAATATCTGCAACCGGGATGTGTGTTGCCGTGACTGTTTTGCCAGGGTTTTTAGATAGGTCATCCCTGTGCATAGTGACATCGAGGCGTCCAATACCTTGTTTCATATTGAAATCTGGATAGTTGTTGTTGATAGCTTTGCCGATGCGTTCAGCTAGAAATACTCCTCTAGTTGGTATTCCAAGTAAAACAAGGTTATCTACGCCTTGGTTGGCTTCAACAATTTCATGGGAAATGCGAATTATCGCTCGCTCAATATCTTGAGCATCTAAGACGGTGCGTGTAGTCACGCCCACCTCCTTCTGCGCCTCACAGGACGCGTTTAAAGGATGAATTTCATTCAGTCTAACTCACAGAGCAAGGATTTGACTAGATTGGTTTGCGGGTCGCAGCTACTGCCGCAAGGATTCCGTTTACAAATGTGCCAGAGTCATCCGTACTTAGTTCATTGGCTAAGGCAACTGCTTCACTTATTGCTACCGCTGGTTCTAGCCCAGCATAGGAAATCTCATAGATTCCGAGTCTCAAAATTGCCCTATCCACAGCCGGCATACGATCTATTGACCAGTTCTGAGCCATTGAGCTGATGGTCTCGTCAATCTCTATTTGATTTGATAACACGCCAGTGACTAGTTCTAGGGCGAAATCGAAGATTTCATCCTGATTCTGTCTGTCTTCTACCTGTGTTTTAGTTTCGGCAAGCAGTTCAGTTGGCATGCCATCACGGAGTTCGGCGGCGTAAAGCGCATCAACTGCGCGCTTTCTTGCCTTAGATCTAGCGCTCAAGATCAGTCTGTTACTCGGCCAAGGTAATCACCGGTTCTGGTGTCCACCTTAACTTTTGTTCCCTGCTCGACAAACAGGGGAACCTGTATTTGCAGTCCTGTTTCAACTGTCGCCGGCTTGGTGCCACCGCTAGAACGATCGCCTTGTAGTCCCGGCTCTGTGAATGTGATTTCAAGAACGACGGAGGCAGGGAGCTCAACGTAAATCGGGTTACCCTCATGGATCGCAACGACAGCCTGCTGATTTTCAAGCAAGTAGTTCACTGCATCGCCGACCAGTTCGTTGGTAAGCGTGACTTGGTTGTAGTCCTGGGTATCCATGAACACAAAGCCATCAGAATCGCCGTATAGATACTGCATCTCGCGTTTATCAACGGTTGCGATGTCAATCTTGACTCCGGCATTGAGGGTTCGATCGATGACCTTGCCTGAAATGACGTTCTTCAACTTGGTACGCACAAATGCTGGACCCTTACCGGGTTTAACGTGCTGGAATTCGATTACAGACCAAAGCTGGTTATCCATATTAAGAACTATGCCGTTCTTAAGGTCATTGCTTGTTGCCATTTTGAGCCTCGCTGGTGAGTTATTGGCCAAATGGCCTATAGCAGTTTATCAGTGTGCCAGTTGGCGAAGTGCTAGCCGGTATGAATCAAGTCCAAATCCAGCAATGACTCCGGTAGCAACGGCAGATATGACTGATTTGTGACGGAATTCTTCTCTCGAGTGTGGGTTTGAGATGTGGACCTCAACCAATTTCAATCCAGCTGTGGTCACCATGGCGCAGGCATCGCGGAGTGCATATGAGTAATGAGTGAAAGCTGCAGGGTTTAGTATCACGTCAATCTTGGAATCTACAGCTTGGTGAAGCCAGCCTATGAGCTCAGCCTCGTCATTAGTTTGCTTGAGCTCAACAGACACAGCCAGATCAGCGGCTAATTCGCTGAGGCTGCTAGCTAGGTCTGCGTAACTCGCGCTACCATAAACGTCAGGTTCGCGTGAGCCCAGCCGGTTAAGATTTGGTCCATTGAGTACAAGGATATTCTTCATTCAACAAATCTACTGGCTACGAAGCGATTTCAGAATAGGCAGCGAAGAGCATATCCTTAGTTGGCGCTTCCAACATGCCAGGTTTATTGAGTCCATCGAGTACAACGAACCGCAGTATTCCACCACGGCTCTTCTTATCAACTTGCATCCCGGTAAAAATGCTCTCCCAACGGTCTGCTGGGTAACTAGTTGGCAGTTGAAGCAGCTCTAGGATGCTTCGGTGACGGTCAGCTGTTGAGTCATCTAATCTTCCAGAAAGTCTTCCAAGCTCCGCAGCAAAGACGAGCCCAACAGCTACCGCGTGACCATGACGCCATTTGTAGTGCTCAACCAGCTCTATTGAGTGGGCAAGAGTGTGCCCATAGTTGAGTATCTCTCGTCGAGAACTCTCTTTGAAATCCGCAGCAACAACCTCCGCTTTGATCGCGATGGACCGCTTTACCAGTTCAGCAAAACGTTCCGACTTAGTGTCTCTAGCATCGTCAACGTCTTCTTCAATTAGATCCAGAATCTTTGAATCAGCAATAAAACCATATTTCACAATCTCCCCGAAGCCGGAGATGAGTTCTATTTTAGGAAGCGCTTCTAGCGAATCTAGATCAGCCAACACAGCTTTTGGTTCATGAAAAGCGCCAACAAGGTTTTTACCTTCCAAAGTGTTTATTCCAGTTTTGCCACCGATAGCTGCGTCAACCATGCCAAGAAGGGTCGTTGGCACTTGCACAACTGCAATGCCACGAAGCCAAGTTGCGGCGATGAAACCGGCAAGGTCTGTTGTTGCTCCTCCACCTAAACCAATAACAGCATCAGAGCGAGAAAATTCTGCTTGTCCCAGGTACGACCAAGCCGCCCCCAACCATTGGTCCGTTTTCGCAGATTCGCCATCAGCGACCGGGAATAGCCAAACTTCCTTGGATTTAGAGCGGAGGGTTTCCGCAATAAACGTTGCGCTAGCTTCTAAGGCTTCTGGGTAAACAATTAGAGCCTTACGAACCGCTGATCCGAGTGCATCAGCTAACTCATCGAGCAAACCACGCCCTAGAAGAATCTCGTATCCTGGTTGTCCATCTGCTCTTATTGCTTCAAAATTCATAGTGTCTCAAGTTTCACGCAAATTGCTGCAATTGTTGCAGACAAACTCGCCGCCGAACAATCAACCTCAAAAGTACACAGACG